>JANPEL010000025.1:0-10587 GCA_031431925.1 Gemmatimonadota bacterium | reverse complement strand
CCGCCCCCCAGTTCGACTCCCAACACTTGTTGTAGAGGATCTTGATCCGGTCGACCTCGGCCTTGAAGTCGTTCAGGCGAAGCCCCCGCACGGTGATCCCGAATCGTTTCTTCGCGATGTCGACTGCTCGGCGAATCCGGTCGGGCGGCGTCACAAAATGGCGTTCGTCGCCCCCCTGATACGCCGTCAGATTCTTCACCCCCAGGAGCCCGGTGCCAGCGAGCAGCGGAGGGTAGCTGGCCGGGTTGTGGGGCATCATGATGGTGTTGGGCGTGTCGAACCCGGCGACGAGCAGGCCGTATTCGTCGTTCACGGAAAACGACGCCGGACCCCGGATCGCATCGAAACTCTTGGATGTGAGCCAGGCCGCCGCAGCATCGACGAGTGCCGTTGCTACTGTTTGATCATCGATCGTTTCGAAGAACCCGAAGAACCCGACGTGGTCTTGGTGCGCTTCGTTGTGGAGCCGGTTGGCGATCGCCGCGATGCGGCCCACCACTTCGCCTCCGCGTTCGGCCAGGAAGTACTCGGCCTCCCCGTGCTCGAAGAATGGATTCTTGGTCCGAGAGAGGAGGATCTCGACATCCCGACGCAACGGCGGGACCCATAACAGGTCCCGCTGGTGGAGTCGAAACGGCAGATCGATGAAGGCCTTGAGTCCGGCGCGGTCCGAGACCGCCGAGACCCTTACGGGCGCGCTCAGATGACGCCCATCTCCCGGCCCAGCTTCCCGATCGTCTCGAGGGCATAGTCGATCTGATCGGCCGTATGGGTGGCCATGACGCTGGTCCGGAGCCGGCATTGCGACAGGGGCACCGCGGGCGGCACCACTGGATTCGTGAACACGCCGGCGTCGTACACCTTCCGCCACATCACGAGCGTCCGGTCGAGGGGGCCGATCAGAATCGGAATGATCGGGGTTTCCGACGGGCCGACGTCAAAGCCGAGGTGCTTGAAACCGTCGGCCAGTCGCTTGGTGTTGGCCCACAACTGGGTCCGCCGCTCGGGCTCCTGTTGAAGAACTTCGAGCGCGGCCAAGACGCCGGCGGTGTTCGCGGGCGGCAACGCGGCGGTGAAGATCAACGGCCGGCTGTGGTGGCGGAGGTAGTTGATGACCGACTTGGACCCGGTGACGAATCCACCGATCGAGGCCAGCGACTTGGAGAAGGTGCCGGCAATGATGTCGACTTCGTCGGACAGCCCGAAGTGGGCGGCGGTGCCGTCGCCGTTCGGTCCCAAGACGCCGATCGAGTGAGCGTCGTCGACCGCCAGGGCCGCCCCATGGCGGCGGCAGACCTTGAGGAGGTTCGGGATGTCGGCGATGTCACCTTCCATCGAATAGACCCCGTCGACAATCACCATTTTGCCGCCCGACTCATCGTGCCGGGCGAGCTTCCGCTCCAGGCCTTCGAGCGAACCGTGATTGAACCGTTCGGTGGTGCCATAGCTCATTTTGGCGCCATCGACGATCGAGGCATGATCGAGCTTGTCGAGGTAGACGACATCGCCTTTGGTGACCAGACCGGAGATCAGGCCGAGATTGGCATTGTAGCCGGTCGAGAAGACGATGCAGTCGTCTTTGCCGAGGAAGCGGGCCAGCGAGTCTTCGAGTTGGAGATGGAGGTCGAGCGTGCCGTTCAGGAACCGGCTCCCGGTGCAGCCGGAGCCGTAGAGGTGCAGGGCGCGGGTGGCGGCCTCGAGTACCTTCGGATGGTGGGTCAAGCCAAGGTAGTTGTTCGACCCCAGCATGATCCGCTTCTGGCCTTCGATGACGACAACCGTGTCTTCCGACGCGGAAATGGGCTTGAAATAGGGGTAGAGACCGGCCGCCTTGACCTCGTCGGCCCGGGTGAAATCTCGGCACTTGTTGAACAGTGGGATGTCGGTGGTGACAGTGGTGCTCGACATGGGTCCCTCGCCGCTGAAGTGTTGACGGGAATGGAACGATCCCGTTACGCAACAAGGAGTTAAGTTATGAGCCCCAGGGTCCGAACACAAGCCGCACGTTTCGGAACGTGACGGGTCTTGGCCCGGCGTAGGGTGGTGCGCCGGGGCCGGGGGTCTGGGTAGTATTCGGAGTTGTCCACGGGCGTTTGAGGGAGGAGTGATGCGAGTTCAAGTTGGCGTGATCGGACTCTTGG
Organism: Gemmatimonadota bacterium; assembly: GCA_031431925.1. Lineage (GTDB taxonomy): Bacteria > Gemmatimonadota > Gemmatimonadetes > Gemmatimonadales > GWC2-71-9 > SHZU01. The sequence continues at coordinate 8,446 of JANPEL010000025.1, read as the reverse complement.
CCCTTGGTGCCGCCAATCACCTGTCGGCCCAGCGGCCGAATGCGGTCGTGGGGCGGTTTGAGGTGCCCGGCATGGACTGGGCTCCGACCTCGGCCTGGCGGGCCCGGGCGGCGCAAGTGCGGGCCAATCGGTGGGCCGCCATTGAACGGGGCGACTTCCGGTCGCTCAACAGCAGCGGCCGGTTGCTTGCCCTCGGCGCGCCGGGCGGCGGAGCCAGCAGTTTTGCGGTGACCGGCACGTTCTTCGTGCCGGTGCTGGCCATTGCCTATAACAACATCGACGTGGCCTATCCGGTGCCAAACTTCCAGCAGGTCCTGTTCGGCGCCACCCCGCCAGACCAACGCCCCTTCACCCTGAAGTCGTACTACGAGCAAGTCTCGAATGGCCGGATCCGAATGGACGGCCGGGTGTTCGACGGCGTTCGGGTGGACTCGAGCAACACCTACTACGAGAACGGCTGCAACGGTATTGGCGTCCGGACTACCTGTCCCGATGGCGGCCAGCGATTCGGGAACATGCTGATTGCGGTGCTGGACTCGGTGTCAAACCGGGTTGGTGGCGATACCGTGTGGAATCAGTTTGACAACGACGGCCCCGACGGCGTTCCGAACTCCGGTGACGATGACGGCGATGTCGACTTCGTCACCTTCCTGCAACCGACGGTCGATGGGGCCTGTTCGACCCCAGGGGTGTGGGCCCATCGGTTTGTGATCGCGGGATGGAACGGCGGGTCCAAATACGTGACCAAGACCCCACGGCGGAACGGTGCTGGCCAACCGATCGCCGGGCAATTCGTCCGGGTCAACAACTACACGATCCAGAGCCAAGTGGGCGGGGCCTCGGGGTGCGGTGCGGGTTTCATCATGCCGATCGGAACCGTGGCCCACGAGACCGGTCATGCCTTCGGCTTGCCGGACCTCTACGATACGGACGTCAGCGGCAGCGGGACGGAGGGCATCGGCGAGTGGGGCATCATGGGCAGTGGGAACTATTCCAGAGCGTACAGCCCGACCGGGTACGATGCGTGGTCGCTCAATGAGCTAGGCTGGGTAACGGTCGACACGCTCAATGCCAGCCGAACGGTGAAGACCGGTCCGCGGCAGGTGTCCGATACCATCTTCTTGGCGCGACTCGAGGCCAACAACGAACTCCTGCTGATCGAGAACCGGCAAGCGGTCGAGTCGGACACGGCGGCGCTCAACCCCGGCGGAAATACGGCGGCGAACTGTCGCTCCAATTGCCTGAAAGGTCCGGGCTTGCTGCTCTGGCATATCGACCTGGGCCGAATCGCGTCGGGGCGTCCCTCCAACCGGATCAATACCGGCTCGATCCAGGGCGTGGCGCTGGAGCAAGCCGATGGTCTCAATAACCTCCGCAGCAGCGGGTCGACCCGAAATCGAGGCGACATTGGCGACCCCTACCCGGGGTCGACCGCCAATCCGACATGGTCGCTGACGACCACGCCGGCAGCCCGCTCCAATTTTGGAGAGTACGCGGGGTTCGTCGTGGACCGCATTGAGGCACTGCCGAACCAAGTGATCCAGTTCCGGTTTCTTCGCCGGAATCCTTCGGTGGTCCGCTCGGCGCTGCCCGGCGCGGCGGTCAAGGTGAACGATCAACTCTGGGGCCGATTCGAGGACGTGATTGCCCAGGGCGAGTCGTTTCGGATCGATGCTGATTCGGTTCAGGAGGTGTTTACCGGCCGGACCCGGGCGCGGTTCCTGGCCTGGAGCATTGGCGGGCCGCGGCGCCAGGTTGTCATCAGCGGGGCCAAGCCCGATACCATCTCCGCCACCTTTGCCGCCGATCACCGCCTCCAGGTGATCCGAACGGGCGTCGGCCAGGGAACGGTCACCGCCAATCAAACCGGTGACCTGACCGCCGGTTTCTTCTTGACGGAGGGGACGCCGGTGGTGCTGACGGCGCTTCCGGCCGCCGGATCGCTGTTCGTCGGCTGGCGGGGTGATACCACGATCGCCACCCCGACGATCACCGTCTCAATGGGACGGCCCTATGATCTCGAGGCGACCTTCATCGTCGAGTTGGACGTGCCGGTAGCCGACGCGACCACGGAAATCCTCGGCACCGCCAAGTTGACGAGCGACCAGAGAGAGTTCCTCGATCAACTGGGGAATCGAAACGGGCTCTACGATATCGGCGACCTGCTCTCGTTGTTGAAGCGGAAGGGCCAGATCCTGTCCCCCGAGTTGCTCCGGGCCATCGCCAAGAAGGGGGCCTGAGATGGGACGCTTGCTCCGTGGGGTCGTCGTCATCGGACTGTTGGTAGGTTGCGGCAAAGACGGACCCGAACCGATCAAGCCGGTCGCGGGCGATTTGACCGTGGCGTACTCCGGGCCGAGCCAGACCGACGGGGCCTTGTTGCTCGTCGTGACCGGGGTGATTTCGGAGGTCAAGGCGGTCGGCGCGTACCAGGTGGCATCGGCACCCCTCGGACCGACGACCACGCGGGTGGTGGTGCTCGGCACCCTGATCCCGGGTGATCTCTTCAAGATCCGGGTCAGCGATGTGAACACCGCCACCGCATACACTGCCCGGATCGACCAGGTCGCGGACCGCCTGACGTTTGCCCTGAATGATCCTCTCGGATACACCGCGGGCGTTCGCAAGTAGCGGTCGATGCACCGACGCGATTTCATTCGAGTGGCCGCGGGAGTGGGCGCGGGCCTGACGCTGGCGGTGTCGCTCGACGGCTGTTCCGAACCATCCCCCTCGTCCACTGCCGCGTTCGCGCCTAACGCCTGGATTCGGATCGGCCGAGATGGGGTGGTCACGGTCATGGTCGATCGGTCCGAGATGGGGCAGGGCATCAGCACCGCCCTCCCGATGCTGGTGGCCGAGGAGCTCGATGCCGATTGGGGCTTGGTGCGTTATCAATTCGCCCCGGCGAACGAGGCCTATTACAACCCGATCATGAAGATTCAGGCCACCGGTGGAAGCACGTCGGTGCGGGCCGCCTGGCTCCCGTTGCGGGAGGCGGGGGCCGCGGCCAGGGCCATGCTGGTCGGCGCCGCGGCGGCTCTGTGGAAGGTCGGCCCCGAGGAATGCCGGACCGAAGCGGGTTTTGTCGTGCACCCTCAGTCGGGGCGCCGGGCCGGGTACGGAGCGTTGGCGGAGGCCGCCGCCCGTTTGCCGGTGCCCGCGACGGTGACCCTCAAGAAACCGAGTGACTTCCGGCTGATCGGCCAGCCGCTCCGGCGGCTCGACCTGCTCGAGAAGGTCACCGGCCGGGCCGTGTTCGGGTCCGATGCCGGGCCGCGCGACGCGCTCGTGGCCGTGATTGCCCGAAGCCCGACATTCGGCGGAAAGCTGGTGACCTATGATCCGATCGGTGCCCTGGCGGTTCCCGGGGTGAAGCAGGTATTCCCGACCACCAGCGGGGTGGCGGTGGTCGCGACCACATTCTGGGCCGCCCGGACTGGACGGAACGCCCTCAAAGTCCTCTGGAACGAGGGGGCCGCAGCGGCGTTGAGCGATGCCAGCATCTCGACGGAGCTGGATGCTCTGATCGCTTCCGGCGGGCGGCTGGCGGAGACGGCTGGGGATCTCGGGTCCGTGGTACCCGCCACGCTCATCGAGGCGGTGTTCGATGTGCCGTATCTGGCCCACGCCACCATGGAGCCGATGAACTGTACGGCGGATGTCCGGGCCGATGGCGTGACCGTATGGGCGCCGACCCAGTTTCAGGCCGCTCCGAGCTTCATGGCCGGCGGAGGCGCCCGAGGGGTCGCTGCCAGGATTGCCGGAGTGTCGGTCGATCAGGTCGAGATCCACACTACCCACCTGGGGGGCGGCTTCGGGCGCCGGTCGGAAGTTGATTTCGTCCGAGAGGCAGTCGAAGTGTCGAAGTCGGTCAAGGCCCCGGTCCGGGTGGTGTGGACCCGCGAAGACGATATCCAGCACGACTTCTTCCGCCCGATCGCCAGGCATGCCATCGCGGCGGGCCTCGACGCCGCAGGCAAGCCGGTCCTATGGAAGCATATTGTGGCCTCGCCTTCGATCTTTGCCAAATTCCTGCCGAGCTTCGTTCCCGAGTGGATGACTCATCTCGCCGGCCCGCTCAAGGGCGGGATCGACCAAAGCGCGATGGAGGGCGCGGTCGACATGGTTTATCCGGTTCCAAACCGGGAGTTTCGATACGCCGAGGCCCGGTTCCCGGTGCCGGTCGGGTATTGGCGCTCGGTTGGCCATACCCACACCGCGTTTGCGGTCGAGTGCATGATCGACGAACTCGCGGCGGCGGCCGGCCGGGACCCGGTCGCGTTCCGCCGCCACTTGCTCGCCGACGCTCCTCGGCATCGCGCCGTTCTTGACCTCGCCGCGGAGCGCGCCGGCTGGGGCACTCCGTTGCCGGCCGGTCGTTTCCGGGGCGTGGCGGTGCACGAGTCCTTTGGCAGCTGGGTCGCGCAGGTGGCGGAGGTCAGCGTCACGGGTCGTGTCGTCCGGGTTCACAGGGTGGTGTGCGCGGTCGATTGCGGGATGGTCGTCAATCCCGATACGGTGCGGGCCCAGATGGAAAGTGGGATCGTCTACGGGCTGACCGCGGCCCTAAAGGGGCGGATTTCGATCGAGGGCGGCAAGGTCAAGCAAAGCAATTTCCATGACTACCCGATGCTCCGGATGCAGGAGATGCCGGTCGTCGAGGTCCATATCGTCCCGAGCCCGTTCGAACCGGGTGGGGTCGGGGAGCCGGCCACCCCTCCCATTGCCCCGGCCGTGGCCAACGCGGTCTTTGCCGCGACCGGCCGCCGGGTCCGCTCGCTGCCAATCACGCTGCTTCCCGCGTCGTAGAGCCCGCTCGCCGCCGCCTGAGGGCAACCCCGCGGGTCAGGCAGGGGCTGCCTTGGTCGCCCCGCCGGTTGCGACGGCCGGCTCCCGGTCGGCGACGAGTTCTTCGCCGGGATTGGTAAACCGGTCCTGCTCGATCCGATGCTGCTTCTCGTACAACTGAAGGTACCGGCCACCCGCCGCCAATAACTCGGTGTGGGTCCCGCGCTCGACGACCTGACCCCCTTCGATCACGAGGATCTGGTCCGCGCTGATGATCGTGCTCAGTCGATGGGCGATGACGAACGTGGTGCGACCGGTCCGCAATGCCTTGAGCCCGTTCTGGATCAAGGCTTCGCTTTCGCTGTCGAGGCTCGAGGTGGCCTCGTCGAGCAGGAGAATCGAGGGCTCGGCCAAGATGGCCCGGGCAATCGCGACCCGCTGCCGCTGACCACCGGACAGACGGACACCCCGTTCGCCGACGATCGTGTCGTATTTGTCCGCAAACCCCTGAATGAATTCATCGCAGTGGGCGATCGTACTGACCCGAATCACATCTTCCCGCTTGGCGTCGGGCCGCGAAAAGCGGATGTTGTCGGCCACCGTTCCGTCAAACAGAAAATTGTCTTGGAGCACGATGCCGAGGTGGGCCCGGTAGTCGCGGAGCTTGAGCCCCGCCAGATCCTGTCCGTCGATCGTGATCCGCCCTTTGGTCGGGCGATTGAACGCCATGACCAGACCCATCAGGGTGCTCTTGCCCGAACCGCTTGATCCAACCAACGCCGTCGTGGTGCCGGTGGGAACCTGAAACGAAATGCCTTTGAGGACCGGCACCCCCGGATTGTACTCAAACCAGACGTCCTCGAAGGCGACTCGGCCGGTGATCGCGCCGATCGGCGACCGGGCGGCATCCTCGTCGTCCTCGGTGGCCATCGACTTGAGTTCGCGAATCCGATCCAGCCCCGCGAAGGCTTCACTGAACTGGGTTCCGATCGACGCCAGTTGAACCAGCGGAAAGGCCATCATGCCGGTGAACAGGGCATAGGTGAAGTAGTCGCCGATGGTCATCCGGCCGGCCAGGACGCTGCCGCCGCCGACTACAATCATCAGGGCTCCGATCACGCCGACGACCAGGGCTGAACCGGCCCCCACGGCGGACACGCCTGTCATGGTCGTGGCCACGTTCCGGAACATCTTGTGAACGCCCTTGGTGAACACCCACTCTTCGCGGCGCTCCGCGACATATGACTTGACGACCCGGATGCCGCCGAGGGTCTCGGTCAGCCGCCCGGTGACGTCGGCGTTGAGCTTGCCGCGTTCCCGGAACAAGGGCCGGAGTTTGGTGAAGGCGAGCGCCATGCCGCCGCCGAACAGGAGCAACACGATCAGGGTCACGGCGGTCAACTGCCAGTTCAGGGCGAACAACACGCCGAGCACGATTACCGCCGTCACCAACCCGCCGGTAATCTGGACTAGCCCGGTCCCGACCAAGTTGCGGATTCCTTCGGCGTCGTTCATGATCCGGCTCACCAGCTGCCCGGTCTGCGTGGCGTCAAAGGCCCGAACCGGAAGCCGGACCACGTGTTCCATGACGCTCCGCCGCATGTCGGTAATGGCCCGTTGGGCGGCCACGCCGAGGATCCGGGTCAGCGCGAAGGAGGTAATCGATTGAATCAGGGTGGCCACCGCCACCGCCGACGCAATCAGCCACAGCCGGTCGCCATGGTCGGGCGGGAGCACCCGCTCCCAGAACCCGGCGCCTCCGGTTGGCACCAAGACGTGGTCGATCAGGACCTTGGGGCTCGCCGGCAGCACCAAGCCCACCACCCGGCTGATCAGCATCAGCCCCATGCCCATGGCGATCCGGTGCCGGTGCTTCCAGATCAGGGCCTTGGCCTCGGGCCAGGCCGCTTTGTAGTCGACTTTCTTCTTCTTCGCGGGGGGATTCATTCAGCGGGCCACGCGCATCTGTTCGACCCGTTCCTTGAGGCGCTCGAATAACTCGCGGCCGGCCTCCGTTTCGGTGGCAATCCACTCGGTGTTTCGGAGGAAGCGGGCGCCGCTCCCGACCCGAATCTCAGCCAGCCACGGCCAGACCTTGGCGAGGATGATCAAGCCTTCGCCGCCCGCCGAATCGGCCATGTACTCGGAATGGACGATGCCGTGGCGGGCCATCCCGTAGACCAGCTCCCAGTAGCTGGTGACTTGGCGGAACAGCTCGTTTTGCGGATGGGTCCATGCCACAATGGCCTTGACGTCGTCGAGGCTCTTGGGCCACCAGTTCATCACGATGGCCTTGCGGGCCTCTCGAAGGACCGGCTCCCGGCGGAGGTCGTAGGCGCGGAGCATGAGCTCCGCGTCATGGTGGTCGGGATATTCTTTGATCATTGGAACCTCATGGGGTGTGCTCCGGGGCCAGCGGCGGCGCGGCGACCGGATCGAGGTGGCCCTGAGCGGTCTTCTTGGCGCCAAAGAACCGCGCCCGGATGTCGTAGAGGACCTCATAGAAGGTCGGCACGACCACCAATGTCAGCAACGTCGATGTGATCACGCCGCCAATGATGGCGACGCCGAGCGGGGAACGGAACTGCGAGCCCTCCCCGGTTCCGAGCGCAATCGGAATCATCCCTGCGATCAGCGCGACGGTCGTCATCATGATGGGCCGGAGCCGGATCCCGCCGGCCTCGATCAGGGCATCCCGGATCGAGAGGCCTTTTTCCTCCTGAGCCCACTTGGCGAAGTCAATCAACAGGATCGCATTCTTGGCCACGATGCCCATCAAGAGAATGACGCCGATCAGGCTCATGATATTAATGGTGTAATTCGCCAAGGAAAGCGAGAGAAAGACGCCGATCAGGGACAAGGGCAGGGACGCCATGATGGCTAAGGGGTCGAGGAACGACCCGAACTGCATGACCAGCACGAGGTACATCAGCAGGACTGCGACGCCCAAGGCAAAGAGGATGCTCGTGAAGGTCTCGTTTTGGTTCTCCTGGTCGGCGCCGACGGCGACCTCGACTCCCGGCGGGATGGTGAGCTCCGCGAGCTTGGCCTGGGCATCGGCCATGACTTCCCCGGTGGAGCGGCCGGCCACGTTCCACTCGACGGCGACGTTGTTCTCACGGTTCAGGTGATTGATCACGGCCGGGCCGACGCTCTGACGGATCTCCGCGACCTGACCCAGGGGAATCGTCACGGGGCCGTTCGGTCCGGCCACTACCAGGGGCAACTGGGCGAGATCGGTGATTCGTTCGCGATACTCGGGGGCCAGCCGAATCCGGACGTCCCGGGTTTCGCCGCTTGGGTCAACCCAGTCGCCGGCGTCAATCCCGGCGAAGGCGGGACGGATCGACAGCGCCACCTGGCCCACGGTGACGCCCAGACTGCCGGCGAGGCCGCGGTGGAGTTCGACGTTCACCTCCGGCTTCTGGCCCTTGGTCGAGAGAGCCAGATCGACCACGTTCGGAATCTGGGCAACGATGGCTTTCACTTGCTCGGCCACGGTGTTCAGGACCGCGCCATCCTCCCCGCGGATGTTGAGGGCGAGTTGCTTGCGGCCCCCGTTGAAGTCGCTGGTGTAGACCGACGTGGCGAATCCGGTGGTGGCCTTGAGGGAGTCGCGGACCGCGGCCGCGACGTCGTCGGCGCTCCGGTCCCGGTC
>JANPEL010000024.1:0-25939 GCA_031431925.1 Gemmatimonadota bacterium | reverse complement strand
CCGCCGGCTCAACTTCCAGGTGTCGGTTGGGCAGGCGTTCTAGATGAGACGCGTCGTGGCGCGTGCCGCCTATGTGGTGCTCCTGGCGCTGGTGGCGGCCGCGTTCGGTACGGTGACGGCCATGGTCCGGACGCGGCCGGGGCGGGCCCGGTTGGCCCCGCACCGGTGGGAGGTGTCCAACCCCCGGGTCCGAGGGGGGATCACGATCGGGGAAATCATCGGCGACTTCGTCTCGACGCTCGCGCTCGAGTCGGTGGTGATTCGCGACACGGCGGGCGCGCTCCTGGCGGACGTCGGCCGACTCGACCTCCGGTTTCGGCTCTCCAACCTGCTGAGCCGCCGATTTCTGTTTGACGCCGTCCGGGCTGTTGACCCGAAGCTCGAGGTGACCAAGCATCGCGCCGGCCGGATGAACTACCAAGAAATCATGAAGCTTGATGAGGGCCCGCAGAGCACCGGCCCCGGGACGCTGCTGCAACTCGACAATTTAGAGATCGTGAACGGCCAGGTGACGATCCGGATCCCGTGGAATCCGGATGGACGGCTGACGACGGATACCCAGCGGGACTCGGCGCTCGCCGCGGAGCGGAGCCGGCCGGGGCGGAAGGTCGAAGCGGGCCCGCTGCCGGCGGACGGCTTGATGGTGGTCCGGGTGGTGAGTCAGCTCCACGGCCGGTTTCCCTCGATGCGGGTTTCCACTCCGGACCACCTCCCGTTTACCACCACCATCGACTCGTTGGCGGCGACGGTCAGTGATCCGGGCCTCACGATTCGTGACCTGAAGGGGGAGGTCACCCAGGGGGGGGACAGCCTGCTGTTCCGGTTGAGCCGGGCGGCGTTGCCCGCGACCGTCGTCAGCGGGGCCGGACGGCTTCGATGGCCAGAGGACACGGTGCTCTACCAATTCGGGTTGGCGGCGACGGCCGTCGACTTGGTTGATCTTCGCTGGGTTTCGCCGGACTTTCCGGCCCTGGCGGGTGTGGGGCTGGTCACGGCCAACTCCCTGGCCGGGAGCCGGACCGAGTACGATATCACCGGGCTTGACCTTCGCGGGGACGGGAGTCAAGTGCGGGGCGAGATGGTGGCCATTCTCGACAGCTATCGGGGGCTCGGATTCCGGGGCCTCTCGCTCCAGTTGGAGACGCTCGACCTCGAAACGGTCCGGCCCTACCTCGACACCCTGCCGTTCGCCGGGCGGATCAGCGGTCCGCTCCGGGCCGCCGGATTCTTCGACCGGATGACGGTTCAGGCGGACTGGCAGTTCGCCGACGCCCGCGTCGAGGGTGGCGCCACGAACCGGGTCGCGTTCGCGGGGGATCTGAGCTTCGGCGGAGCCGAGGGGATGTTCTTTCACGAGACCGTGCTTCGCCGGTCGGACTTCGATCTCCGCACGGTCCGGATGGTGACGCCCGCTGTCCGGCTCGATGGCCGTTTGGTGCTCGACGGATCGCTCGCGGGGCCGTGGCGGAACGTGGTGTTCGACGGCCGGGTGGAGCACCGGGACGGCGACCGCCCGATGAGCGCCCTGACCGGGCGGACCCGGCTCGACACCCGCGGTGCGCTGCTTGGCGTCGACGCGGTCCTCACGGTTGACACGTTATCGTTTGACGGGATTCGCCGGAGCTTTCCCACCACGCCGATGCACGGGTTGGTCCGCGGGTCGGTTCGCCTGGCGGGATTCATGGACTCCCTGGCGATCGAGGCCGATGTGGCTGGCGCGATCGGCCGGTACCAGGTCACCGGCGAGGGGAGCCTCCTTCCGCCCCGGTGGGAAGCCCGGGGTCTCCGGATCGATTTCACTGATGCCGACCTTGCGACGTTAGGCGGTCGGGGGCCGCCGACCAGGCTCACCGGCCGGCTCGACCTCTCGGGGCGGATCGACAGTCTGGTCGCGCCGGAGGCGGATCTGGCCTTGCGGCTTCAAGGAGGGCGGATTGCCGATCTTGCCGTCGACTCGGGTTTCGCCCGGCTTTCGATCCACGACAGCCTGCTGACCGTCGACACCGCGGCCGTGTACTGGCTGGGCGGGGGTTTCTTCAGCCGGGGCACCCTGGGCTGGTTCGAACCCCATCAGGGGACCCTGTCGGTGGAGTCGGTCGCGTTGAGTTTGGCGCCCTTTGATTCGCTGTTGGCCTCCCTGGCCAGCCTGGCCAGGGGCCAGGTCAGCGAGGAGGACCTGCTGAGCGGCCGGGGGCGGTTCGCGGCCACCGTGACCGGATCGCTGGATCGGTTCGTGGTGGACGGGTCGGCGCGGGTCGACTCGGTGGCATGGTTCGACTCCCGGCTCCGGCTCGGGAGCGGCACCCTCACGGCGCATGGCGGCCGGCTCGATTCGCTCCGCTTTCGCACCGCGTTCACGATCGACACGGTGGTCCGAGGCCGGTTGGTGTTCGGCGACCTTGGGATCCGGGCCGACGGTTCGCCGGCGGACTTTCGATGGACGGTCGGCGGCGGCGGCCGGGGCGGGAGTCGCCTGACGGCTTCGGGACAATGGTCCGATGCGGTGCAGGGACCCCGGGTCTTTACGGTCGACTCGCTGGCCCTTGCGGTCGGGGGGCGCCGGTGGGTCCTCGAACGCCCGACGGCGGTCATCCTCGATTCGGCGGCCATTACCGATAGCGTGGTGCTCGCGACCGATGATGGATCGGGATTGATCCAGCTGTCGGGGACCCTGCCGGGCCGGGATCCTGGCCGGGCCGAGATCCGGGCGTTGGGTGTGGCGTTAGGCGACCTCTATGCACTGGCCCAACTTGACACGACCGGCCTCCACGGGTGGGTGGCGATCGATGCCAGGATGTCGGGCACCCAGAAGGCCCCGACATTCCGCGGGTCGGCGACGGTGACCGGACCGGTGGCCGGCGACGTGGCCGCCCCCCTGGTACGGACCGTGTTCAACTACGAAGACCGGGTACTTCAAGCCAACCTCTCGTTCTGGCGGACCGGTCGGCCCATTCTCGACGTCGATGCGGTGCTGCCGCTCGACTTGGCCCTCGCCTCGGTGTCCCGGCGCCAGTTGCCAGGGCCGATCGTGATCCGGGCCCGGGCCGACAGTGTCGATCTCGGCGTGGTCGAAGCCTTGACCCCGAATCTCCGGAAGGTGCTCGGGACGTTGGCGGTCGACGCGACCGTGGGCGGGACCTGGGATGCCCCTCGGCTCGGGGGTTATGTCCAGGTCCGCGACGCCGCCGCGTACGTGCCCGGGCTCCGGGTCACGTACGGACCCATTAACGGCCGAATGCGGATGTCGGGCGACTCGCTGATCGCCGACTCGATCGTGGTCCGGAGCGGCATCGGGTCGGCCACCATCGGCGGGGGTATCCGGCTCGAACGCTTGACCCATCCGGTGCTCGGTCTGACGCTGTCCGCCGCTGATTTCGACCTGATCGATGTGCCCGATTACCTCACCCTTCGGGCCACCGGCGATGTGGCCCTCGCCGGCCCGATCGAACGGCCGGTCATGACGGGGAGCGTCCGGGCGACGTCGACGGTGCTTTATTTTGCCGATCTCATTACCAAGGACATCGTCAACCTGGAAGATCCGGCCAATGCCGATCTGGTCGACACGACCGCCCTTCGCGCCCAGAATATCGGGGCTCAGTTTCAAAGCCGGTTTCTCGACTCCCTGGCGATCCGGGACCTTCGGTTCCGGATCGGCCAGGACGTCTGGCTCCGGTCGAATGAGGCCAACCTCCAACTCGAAGGCCAAGTCACGGTCAACAAGGAGCGGCGCCAAAGCCGCCGGAGCGAATACCGGGTGAGCGGTCAGTTGACGACCCCACGGGGGGCGTACACGCTCAAACTCGGACCGGTGTTTCGGACCTTCGCGGTTGACCGGGGGACGGTCCAGTACTTCAATACTTCGGATTTGAACGCCCAGCTGGATGTGTCGGCGCAGTACGTCGTGCGGACCGGGGCGGGAGGGCAAAACGACTATCCGGTCATTGCCCGGATTACCGGGACGTTGCTGGTGCCCAGGCTCAGTCTGGCGAGCGGACCCGGCCGGGCGCCGATGTCGGAGCGAGACCTCCTGTCGCTGCTGGTGACCGGAAGCAACTCGAGCGGTTTCCTGGCCCGGAGCGGGGAGGTCTTTAACCCCCAGTTGCTCGCCTCATTGGCCTCGTCGGCGTTTCTCTCGGAGATCGAGCGGGCGTTGATTTCGTCGCCGAATGCCGCCTTTGACCTGATCGAAATCCGTCCGGGCGTGGCCCAGGGCAACACGCTGTTCTCAAACGGCGGGAGCGTGACCCAGCTCTCGTTAGGCCGGCAGCTGGGGCGTCGGTTGTTTGCCACGCTCAACTTGGGCGGCTGCCTCCAGCGGTTCGAGTTCTCCAGTCAGTATTTTGGGGCGACCCTCGAGTATCAGCTCCACCCCACACTCAAGTTCCAGATCGCGGCGGAGCCGGTGCAATCATGCTTGGCTCAATCGGCGACGCCGCTGACCCGGTCCAACCGGTACCAGTTCGGTGCGGACCTCAAATGGGATCGGGATTACTGACGTGGCGCGGGCCGTCCTGATCTCCAACCCGCTCGCCTCCCGGACCACGGCGGAGCTCGCCGATACGGTGCGGCGGACCTTCCGGGCCGGGGGTTGGGGTGTCGACTGGCTCGAGACGGTAGGTCCGGTTGATGCCCGGCGGTTCGCCGAGGCGGCCGTTCAGTCCGGGGCGGACGTCGTCGCGGTGCTCGGCGGAGACGGGACCACGATGCAGGTGGCCGCCGGCCTGGTGGGAACCGGGGTTCCGTTAGGGCTCGTCCCGGGCGGGACCGGCAATGTGCTTGCCGGGAATCTCCGGGTGCCTCCCGGCCCGATCCAGGCCACCGATCTGATTCTCCGGGGCCGAACCCGGCTCATCGATCTCGGCCGGATCGACCGGCCCGACGGGCTTCACTACTTCGGGGTGGCGTGCGGGGCGGGGGCCGATGCCCGGATCATGGGCGGTACCCCGCCGGACATCAAACGGACGCTCGGCATCGGCGGCTACTTCAACACCGTCATGGAGCACCTCCCCGCGATTCGGTCGGTGCCGTTTCGGATCACGATCGACGGCGAAACAACCGAAAGCCGCGCGGCGGTCGTCCTGGTGCTCAACTGCGGAGAAATTATCCCCCCGTTCATCCGGGTCAGCCGGACGGCCGTGCCGGATGACGGCTGGTTCGACGTACTCGCCTTCGAGATGGATTCGCCCTGGCAAGGGGTCCGCGGCCTGCTCCGCGTCCTCGCCAACGTGGCGCTCGACACCGGCGAGACCGGATTTCTCAGCTACGGCCGGGGCCGCGAAGTGACGATCGATGCCGATTCCGCCGAGCCGGTACAATTCGATGGCGATCTCGCCGGTGTGACGCCGGTCACCGCCATCATGCAGGCCAGCGCGATTCGCGTGATGGCGCCCGAATCATGACCACGTTACGCACTGCCACCCAGGTGAGATGATGACCGACTCGATTTTGCTGGTCCATGATGATCCCTCCGTGCTTCGGGCGATCGGCGCCCGGTTCGAAGAATCCGGGCAAGAGATCATTCGCGAGTTGTCGATCGAAGCCGGCGTCGCGACGCTCGGGCGGCTGACCCCCGATGCCGTGCTGCTCTCGATGAGTCTCGGCGCCGTTCCCGGCGCCATTGGATCGCTCGGGATCGACGAGGCACCGGTCGTGCTGTTCGGCGACGATCCCGATCCCGCGGTGGCCGCCCAGCTGATCGAAGCCGGTGCCTGCCAGGTGGTCGATACCTCCGCCAACCCCGGCGTGCTGCTCAACGTGGCATCCATCGTGGCGCGGACCACCCGAAACCGGCGGGTGATCCGAACGATGATGGAACGATCCGCGCCCGCCCACGGGCTCGATTCGCTGGGGATGTCGGCGGGGATGAAGCAGTTGGCCCACCAGATTTCTCTGTTGGCCCAAAGCGACCGGACCACGTTGATGCTCACCGGCGAGTCGGGCGTTGGGAAAGCGTGGGCCGCGCGGCTGATCCACGACTTGGGCTCCCGAGCCGGCAAGCCGTTTCTCGAAGTTCGGTGCACCGGGGCCAATCCGGCCTACCTCGAGTCCCTGTTGTTCGGCCATGAGCGGGGCGCTTTCGTGGAGGCCACCGGACGCCGCCGCGGGTTGCTGGAGATTGCCGATGGGGGCACCCTTCTGCTCCGCGAGATTGGCGATCTCCCCGCGGAAATCCAGCCGAAACTCCTCCGGGTCCTCGAAACCAGAACCTTCCGGCGCCTGGGCGGCAACGACGACATCAGCGTCGACACCCGACTGATCGTGACCACCCGCCGGAATCTGTCCGCGGATGTCGAGGCCCACCGATTTCGGGAAGATCTCTTCTACCGCTTGAGTGTGATGCCGTTGGCGCTGCCGCCCGTCCGGGACCGGAGTCAGGAAGACCGGCTCGGCCTGGTGACGCTGGTGCATGAGGATCTCAAGACGCTGATGCCCGATGGGCCCCAGGCGCTCGCGGTCGATGCCCACGAACGGTGCCTGGCTTACTCCTGGCCCGGCAACCTCCGCGAAATGCAGAACGTGCTCGAGCGGGCCATGCTGGTGGCCAAGGGGCAGGTGACCATCAACGTCGAGCACCTGCCGGGAGAGTTCCGGGCCCGAACCGGCATCGGCGACCGCCGTCACACGCCAATGACGCTCGAATCCCTCGAGCACCAGCATATTGACCGGACCCTGCGGTATCACGGCGCCAACCGGACCCGCGCGGCCAAGGAGTTGGGAATTTCCCGGGCCACCTTGATCAACAAGATCAAGCTCTACCAAATCGTCGACTGAGGAGGCCGCATGCCGGGAGAGAAGAAGACCCCGACCGATTCGATGACCTGCCGGGCTTGCGGCAGCGAAGAGCGGGCGTCGGAGGGATATCCTTGCGACGGCTGCGGCACGTTCATCTGCCTGATCTGCATGTTCCGCGGCGTCGTCCGGTGCACCGCCTGCCAGCAGGCCGAAGGCCAGACCCCCGCGGAGCCCGCGTGACCCGCCGATTGGTGCTGTTCGATATCGACGGAACGTTGCTGTTGTCGGGCGGCGCCGGCCGCCGGGCGATCCTGGCCGCGGTGGCGGACGACGCCGGGATTGAGCCGGAACAAGTGGACCAAGTCCGGTTTGACGGCAAGACCGACCCCCAGATCGTCACTGAGCTGTTCGAGGCGGCCGGCCATCCGGAGCGGCCGGATCCCGCCCGGATCGGGCGGGTCCTCGACCGGTATCTCGGCTACCTCGAGCAGGACTTGGCCCAATTCGCCGGCCGGTCCACCGTCATGCCGGGGGTCGGACCCCTGCTCCAGTCGTTAGTTGATGACGATCGCATCGTCCTCGGGCTGCTGACCGGCAATGTGACCCGGGGCGCGATGCTCAAGCTCCAGGCGGTCAAGATCCAAACCGACCAGTTCCAAGTCGGAGCCTACGGTTCTGACCACCATATCCGGGCCGAGCTCCCGGCCATTGCGGTCGACCGGGCCAGGGCGATCTTCGGGCGGCGTCCCACGGGCGAGGAGATCGTCATCATCGGCGATACCCCGGCCGACGTGACGTGTGGCCGGGGCGTGGGTGCCCGATCGATCGGGGTGGCGACCGGGAGCTTTTCGACGGACCATCTCGCGGGGGCCGGGGCCGACCACGTTTTGGTCGACCTCTCCGATACCGCGGCCGTCCACGCGACCATTCTCGGGACCCGCTGAATGCTGGAGCGGGAACTGAAAGCCGTGGTCGCCGACCCGGAAGTGATCAAGGCCAGGCTCACCGCCACCGGTGCGTTGGTCCAGTTCCGGGGACAGATGGCCGATCGCCGGTTCGACCGGGCCGGTGAATTGGCCGCGCGAGATGAGGTGCTTCGAGTTCGCGAATATCGAGGCACGGACGGGTCGATCGACATTCAAGTGGCCTGGAAGGGACCGACCACCGTCGAGGCCGGCTATAAAATCCGCGACGAGCACGAGTTCGGGGTCGTCGGCGCGGAGGGCCTGGCCAGGGTTATGGCGGCGCTCGGATATCGGCCGGTCCATGCGATCGACCGGTACGTCGAGTGCTACGGTGTGGCCGCGGCCGTCGTCCGGCTGGAGTGGTACCCCCGGATGGATGTGCTGATGGAGGTCGAAGGCGCCGCCGGGGCCATCGAGCAGGCCGTCGCGCTGTTGGGTGTGGCCCGGGAGGCGTATCACACCGATGCGTTAGCGGCGTTCGTCGGCCGCTATGAGATCCGGACCGGTCAGCGTGCGGCGGTGTCGCTCGCGGAACTCGGCCCCGACCGGCCAAGCTGGGAAGCGCTCCGGTGATCGCCGAGATACCCGAGATTGGCCCTTATCTTGGCCGGCTCGCGGATGCGGTCCGGCGATTTTCCGTTCCGGGCGTCGGGCTTGACGCGGTTCGACTTCAGTTGGTGACCGATCTCTTCGAGCGAACCCAATCGGCCCGGGAGTTCTTGCTGACGGGCGATGAGGGGGGCGGGCGTGCCGCGCTCGACCGGGGTGCCTGGCTCGAACTGTGGCGGCGGGCGGGCCACCAAGCCGCTTCGAACACGAGCGCTCTCATCGCCGAGCGGATCTCGGCAGCGGGAAAACGATCCGGCTATCCCGCCCGCCGCCTAACGTCGTTGCTTCCGACGGAGGAAACCCGGCGGATCCTGGTGGCGAAGGTCGAAGCGGCGGGGATTCCGCTCGAGACCCGGTTGGCTCGCGGGTTTCCCGCCGGCTCCGGCTGGTGGGATGCGGTTCGCCGGGCCGCCGTGGCCTTGGAGGATTCCTGGGAGGATCTCGAAATGGTGATCCAGGCCGAGCTGGCCGCCGCGGAACCGGTGGTGGAGCGAGTCGGGCAGTGGAAGCCGTCGCCGGCTCCATGGTTCCTTGCCCTTGCGGTTGGGCTGGTCGTCTCGGGGTGGTTCGGTCTGGTGCTAGGGGGGTACCTGCCCAGACCGGAATGGCTTGACCCCGTGAACGATTGGTTCTGGAGCCTGCCATGGCCGTGATCGGGCTGGGTGTTGACGTCGTGGACATTGCCCGCGCGGAGGCGATGCTGGTGGCTCACCGGAAACGGGTGATCGAGCGCTTGCTGACCGCCGATGAGATTGCGTACGTGACCAGCATGCCTCATCCGCCGCGCCACCTGGCGGTGCGACTGGCCGCCAAGGAGGCGGTGTATAAGGCCTTGCAGTCGCTGCCGAATTCGCGGGCGATCGGGTGGCGGGAGATCGAGGTGGTGCGGGGTGAATCCGGTCGCCCAACCATTCGATTACATGGCCTGGCGGCCCGGGTGGCGGGTGAACGGGCGGGCGCGAGGATCCATGTCTCACTGACCCACTCCGATCTTTCCGCCGTGGCGACGGCGATTCTCGAAGACTGACTCCTTCCAATTCCGAGCAGGGCGCTCTAGTTTAGGGTCGATGCAGCGGAACTACTTGAAACTCATTCTCATCTTAGCGGCCGCGACCGGGACATTGATTCCCGATCCGGCCGCTTCGCAGGCCCCCCGGCCGGATTCGGCCCAAGTTCTTCGAAGGGTGGCCACCACCGCCCGCCTTGCCGCCGAAGAGTATGGACTCGGTGTCCGCGGCGGCGTGGTTGTTCTGGCGCCCGAAGTTGATGAAGCCAAGTTGTTTCTCGCGGAAGCCCGCAAAGCCGCCGGATTGCTCCCGGTAGGCCATTCGGCGCCGACCGTCGAGGCTCTGGCCAGGATCATTGCGCAGGTCGAGCAGACGGGATCGCCGGACTCGGTCCAGCGTGACGTCGAAGCGCTCGTGCAGGGGCTTGCTCGGGCGATGCACGTGACGCTTGACGAAGTGCCGGCCGCGGCGCCTTCGCTGGCCCGCGGCGAGTCGATCTACCGGCGGCAATGCGCCGCCTGTCACGGTCTGACCGGCGGCGCCGACGGCCCATCGGCTCTTGGTCTGAGCCCGCCGCCGAGCCGGCTGGCCGATTCGGTGTTTTTCCATGAGGCCAGTCCGCTCGATTTCTACCGGCGGATCACGATCGGGGTGGCCGGAACCGCCATGGCCAGTTTCGAATCTTCGTTGTCGGTGACGGACCGCTGGGCGGTGGCCCTATACGCCAGCACTCTCCGATTGCCGCCGGCTCGGGGCTCGGTGCCGGCCGGTCTGGCCGACTTTTCGAAAACTGCCGTCCTTGGCGATGCCGCCCTGCTCGACTCCCTCGGCAGCACCTCGCTGGCTCGCGTCGCGGCCATTCGGGCGGTCGCGGACGGATCCGCCGTGCGGGACGTCGGGTCGGTGTTCGCGACCGTCCGGGCCCGGATCGACTCAGTGTTCGAGTTGGCGACGTCCGGCCAGCCCGACGCTGCCCAAAGCGCCGCCATTGGGGCCTACATGGCCTTCGAGGCGCTCGAGCGCGAGCTCCGAATCAAAGATCCTGCATTGGTGGTCCGGGCCGAGCGGGCGTTTGCCGCGCTCCGCGAGCCGGCGGATCGGGCCACCCAGGCGGCGGTGCGCGAGGAACTGATTCGGGTTCTCGACCGGTCGGAACGAACCCTCGGGACGTCGTTGACCCCGATCTCGCTTTTCATCCAGTCTTTCCTCATTCTGATCCGCGAGGGTCTCGAAGCCATCCTGATCATTGGCGCCTTGATTGCCTTTTTGGGGAAGGTCGGCGCTAGCGACCGGCGCCGGGATATCCACTTTGGTGTGGCGGCGGCCCTGGTGCTCAGCGTCGTCACGGCGGTGGTGATCGAGACCATCTTCCGGATCAAGCCGGCCCAGCAAGAGGCGCTCGAAGGTCTGACGATGGTCCTCGCGACGGTCATGCTGTTCTCCGTGAGCTATTGGCTGCTGTCGAAAATGGAGGTGGCCAAGTGGAATCAGTTCGTGAGGAGCAAGCTGTCGGCGGCGCTGACGAAGCGCTCCATGTTTGCCCTGGGCTCGGTGGCCTTCTTGGCGGTGTACCGGGAGGGTTTCGAAACGGTGCTGTTCTATAAGGCTCTCGCGGTTTCCGGCGGGACCAGTGAGACGGCGGCTCCGATCGGGCTCGGCTTCTTGGTGGCGGCGGCGGTCCTCGGTGCGGTATACGTCGCGATCAATCGGTTCGGGGTTCGGCTACCACTCCGGCCGTTCTTCGGCGTCACCAGCGGATTGTTGTACGTCATGGCTTTCATCTTTGCCGGCACCGCGGTGGCAGAGTTGCAAGAGGGCGGCTTCCTCAGCTTGACGCCAATCGACTGGATGTTCCGGGCCCCGACCTTCGGGATCTATCCG
Organism: Gemmatimonadota bacterium; assembly: GCA_031431925.1. Taxonomy (GTDB): domain Bacteria; phylum Gemmatimonadota; class Gemmatimonadetes; order Gemmatimonadales; family GWC2-71-9; genus SHZU01. The sequence goes on along the minus strand of JANPEL010000024.1, from coordinate 14,745 downwards.
ACCATCGAGTCGTTGGTGGCCCAAGGAGTCCTGGTGGCGTTGGCCGTGACGGCGTTGGTTTGGACGTTCATCATAGCGCCCCGCCGGGAGGTTCCGGCGGGGCTGCCCGCTACGACGGCGCCTTCGTCAGATAGGGGCCCGGGGCGGGGTTCGCGGCGCGGGCGAGCCGGTTCACGACCACAAGCCCAGTAATCACGACCAAGAGGCTGGTGGCTTGGGCAATGGTGAACACCCCCAAAACCCGGTCGTCTTTGGCGCGGAGGAACTCCACCAAGAATCGTTCGGTCCCCGCAAACATCAGATAGGCCCCGAACAGCCACCCGAATGGCCGGGTGCCGAGCCGCCAGCGCCACAGCACCATGAACACGCCCAGCATGATCGCGACCTCATACAACTGGGTCGGATGGACGGCCAGCACGGTGGATGGATCGCTACCGGCTGGCACGGGGATCCCGAACAAATTCGCCAGGTTCCCGGCGGTTGACGGGGGAAGTCCTTGGGGAAACTTGACCGCCCACGGAAGGTCGGTCGGCCGGCCGTAGTCATCGCCCACGACGAAGCAGCCGATCCGCCCGATGGCGTAGGCGCCCGCGAGCGCCGGGGCCGAGAGCTCCGCAGTGATCCGGATCGGGACCCCGCGCCGCCAGCCATTCAGCACCACGGCGGCCAGCCCTCCAAGGAAGCCCCCGTACCACACCAGGCCGCCGCGCGATAACAGGGCACCCACGTCCTGGGTCAGCGCCACGTACCAGAGCTTGGCCCCGAGGACGCCGCCGATGACCGCCGCCACGATCATGTCGGCGCCGTATTCCTCGTTCCACCGGCGCCGCCGAAGCTCCAGGGCAATCAGCCAACCGCCGACCACGAACCCCAGCATCATCGCGATGCCGAAGCCGGTGATCTCGAAGCTGCCGATCCGAAAGACGAGTGGGTACACCGTAGTCATGAGGAGGTCTTTGCCAGGTGGAGGTCGGCCGGCCGGACCAGGCCCGGCATCGGTTGCCAATCGAAGGGTTCGAGATCGGGCCCGCTCCGCTCGCCGCGGGCCAAGTGCCACGCGCCGGCGGCCGCGATCATCGCGGCGTTGTCGGTATTGAGTCTGGGCGAGGCGACCACGACCTCGGCGCGGGCGCCGAGCCGGGTCCGAAGCCGAGCGGCCAGGGTCCGGTTGCAGGCGACCCCGCCGACGAGCGTGGCGCGGCGCCTGCCGAGCGCTTCGGTGGCCCGGGCGGTTTTTTCGACCAGGACGTCGATCGCGGCGTCCTGGAATCCCCGCGCCAGGTCGGCTCGGTCATGGTCGAGGTCGGGGCTGGCGCGAACGGCGCGGAGGACGGCCGTCTTGAGTCCGCTGAACGAAAACGCCAATCCGTCCTTGAACAGGGGGCGGGGAAACCGGAACCGGGCCGGGTTGCCGGTGGCGGCCAGCCGTTCGAGGGCGGCGCCGGCTGGGTAGTCCAACCCGAGCAGGGTGCCGACCTTGTCAAACGCTTCGCCGGCGGCGTCGTCGAGCGTCTCGCCCAGCAAATGGTATTCGCCCCAGGCCGGCACATCGATCAGCATGGTGTGTCCGCCGCTGACCAGCAGCGCGACAAACGGAGCCTCGAGGGTGGGATCTTCGAGCCAAGGCGCGAAGAGATGCCCTTCGTGGTGGTGGACGCCGATGAGTGGTTTGCCGAGCGACAAGGCCAGGCCCTTGGCGTACATCACCCCGACCAAGAGCGCGCCGATCAAGCCGGGGCCGGCGGTCACCGCGATCGCCGTGATCTCCTCCGGGCTCACCCCGGCTTCGGCGAACGCCCGGGCCACCACGGGGTCGATGGTCCGGACGTGGGCCCGGCTGGCGAGTTCCGGGACGACGCCGCCGAACACCCGGTGCACATCCTGGGACAAGATGACCAGGCTTCGGAGCACTGGCCGCCCGCCGTCGATGGCAAGCAGGGCGGCCGAGGTCTCGTCGCAGCTGGTCTCGATCCCGAGGATGAGGTCAGCCACCCGGGGCGGGTACCACGGCGGGGGCGGCTGGAGCGAGCGTGATCCCCAGCAATTGGGCAATGGTCTGGCGGCTCGCGTCTGAACTCCACGGATGCTCGCCGATGATCTTTTTGACGACGATCCCGTCTTGGTCGATCAGGAAACTCTCGGGGAACATGATTGTCTGGAAGGCCTTCTGGACCGAGCCGTCGCCGTCGTGAAGAATGTCGAAGGTCAGCCCGAATTCCTCGGCAAAGGCCAGGACATCTTTGGTGTCGCCTTCGTCGACGCTGACCGCGGCGATCTTGAATCCTTTGGGCCCGAGCTCTTTATAAAGCTGTTCCATGGCCGGCATCTCTTTGCGGCAGGGGACGCACCAGGTGGCCCAGAGGTTGACCAGGACGACCTTGCCCCGGTAGGCGCCTTGCATCGAAACCGTATCGCCGGTTCTCAGGTTGACCGCCGAAAATCGAGGGGCACTTTGCCCGACCTCGACCGGACGGGTCCGGTTGCCGAATTTCACCAGGGCATAGGCCCCCGCGACGAGGCCCAGCACGATCGCGATGACGAAGGTCCATTGTTTTCGCATGGATCAAGAATACTAGGGAGAGGTGTCGTCCGGTCAGTGCCCCTGGCGATCGGGTGGCTAGGCGAAGTTCCCGGGAACGCAGGCCGCCTTGAGCCCCGCCACCGCGGCCGCCGGGTCGGCCGCCCCGAAGACGGCGGTCCCGGCCACGAACATCTCGCATCCTGCCTGATAGGCGGTGCCGATCGTCTGGGCGGTGATGCCGCCGTCGATTTCGATGAGCGCGGAAGAACCGGCCTCATCGAGCATGGCCCTGAGCCGGCGGATCTTGTCGGTGGCGCCGGGCCAGTACCCCTGGCCCCCGAATCCGGGGTTGACCGACATGACCAACACCAAGTCGAGATCGGGAATCACTTCGGCGATTAGGGAGAGCGGGGTGCCGGGGTTGAGCACGAGCCCCGCCTTCATTCCGCGTTCCCGGGCCGCCGCGAGGTGGCGCTGCACGTGGCGAGTCGCCTCCGGGTGGAACGCGAACGTGTGGGCCCCGAGGTCGGCATACTCCGCCAGGTATTTTTCCGGTTCCGTCACCATCAGGTGGACGTCGAGCGGAAGGTCGGTGAGTTTTCGGAGGGCTTTGATGACCGGGCCACCGAACGTCAGGTTCGGGACGAAGTGGCCGTCCATGACGTCGATGTGAATCCAGTCGGCGCCCCCGGCTTCGACTTGGCTGATCTGTTCCTTGAGCCGGCCGAGATCGGCGGCCAGGACGGAGGGGGCAATCCGGGCGGGTTTCATCAATTGGTCTCCGCGACGATCAGGTCGATACGGGTTCGGCGGACGGCGCGGGATCCCGCCGCCGGCAGTTGCTCGAGGACGGAGCCCGGCGGTCCCCGGCGGCCGTCCCCCGTCCGGATCCGGCCCGCTGTAAACCCGGCGGCTTCCAAACGGCGTTGGGCGTCGTCGGGCCGGAGGCCGACGACGTTAGGCACGTCGAGTTCCGCCGGCCCTTGGCTCACGATCAGGTCAATGGTGCTCCCCGGTTTCTTGGGTGCCCCGGCCGCAGGTCTGGTGTTGACGATGACGTCCGGGTCGGCTCCACCGGGCACCGTGTCGACGCCACCGACTTTGAGGCCGGCGGTGATCAGGACCCGAATGGCGGCCTCGAGCTCAAAATCGGTCAGGTCCGGCACCAGAATCGGCGACGGGCCGGCGCTCTTCGTCAGGGTGACCGTGGTGCCGTGCGGGACCACCAGGTCGGGCGGAGGATCCTGCCACAGCACCGTGCCCGCGGGCACCTCCGGATCGGCCTCCTCACCCTCGACTTGGACCTTGAAGCCCTGGCCCGACAACGACTGCTCGGCGGCTGCGATCGGAAGCCCGATCAGGCGGGGGACCACATGGTCCTGTTGGAAGATCGGTCCCGGGTACGCGATGCAGGTCGTGAGATACCCGGCCAGTCCCGATCCGAGCAGGACCACCGCCGTCGTCAAGCGCCGCCGCCCCACGATCGTCTTCGGCAAGGGGATTCGAGGTCGTCGAGGCGGGTTCGGCGTCGTCATCACAGGATTCTGCGCAGTCGGGCGGCATAGGCGCCATCCGTTCCGTGCCGTTGGGGCAACACGACCAAATCGCCGTCAGCGTTCAGCAACTCGGCCGGAACATTGGTCGACGGTTCGCGGCGAAACCGGGAGTCGCCGTCGAGGAATCGGGCGACCTGGGCTTCGTTCTCCTCGGGCTCCAGCGAACAGGTTGCGAATAATAGTAATCCCCCCGGAGCCACGACTTCGGCGGCCTGGATCAGAAATCGGCCGGCCTGATAGGCCAAGCTCTGCAGAGCCTCGGGCGCGACCCGCCACCGAGCGTCGGGATGACGGGCAAAGGTGCCGGTGCCGAGGCAAGGGACGTCGAGCAAAACCGCCCCAACGGGTCGAATCGGTGGTTTGGTCACGTCGGCCAACAACGCCAGCACGTTGGGTGGCGCCGCCCGCGTCAGATTTTCGGCCAGCCGGCGGACCCTGACTCTCGTCCGGTCGGCCGCGATGACCAGCGACCGTCCGGTTGCGAGCGCAATGGACTTGCCGCCGGGCGCGGCACAGGCGTCGTAGAGAATGGCGCCCGGGTCGGGGGCCAAGAATCGGGTCACCAGCCGCTGAGCCGGGTCCTGGACGACAAAGGCACCTTCGGCGTAACCGGGCATCTCCACCGGCTTCTTGGCCGAGACGATGAGCCCCGCGTCGAACGGAGCCGGCCGGAACGTGATCCCGGCTGCGGTCAGCCCGGCTTCCACGTGGCTCCGCGACCACCGTGCCGGTTGGATCACCAACTTAGGCCGGGTGTTGTTCCAGGTCAGCAGGCCGCGGGTTTCCTCTGGCCCGAACCGGGCCAGCCATCGCGCCACCAGCCACTCGGGGTGGGAAAACTCGCGCGACAGCATCGCGGCGCCACCCTCGGTTCCGCCCAAGTCAACCCGATCGGCGTGGCCGTCCGCCATTCGGCGGAGCACCGCATTGACGAACCCCGCGACCTTGCGTCCTCCGAGCCGCCGGGCCACACCGACGGTGCTTTGCACGGCGGCATGGGGAGGCACCCGGTCCAAGTGGAGCAGCTGGAATGCGCCGAGGCGAAGGACGTCCAGGGTGTCGGCCTTGACGCTGTCGATGCCCCGTTCGATGCCCCCGGCCAGCGATGAATCGAGGTGGGTTCGGGCCCGGAAGACGCCGGCGGCGAGTTCGTGGGCCAACCGGCGGTCGTCGGTGTCGAGGTCTTTGACCGCCCGGCGGAGGGCGACGTCGAAGGGCACCCCGTGCCGGACATCGTGGAGCACCCGCCAGGCGGCAAAGCGGGGTCCGAGGCCGGGCTCGTCGACTCCGGTCATGCCGCCAACTCGCGGACGAACTGATCGGCCGCCCGCGCCGGATCAGAGGCCGACCAGAGGGCCGTGGTGGCGGCGATGCCCCACGAGCCGGCCGCTCGGACGGAGCCGACCTGGTCGAGGCCGATGCCGCCGCACGCCACCACCGGGATTCCGAGCGTGACGATCTGCCGGAGCCAGTCGAGGCCGAGCCCTCCCCGATCAGGATCGGCCGACGAGGGAAACACCGGGCCGGCGATCAGGAAGTCGGCGCCGCCGGCCACCGCGGCTTCGGCCTCGGTGACGGACCGGACCACGATGCCGATCCGTCCGGCCTGAAAGATCTTCCGGGCACCCGACGCCGTCGGGCCGTCGACGTCCAACACGAGGCCGTGGGCCCCGGTCGCGGCGCCTAACGCCGGATCGCCGGACGCCAGGAAGGCCGCTTCCGGGGGCCGGACCAAGGCTCGGACCCGAAGCAGCAGCGCCATCTGGTGGCTGGTTGGGGTACCAGGGGCCCGAACCACGATCCCGACGGTGGGTCCGGCGGAGGCGATGGCGGCCGCCTTGATCGCGAAATCCTCGGTGGCGACGACGTGATGGTCGGTCAGGGCGAGCAGGCGCGGCAGCGGCCTCATCCGAGCTGGTCGCCGATCGCGAGCGGTCGCCCCCGGAGCCAGTCGAGCGTGTTCATGCGAGGCTTGCCCGCCGGCTGGACGTGGCCGATGGCCACGGCTCCGGTTCCGGCGGCTACGACCAAGTCAGGGCTCAGCCAGAGGACCGTGCCGGGGCGGCCGTTCCCCTTGACGGGCCGCGGCGCGAAGCACTTGAGGTCCCGGCCGGCGAGCGTCGTCCAACTGCCCGGCACGGGGTCGAACGCCCGAATGCCGTTGGCCACGTCATCGGCCGGCTTGGTCCAGTCAATCCGGGCCACCTCGCGGCCGATCTTCGGGGCCAGGGTGACTCGGGTGGGGTCCTGCGGGTGGAAGACGGCGGTCCCCTGGCGGAACCGGTCAATCGCCTCGTGAAGCGCCGCCGCACCTACCGTCGCGAGCCGGGCGGTCAGCTCCCCTCCGGTGTCGGTCGGGCCGATCGGGGTTTCCTTGGCCAGCAGGACCGGACCGCTGTCGAGGCCGGCTTCCATTCGCATGATGGTGACGCCGGTGGTCGGGTCGCCGTGGGCGATGGCCCATTGGATCGGGGCCGCCCCGCGCCACCGCGGGAGCAGGCTCGCGTGGACGTTGATCATCCCGAGCCTAGGGATCTCGAGCAGCGCCGGCCGGAGCAGGTGCCCGTAGGCCACCACCACGCCAAGGTCGACGTCGAAGGCGCGGCACTGGTCGAGAAACTCGGGCCCGGTGGGTCGCTCCGGCTGGAGGACCGGAATGCCCGCGGCCAGGGCCCGCACCTTGACCGGCGGCGGCTCGAGCGTCGATCGGGAGCGGCCTCGGGGCCGGTCGGGCTGAGTGACCACGCCCACGACCGTGACCCCAAGACCCAGCAACGTCTCGAGACTCGGGACGGCAAACTCGGGCGTCCCAAAGAACACGATCCGCATTACGCCGGGTCGTCGTCCTCCGGAACGACCTTACGGATCAGGCCGCTGCCCTTGTTGTCTTTTTTCCAGCGGCGGAGGAGGATCTCGCGTTTGAGAATGCTGAGGTGGTCGAAGAACAGGATGCCGTCGAGGTGGTCGATTTCGTGCTGGACCGCGCGGGCCACGTAGCCGTCGAGTTCGCGACGGTATCCCTGCCCGTGCTCGTCGAGGGCTTCGAGGACGATCCGCTCGGGGCGAGTCACCTCACCGAACACGTCAGGCAGCGAGAGGCAGCCCTCTTCGGCCCGGACCCGGCCTTCGGCACTCACGATGACCGGATTGATCATCGCGAACCGATCGTCTTCGACGCCGACGACCGCCACCCGCTCCGTGATGCCGACCTGGTTGGCCGCGAGGCCAACCCCCTTGGCGGCGTCCATCGTTTCGAACAAATCCGCCACGAGCTGCCGGGTCCGGTCATCGACGGCGCCGAGTTCGGCGCTCCTGGCCCTGAGCGGCGGCGAGCCCAGTAGATGGATGTCCAGCAGCGCCATGTTACTGCGTGGCGGTCGGCGACACTTCGCTGCCGATCTGGACGATTCGCCCCCGTTCGACGATGACCTGGGCGGTGCCGGTTTCGATCGTGATCCGGTTGTCTTTGATGTCTTTGACTTTCCCGATCAGTCCGCCGGCGGTGACGACCTCATCATTTTTCTTGAGCGACGCCAGGAGCTCGGCGTGCTTCTTCCGGGCCTGGCTCTGGGGCCGGATCAGCAGGAAATAGAAGATCACGAAGAGGAGGGCCAACTGGCCGACCAGGACGATCGTGCCCATGCTGCCGCTGTCCGTCGGGGCCATCAATGCGAAAAGGAACTGCGTCGAAGTCATGCGTCGTCACCTTGGGTGTAGCGCCCGACCCACTCGTGGCGCCATGGAGTAAAGCGGCCTTCCAGGATCGCCGCGCGAGCCAACTCGCCGATCCGGACCAGAAACCGCACATTATGCAGGGACAGCAATCGCAGTCCCAGGATTTCATCCGCCACGAACAGATGACGGAGATACGCCCGCGAGAACCGTTGGCAGGTTTCGCAGTCGCAGTCCGGATCCAACGGCCCCGCGGCCATCCGGTTGGTCGCTTTGCGGATGTTGACCCGCCCACTCATGGTCCACGCACTGCCATGGCGGCCGTTCCGGGTGGCGGCAACGCAGTCGAACACATCAACGCCCCGAGCGATTCCCTCGACCAGATCTTCCGGAAATCCGACCCCCATAAGATAACGAGGGCGGTCCCGGGGCAGGCGGGGGCCGAGTTCCTCCAGTACCCGATGCATGACCGGCTTTGGCTCGCCGACCGAGAGCCCGCCGATGGCGGTACCGGTCCAGGGGCCCTGCGCCAGGGTGCCCTCGAGCGACCGGAGCCGAAGATCGGCGTAGGTCCCTCCCTGAATGATCGGCCAAAAGGTCTGGGCCTCCGAGCCTGCCGCTAACTCCGCGTGGCGGGCCCGGCACCGGGCCAACCACCGGAGCGATCGTTCCATGCCCTCTTCGGCATGGGCGTGGGTCGAGCCACCGGGGACGACGTGATCGAAGGCCATCGCGATGTCAGCGCCGAGGGCCCACTGGATCTCCATGGCTTTCTCGGGCGAGAGAAACCGCCGGCTTCCGTCCACGTGGCTGGTAAACTCGACTCCTGCTTCGGTGATCGTGCGAAGCGTCTCCAGGGAAAACACCTGAAATCCGCCCGAATCTGTCAGCATCGGCTTCCGCCACGTCGTGAACCGGTGGAGCCCGCCGAGCGCCTGGACCACGTCCTCGCCGGGCCGGAGGTGGAGGTGGTAGGTGTTCCCGAGAATGATCTGGGCCCCGGTCCGCTCGACCTCGGCGGGGTGGAGACCCCGGACGGCCCCGAGGGTGCCGACCGGCATGAACGCCGGGGTCTGGACCTTGCCGTGGGGCAGGTGGAGGGTGCCGGCCCGGGCGTCGCCGTCGGTATGGGTCAGGTCAAAGTCGAACATGGTCACCGAACCACCATGGCGTCACCGTAGGAGTAGAAGCGATACCGCTGGTCGACCGCGTGCCGATAGGCGGCTTGGATCTCGGGCCCGCCGCCGAATGCGCTCACCAGCATCAGCAGGGTGGAACGGGGCAGGTGAAAATTCGTGATCAATCGGTCCACCACCTGAAACCGAAATCCCGGGAGAATCAGCAACGTGGTTTCTTGCGGCCCGACTGCCAGGCCGGCTTGGGTGGCTGCCGACTCGAGGGCCCGCACCACCGTGGTGCCGACCGCCCAGACCGCTCCGCCGCCCGCCTTGGTGGCCTGAATCCGATCCGCCAACTCGGCGGAGATGGTAAACGACTCCCGGTGCATCGGGTGGGTGGCCGGGTCGTCGCCCTCGAGCGGGCGAAACGTTCCCGGTCCGACCTCGAGGTCGAGTTTGCCGATCCCGACGCCGTTGGCGGCCAGCTCTGCCAGGATTGCCGGGGTGAAGTGGAGGCCGGCCGTGGGCGCCGCGACGCTCCCGGGCCGTTCGGCATACACGGTTTGGTAGCGGTCATCGTCCGCCGGGGTCGGTTCGCGGGTGATGTAGGGCGGCAGCGGAAGCCGGCCGTACGCGGTCATGGCGGCCTCGGCGGTGATCCCGATGAACCGGACCAGCCGGTTGGGCCCGTTGAGGACTTCGACCGTTTCGATCGCGGCCGTTTCGCCTAACGCTATTCGTTTGCCGGGCTTCAGGGCACTGCCCGGTTTGCCCATGGCAATCCAGCACCCATCGGCCGCCGGGTGGATCAGGAGGACTTCAGCGGGCCGGCCGCTCGGCCGCCATCCGATCAGCCGCGCGTGACGAACTTTGGTCGAGTTGAGGATCAGGAGATCGCCGGCCGGCACCAAGCCGGGCAACTCGGCGAACATCCGGTCGGTGAGGGCGCCGGTGGCCCGGTCGAGGTCGAGGAGTCGGCTGGCCCCTCGGGTCTCGCTCGGGGTCTGGGCGATCAGGTCGGGCGGAAGGTGGTAGTCGAAGTCGGAGACCCTGAACCCCGGCTCAGTCAAACAGCGGTCCCTGGCTGGCCGGCGGCGTGATGCCGAATCGTTTGTAAGCTTGGGCTGTTGCCACCCGGCCGCGGGAGGTCCGCTCCAGGAAGCCCTGCTGGAGCAGGTACGGTTCGTACACTTCCTCCAGCGTTCCGCTGTCCTCGCCGACGGCCGCGCCTAACGTTTGCAGGCCAACCGGGCCCCCGCCGAACTTCTCGATGATGGTGGAAAGAATCCGGGCATCCATGTCGTCGAGGCCGAATTCATCGACGTTGAGCCGCTCCAGCGCGGCGGCGGCCACCGCTGGCGTGATGATGCCGTCGGCCCTGACCTCGGCGTAGTCCCGGACCCGGCGAAGGAGCCGGTTCGCGATCCGGGGCGTGCCCCGGCTTCGCTTGGCGATCTCGAGGGCCCCGGTGGCTTCGGCCGGAATCTTCAGAATCGCGGCGGAGCGGGTCACGATTTGAGCCAATTCGTCGGGACGGTAGAAGTTCAGCCGTTCCACGATCCCGAACCGGGCCCGCATTGGCGGGGTCAGTTGTCCGAACCGGGTGGTGGCGCCGACCAACGTGAACGGCTCGAGGGCCATCGGAATCGTCTGGGCGTTCGGCCCCTCGGCAATCCGGACGTCGACCCGGAAGTCCTCCATGGCGGGGTAGAGAAACTCCTCCAGGACCGGCCGGAGCCGATGGATCTCATCGATGAATAAGATGTCACCTTTGGAGAGACCGGTGAGCATGCCGACGAGGTCGCCGGGCTTTTCGAGGACCGGACCGGAGGTGGTCCGGATCTGGACGCCCATTTCGCGGGCCATCAGCATCGCCAGCGTGGTTTTGCCGAGTCCGGGTGGGCCGAAGAACAGGATGTGGTCGAGGGTGTCCTTCCGGGCCTTGGCCGCGTCGATCGCGATCTGGAGCGACGCCTTCACATGCTCTTGTCCCACGAACTCGTCGAGCCGGGACGGGCGGAGCGCCGCATCGGTGCCGCCCTCCTCGGGCAGCTCGTCCGGGGTAGTCACCTCGACCCGCGTCATCGGGTGACTACTTCGCCTCGGAGTTCCACCGGACCGGCCGGACCGCCGGCCAGATCGCATGCCGGGCGCGGCAGGTGACGCAGCGATCGTCCGCCACCGCGGTGTTCATCGGCACCAGCTTCCGATTGGTGGAGCCGCACTTGGTGCACAGCCACTCCGCCGTTTGCTGGGCTCGCTTCGGTACTGTGGCGATCATGCTATCGTCCTCCCGGCTTGGGTGTCGTCAACTGGTGTAACGCCCGCTTGATCAACCCGGCGACATCGCTGTCGGGTCCCTGGACCAGGGCCGCCCGGATCGCTTCGTCGGCCGCCACTGAGGCGTAGCCTAACGCCGCGAGTGCCCGGGTGGCTTCTTCGGCCGCCGACCCTTTCCGGGGGCCGGCATCCACGATGACCTCGGCGAACCGGTCGGACAGTTCGAGGACCAGCCGTTCGGCCTTCTTCCGGCCGATGCCCGGGACGGTCGACAGCGCCACAAAGTCCTTGGCCTGGATCGCCCGGACGGTCCGGTCGGGGCCTAAACTCGAGAGCAGGGCCATGGCCAGTTTGGGTCCGAAGCCGCTCGCGCCGAGCAGGCGCTGAAAGATGCCTCGGTCGGCGGCCCGATCGAAGCCGAACAAGGTCCAGGCGTCCTCCCGAATGACCATTTCAATGAACAGCGAGCACCGCTGGCCGGGCGCCGGCAGCCGCTCCAGCACCCCCACCGGCACGGTCACCGCGTACCCCACGCCGCCGTCGGTCTGGAGCACGATCGTGTCGCCCGCCCGGTCGGAGAGGACGCCCGTGACGGTCGAGATCACCGGGCGGCCCGGGCCCCGCGGCCGGCCAGCAGATGGGTGAGGGCGACCGCGACCCCATCGGCCGCGTCGGCCGGGGTCGGGGCGGTCTTCAGTCCGAGGAGTTTGGCGACCATGAATCCGACCTGTGATTTCTGCGCGGCACCGCGCCCGACGATGGCCTTCTTGATGCTGGCCGGGGGATACTCGAACACCGGAATCCCGGCCAAGGCCCCCGCCAGCAGGATGACCCCGCGGGCGTGTCCGAGGACGGCGGTGGTCCGGACATTGGTGCCGTAGAAAATGTCTTCGACGGCAAGCGCCGTTGGCCGGTGGCGGGCGAACAGTTCGGTCAGTCCCTCGTGAATGACCAACAACCGCGCCGGCAGCGGCGTCCGGGCCGGGGTCCGAATCACGCCGCACTCGATCAGCCGCGCGAGCCGGCCCGGCTGATCGGCCACCACCACGCCGTAGCCGACCACCGCGGTACCCGGATCGATCCCGAGAACGGTCACGCCTCCGCTTCGGCCAGGGTCCTGGCGTCGATGTCGAAGTTGGCGAACACCTTGGACACGTCGTCTTGCTCTTCCAGCATCTCGACCAACTTGAGCAACCTGACGGCGTCGTCGCCCTCGACCTTCACCGTGTTCCTCGGGACCATGGCGATTTCCGCGGACTCAACGGTATAGCCCCGGGCCTTGAGCGTGTCCTGAACCCCGTGGAGATCGTTCGGGGCCGTTGTGACCACGTATTGCTCGCCTTCGGTGGCGAAATCCTCGGCGCCGGCTTCGAGGGCGGCTTCCAGGGTGGCGTCCTCCGGAGATCGGGCGGCGGTGAGGAAGATCTGTCCCTTCCGATCGAACATCCACGCCACCGAGTTGGTTGCGCCCAAGTTGCCGCCGTTCTTGGCGAAGGCGTGGCGGACCTCGGCCACCGTCCGATTGGCGTTGTCGGTCGTGCCTTCGAGGTAGATCGCCGCGCCGCCCGGTCCGTAACCCTCGTAGGTTACGTCCTCGTACACCTGCCCCTCGAGTTCGCCGGTGCCCTTCTTGATGGCCCGCTCGATGTTCTCGTTGGGCATGTTCACGGCCCGGCCGGCATCAATGGCGGTGCGGAGCCGCGGGTTCCCGCCAGGGTCGCCCCCGCCGGCCTTGGCGGCCACGGTGATTTCCCGAATGCATTTGGTCCAAACCGATGCCCGCCGGCTGTCGGTCGCGGCCTTCTTATGCTTGATTTGCTTCCACTTGCTGTGGCCAGCCATAGATCATTCCTCGGGGCATTCCGGGACGCAACTTAGGGGCTTTTCGGTCGCGGCGGGAGGCTACCGGAGGCTCCTGGCGGCCTTCTGGATCAAGTCGGCCGCATCGGTTCCCACGGCTTCCCGAACCGGGCCAACCAATCCGCTCAAGAGCGGCCCCGCCGGCCCGGCCGGCGCATTCTTCAGCCCCTCGATCATCCGGGCCAGGCCTCGTTTGAGGGCCAACGGGAGCGCCAGACTGGAAATTCGCTGCTCTAGCAGGGCCACCCGGCGCCGATAGGCCCGTTCCGCGGTGCCGGTGGCCAAGCCAAGATCTTCCGCCACGTGGACCGCCAGCCAGAGGGCAAACAGGCCGTCTCGGCGGGGGCCTCGGGGCGCCGATCTCATCAGGTCGATCAGCCCCCGGGTGGCTGGGGTCAGCATCGTTCAGCGGGGCAGGCGGCGGATGGCATCGAATACAGCGTCCGGGGTGATGTCCAGCAGGCATCGGTGGTGGCCCAGAGGGCACCCTGGGCCGCCCATGGCGGAACACGGCCGGCAGGGGAGGTCCTGCTCGAGAACCGTGGCCCGCCCGCCGTAGGGGTAGAACCCGAATTGGCGCACCGTCGGGCCGAACAAGGCCACCACTGGCGTCTGGACCGCCGTCGCGAGGTGCATCAACCCGGTATCGCCGCTGACGGCCCGGTGCGCGAGCTTGAGCAGGGCGGCACTCCCCGGAAAATCAAAGGCCCCCGCCGCATTCACCGCGGACTCGGCCCCCGCGGCCGCCACCTCCTCACCCAGGAGCCGGTCGGCCGGCCCGCCCAAGACCACCACGTCCGAGCCGGTGGTCGTGAGCCGGGTTACCAGGTGCTGCCAGTGCCGGAGCAACCACCGTTTGGTGGCGTGCTGGGCCCCGGGGCACACGGCAATCAACGGCCGGTCGATGCCAAGCCCTCGTTGTTTCAGAAACTGCTGGGCGGCGTCCATCGCGTCGCGGCGAACGAAGAACTCGAGCGGATGGCCCGCCGGCGAGACGTCGAGGCTCCGAGCTGCATCGAAGTACCGCTCGGCCACCGGACGGTGGTCCCGGTACCGATCCAGTTTGGTCCGAATGAGAAACGTCCGGGCCAGCCGGTGTTTTGGGTACCCTCCCCACGTCCCGCCGACCAACAGGCGAAGCCACCGGGTCCGGAGGCTTCCGTGGAGGTCGAGCAGGTGGCTGTAGCCGCCGCTCTTGATCCGGGTGGCGAGCGCCTTCAACGGCGTTTGGGCATCGTAGCCGATGACCTCCGCGACCCGAGGGTTGTCCGCGAGGAGCGAGGCGAAGACGGTCTTGGTGACGAAGGTGATGGTGGCGTCCGGATGGCGTTCCCGGACAGCCCGAATCAACGGCGTGGTCAAGAGCACGTCGCCCCTCGAACTCAATCTGACCATCAAGATGCGGAGCGGCACGAGGGTTGAGAAGATAACGTCCTATTAGGTTTGCTCCATGGATGATCGCGTTGCGCGGCGGCTGTTTGAGGTGGCCCGACCCTACCGGGGACTCTTCGTTCTCGGCATTGTCGCCACCCTGGCCGCCTCGCTGCTCGATGGTGTGACGCTCGTGATCCTGATTCCCCCGCTCAAGACGCTCTTCGGGACCGCCGGGGCATTGACGCAAGCGCCGACCCAGCTCGAAGCGTGGACGGAGCGATTCCTGATCCCCCTGCTTGGCGGCGGCGATCGGGCTTCCCGGGGCACCGGACTCGTTTTGCTGCTCCTCGCGGGGCTCCTGTTC
>JANPEL010000023.1:0-8122 GCA_031431925.1 Gemmatimonadota bacterium | reverse complement strand
GCCCTCGACCACGATCTCGACGATATCCGGGAACGCCGATCCGTCGCTCCGTTCCATCGCGAACGATCCATTGTCCCCCCAGCCACCAGGTTCGTCCATGGTGGTAGGATTCTTGAACGGCAGGTACCGCATCACCAAGTGACCCAGCCGGCTGACCTGGGATCGCTCGATGTCTTCTCGGGAAAGGAACCGACCGCGGCCGCGGGAACGCCAGACGAAGTCGATCAGTCGCCGGCGCTGCACCTTCTCGGCGGCGCGCACCGTTAGGTTGGGGAGGGTAAACGGTTGGGCCGCCATGACAATGGTCAGAGCGGTTTCAACCCCCGGCTCCGCGGTGATGCTGGTTTGGGTGGCGAAGTGGCCGATGTGGCGGGCGGAAATCCAACTTCGGATCGCGCTCTTGATTCCCACAAACCGGAAAGCCCCGTCAGCGCCGGTGACGGTCTTCCCGCCACCGACGAGCCAGACCTCGGCGGCTTCCAGCGGCCGGCCCGATGAATCCCGGACCACGCCGGTGATTGCAACGGTCGGTTTGGCCTGGGCCAAGGCGGCGCGGCCGGCCAGCAACCCGAGGGCGGCGAGCACTGCGATTCGAGCGTACCCGGTCATCTCGCCCCCTCGTGATCCCTGCCCTACAATAGTATGGATCAAGCTCCGCTTCCGCTAGGAGACCGACGCCTCAGCGCTGGCGCTCGAAATCCAAGCCACTGAGCGCGAAGCCGCTGACCCGAAATCCGGTAACGACTCCAGCTTTGGATCGGACGAAATGAAGCACCACCGGATCGTCGAACATCACACTCGTGAATACGTCAGGCACGAGAGCCCGGAGCGGACGACGGAGGGTCGATGCGGCACTCTGGAGCGTGAGGCCGCCATCCTTCATCGCGACGATCCATTCGGCGTTCCTGAGTTCCGCGCTCCGAAACCGGCCCAGGTATCGCCGGAGGAGCGTCGCTGAGGTGTCCGGCCTGGCCACTCGGCCGTATCGCTCGGCTGGGAGGTTGTCCGTTCGAAGGGTGAAACCCGCAGCCGGGCCGGTGTCGGGGCTGAACGTCACGACTCTGCTTCCCAGCCGGAAGGTCCGTTCGCCGATTTCCTGGAGCGGAATCCCGCCGGGCCCGCCGTCGCGATTCACCACGAGTTGCGCTCCGTCCACTCGCATGAAGAGCGCCTGCGCCGCGGCTTCGTTCCAGTAGATCCCGGCAAGCGGCGCCAGCACCGTCCCGCTCCGTACCGCCACGACCTCGGCAGGTTCGAGCCGATCCTTCAGCACGACGGCCGCCGCGTCGAGGGCCAGCGATGTCGGATCGGCGGTCGCGTCGTTACAGGTGGTCACCACCGCCAACGCCGCGTCCGGGAATCGGGCCACGTGGCTACGGTAGCCGGCCCAACTCCCGCCGTGCTGGACTCGCCTCAAGCCCCGCCAGGTATCGACTTCGAGACCGAAGGCATAGGTCACCGGCGTGCCGTCATCGAGCCGGCCGGTCTCGTTCATCTTTCGCACTAGCCCGGCGCCGCCGACCCGACCGGTCCGGAGATTGTCCATCCACTTGAGGAGATCGTCGGCGGTGCTTTGGACACTCCCGTCGCCGGTCTCCTCCCAATCCGACACGTCGACCGACACCGTCGTCTCCGTGGGACGCTGGTAGCCCCTGGCCTGCCGGGGGATGATCTCGGTGTGATCGTCGCGAATCCGCGAATCACTCATGCCGAGTGGCGCGAAAATCCGGGCCCGCGCGAACTCCCGAAAGGACTGACCGGTGATTCGCTCCACGATCATCGCGAGGAGGACGTAGTTGGTGTTGCTGTATTGCCACCGGCTTCCGGTCGGAAAATTGAGACCCTTCTGCCGGGCCATCATGTCGAGGATGTCGGCGTTGGTGGCCACGTCGTGATAGCGGGTACCCCGATACACCAGCAATGGGTCGTAGTCGCGGAGGCCACTGGTATGGTGGATTAGGTGGCGGATCGTGATCGGCCTCCCATACCGGGGGATTTCCGGGAGCCATTTTCGGATCTCATCGCCGAGGGAGAGCTTGCCCTCTTGCTCCAACAGCAGGATGCTGAAGGCAGTAAATTGCTTCGACACCGACCCCAGTTCGAACACCGTGCCGGGGTCGTTCGGAATGCCCCACTCGATCACCGCGAGCCCGTATCCCTGCCGATAGATGACCGAATCACCCACCGCCATGGCCACCGCACAGCCGGGCGATCCCGGTGCCGTGAACGCCCGGAACCCGGCGTCCACCTCAAGCCACGAGGCGCGGCGCGTCTGGGCCGATAGGCCGGGGCTAACGGCCGACGCCCCGAGGAGGCCGGCCCCGACAATCAGTGCCAACGTCACAGGAGCGCCGTGCACCCCGGTCTGAATCACTGCCGCCCCGCGAAGTAGGGTTTGCCGGCCAATCGTGGGTTGGGCCAGATCCGGGCCGCGTCGGCCCCGGCGTACAAGGTTCCGTTCTTCATCACGTAGCGGATCTTCTGGGCGTTCCCAATGTCGACCAACGGGTTCGCGTCGAGGACCACGAGATCGGCCAGCTTGCCGACCTCGAGCGAGCCGATCTGACCGTCCAGCCCATGGTACGCCGCCCCTCGAATGGTGGCGATCTCGAGCACCTCTGCCGGCGTGAATCCGCCCTTCGCCATCAGGTCCATTTCCCAGTGCGCGTCGAGCCCGAACATCTGGCCGTGGGCCCCCATCTGCAGTGACGTCCCGGCCGCAAAGAGTTTCCTGAGCTCGGCCGCCATCGTCCACGCGAACATGTCTTCCGGCCAGAGGTGGGTCGGATTCCGAATCCGCATCAGCTGTTCGGGGGCAATGAACCGGGTGAGCTTGGGGTCTTCCCAGAGCTTACTCCCTTGGTGGTACCATCCTTCGCCCATCTTGCCGTTGTAGACGACGAGCAGGGTGGGTGTCATTCCCGCCGAGGTCCCGCCCCAGTAGCGAATCACATCGTCGTAGAATGGCGCCAAGCCCATCGAGTGTTCGATCCCGGTCACGCCATCCATCAGCTGGGTGAAGTTCATTTGCGGATCGGAGCTCGACTCCGACACCACGTTCAAGCCGAGCTCGCGGGCGGCAATGATGGTGAGATGACGGCGAAGGCGGGTGTCCTGAGCATAGTCTTTCACCGCGGTGGCGCCATGATCCTTGTTCCAACGGAGTTGCTCGCGGGCGTCATCCAGTGTTTCGATCGGCCGGTACATCCGAAGCCGGTTGCCGCGGCGCTGGCCGTAGATAACCGATCCGGTCGTGAAGAACCGGGGCCCGGTCATTTTGCCAGCGCGGAGCATGTCGCTCATCCAGCCGTCGCGATACTCGTTGCCGTAAATCTCGAAGACGGTGGTGACGCCATAGGCGAGCGGACCCGAGAGATACGTCGGCCGCTGTTCGATGACGTGCAGCGACGAATGTTCGATGTGGGGATGGGCATGAGCATCCACCAACCCGGGAATGACGGTCCGGCCACCGAGGTCAAAGACCTTGGCCCCGGCCGGAATGGCCACTCGCTTGCCGATCGCGGCAATCCGGCTGCCCTGGATCAGAATCGTGGCGCCTTCGAGGACCTCGCGCTTCGGATTCATGGTAACCAACCGAACCCCAGTCAGCGCCACGGCGCCGCTCGGCGCGTCGATCGCGAACTCAATGGCCGTTTCGGTCCGCCGCGCCGTCGATCCGGGCACTCGGGGCCCGGTCCACGACGCGCCCGCGGGCATTACCACCGGACTCTTCGCCTCGGCCTCGATCCGGTCGACGTCCTTTTCGTAAAAGCCGGTGCCGCGAGTCCAGCCGAGGGTCCGGCCGTCCGGGGACCAAGTGAGATAGCCACCATCCTCCGGATCGACCCGGGCCGAGAAGCCGGTCTTGTCGAACGGAGAGACCGAGACCGGCTGGCCGGCGGCGGCGAAGGGCGTGATGAAGCTGCGCTGATACTCCCGCACCGCAATCCAAGTGAGATCCGGCGACGGCACCGCCGCAACGGCATTCGGAAACCGGAACAGCACCGCCTCGCCGGCACCGTTGACGCCGACTCGCTTGAGCACCAGGGTATCGCGCTCGAATTCGGTGAAGTAAAGGGTCTGGCCATTCGGCCCGAACTGGACACTGGGCGGAATCTTGCCGGCGATATTGGCGTACTCGAGCGGCTGGCCCGAAATCCCCGCCACCCGGCGCTCAACGCCGCTCGGGGCGCGAACGATCAGCTCGAAATCGGTTTCGTTCGAGAGCCAGAGACCGCGCTCGACCCCGCCCGCACCCCGAACGTATGCGAGGGTCACTCCATCGGGCGACACGGCAAGGCTCCCGTACTGGGCCGGGATCGACGTGAGGCGTTCGGTGGAGCCGCCGAGGGTTGCCGACCGATAGACCGCGCCGAGGCTATCGTCGGTCCATGAGGCGTAGTAGAGCGCCCCAGTTTTGGGATCGAGGACCGGGCTCGTCTCGTGGGCATCGGATTGGGTCAGGTTGCGACGGACACCGGCGGCGTCCTCAAGCCAGAGATCGCCGAGGGCTTCGAAGAGGATGCCTTGCGAGGTCCGGCTCCCGAAGCGGTGGGCGCGGGTGGTGGTCCGACCGCTGGGTTCATCGGTCTTGAACCGGATCGTCTCCGACATCTGGCGCTCGACGGGGGCGCGGAACGGAATCTCCGTCACCTTCGCGGTCGCTACGTCGATCGCGATGAGCTTCCCGCCTCGACCAAGGAAGAGCCGGCTCCCCTCGGGGTGCCAGGCCATCGTCGGGTACGGGCCGTAGTCCGACCCGCTGTCCTGGCGATCCCGGTCGAGCCGCCGCAGGAGCACTCGCTCCGCGCGGGTGACCAGGTCGCGGACGATCAAGCGGACGTCGTCGATATCCCGGTTGATATACGCCAGCATCCGTCCATCCGGCGAGAGCGCCGGCGCGAAGGCACCGCCGGGCCGTTCAACCACGGTCGTGACCTCGGCGGTGGCTTGGTCGTACCGGTCGATCCGGACGCCGCCCAGCGGGGTCACGTAGGGGTTGAAGCCAAAGGGATAGACGGGCCGGACACTCCGTTCAAAGATGAGACCAGCACCCAACGGTTCGGATCCAGCCCCGGTGACTGATCCACTGTTTTGAAGCAGCGTTTGCCGGCCACCTGCCAGCGTAAACGCGACCAGTTGGTTCGGAACCCCATCACCCGCGGTCCCCCCAAAAATCCGGCGGCCATCCGGCGACCAACTCGGCTTGGAGATGTTTTCGACCGAGGGGGAGACGTTGCGGAGCCCCCCACCCTGTCGATCCATGACCCAGATGTTGTGACTCCCGGAGCGATCGGAGGAGAAAGCAATCAGCCGGCCATCGGGACTGTAGCGAGGGAACAGGTTCCAGGAGCGGCCCTCGGTCAAGCGCCGCGCGGTACCGCCGGCGATCGGAATCTCGTAAATACTCCCGAGGAGATCAAAGGCCATGAAGCGGCCGTCGGGCGAGACCGCGAGGCTCATCCAAGTGCCTTCCGTCGCGTCGAAGGCGAGCGGCCGGGTGGGACCGGTCGGGGTCTCCACACTCCAGCGCGTGGATTCCTGGGCCGAGAGCCGAAACACCGGCCCAAGGACCGTTAGGATGAGCGCCACGAACAAGGCCTTGCCGATTCGCATTATGAGGACTCCGGAGGGTCGTTTCTTTTCCCAAGCATACGGCGCCCCGGCCAGCCCAACAACCCTGACCGATCCTCGCTCGCACCGGGGATTGCCGCGACAGCCCGCTCCGTGGTTACTTGAAACCTCTCGATGCCCCTGCTCGATCCACCGGGAGCTTGCCCACGTGGCGGGAGGCAATCTGCTCCGGGTCATGCGTCAGGTCGAACGCGTCGTGACTACGCCTTGCCGACCGGCACCCGGATCCCGACGTTGATGGCGGTAGCAGCGTCCGGATCGCCGTTGCGGAGACTCAACCCCGCCGTCAAATCAGCCCGCTTCAGTTTCACCGTCACCCCGCCGTACAATACCGGGTCGCTTTCGGTTTGCGAGCCGCCGGTGTAGGAGAATCGACTGAACTGGAGTGCGGCGCCGACGAACACGAACGCCTGGTCGGAAGCCTTGAACTCCGCCGCGGCGCCGATCGGGAACGTGAGACTGGATGCGCCGTCCGATGAGGCATAGGCAAACCCGGTCTGACCGTTGATCGCGACACCGCCATTCGAGCTGTTCCAAAGCCGGACCCCCAGCCCGCTGCCGAAGGTCAGGGTGTTGGAGGACTGAAAGCCGACGCCGCCGCCCTGGTGACAGAGGCCAAGGCCGGGTCGGAGCACGGCCTTTGGGCCGAGCTTGATGGAGACGTCGCCGCTGAAGATCGTGGTGCTCGGGCTACCGGTTTGGATCTGGGCGCCGGCCCCGATTGCCAGCCGGCCCGCTGGTTGACTCAGGAAGACACTATTGAAGTACAAATCGCAGGCCAATGCTGACGTGGAACCCATGATGCTGGTAGCGCCGGCGAGCAACACAACCGCTTTCCATTTCATGCGGTACCTCCCAATGATGAGGCCAAGAACGAGTCCCGCGGGGCACCAGCAAACTACCTTTCCCGCTGGAGCACCGCCACGTTGAAACCTTCCCGGAGCTCGTGGCGTCTGGTTCGAATCGTCAATAAGGCCGCATTATGTCGGATCGAGCGCCCCGGCTCCCCAGGGTCTCGACGGACCCGGGGTTTCGGGTCGACCACGTGGCGACCGTGGCGATCGGGCTGCCCGCGGAACGCTACGATTCCCTCCCCTCGCGCGAAGCGTTCTACCGGCGGGCCTTCGAATCGATTCGGGCGGTACCCGGCGTCATCGAAGTGGGTGTGGCGGTGGTCGTCCCGTTGACCGGCAACCACTGGACCGCCTCCTTCAATCGCACTGGTCACCCAGTACCCCCGGGCGAGCGGGCCCCGTTGGTCGGGTGGCAGGTCGCGTCCGGCGGCTACTTCAAGGCATTGGGCATTCCCCTCAAGGCGGGGCGGTTCTTCGACGAGCGCGACCGGCCGGGCAACCCGCCGGGCGTGATCATCAGCGAGTCACTCGGCCGTCAGTTTTTCGGTACCGAGAATCCGATCGGCACCACCATTAACGACGGCGACGAGCGAATCGAAATCGTCGGCGTCGTGGGGGATATTCGCCGAGCCGGCCTGGCGGAGGAACCCCGTCCCGATCTCTACTTCCCGTTCGAACGCTCGCCGAGCCAGGGGATTACCCTCTTCATCCGGACCGAGGGCGATCCGGCGCTGGCGCGACCCGGAATCCAGGCGGCGCTCCGGTCGGTCGAGCCTAACGTGGTCATCCAAAGCCCTCGGAGCATGGCGGAGATCGCCAGCGACTCGGTCCAGGTCACCCGGCTGATGCTGTGGCTCCTTGGGATCTTCGCCCTGATTGCGTTGGTGCTGGCGGCCGTCGGGATCTACGGCGTGATCTCGTATTTGATCCGGCAACGGACCCGGGAGATCGGAACTCGCCTGGCCCTTGGCGCGAGCCGGTCCACGATCCTCTGGATGGTGATGCGCCGGGGGGCCCTGATCGTCGGCACCGGCGCGACGATCGGCCTGGTCGTCGGCCTGGTGGCCGCACGGACGCTCGAGTCAATGTTGTACGGGGTCAGCGCCGCCGATCCCCTCGTCGTGGCCGGGGCAATGGCGGTCCTCATCCTGACCGCCCTTGCCGGGTGCTACGTTCCCGCCCGGCGGGCGGCCTCGGTCGATCCGGCGATCACGCTGACCGTAAGCTGAGAGAGTCGGGATTGATGTTGACCGGCACGGCGGGCGGCATCGACATCGCCGGCATCCGGGGGCCGTTTACGTCCCGAACCCCAGGGTGCCGGCCACCTCTTTCTGGCGGGCGTCGAGCGTGAGAAAAGTGAGCTCGGAGGGATCCTCGGCCAGATAGAGCGCCGTCGCCAAATGCCAGCAGTCGGCTCCGCGAACGTATCCCGCGGCGAGCACCTCAGCGATCTCGTTGGACAGCGGCCGGTCAGGAATGATCCACGACACGGCGACGTGGCCGCCGGCGGGCTCAACGACGCCTTCCCGGCGGAACGCCGCTCGCAGTTCCGCCTCGAGGAGATTGGCGGAAACGATTTCGTCGAACGCCTTGAGTCGACGACTGACGGCCCGGCCACCCGGCTCCCCGAACTG
>JANPEL010000022.1:0-2504 GCA_031431925.1 Gemmatimonadota bacterium | reverse complement strand
CCGGCTATTGTTTCGAGCCGCCGATCCGGTTGACCGGTATCGGGTGCTCCAGAAATTCTATCGATTGCCGGAACCGACCATCGCCCGATTCTACGCCGACCGTTTGACGACCATGGACAAGATCCGCCTCCTGACCGGCCGCCCGCCGGTCCCGATCTTCCGGGCCCTGGCCTGCCTGCCCGAACGGATCGAATCGTGACCGAACCGAAGCGCGCGGTCGTCATCGGAAGCGGGTTCGGCGGCCTGGCCGCGGCGATCCGGCTCCAGCAGGCCGGGATCATGACGACGGTCGTCGAGCGGCGCGACCGGCCCGGCGGCCGGGCGTACGTCTACCATGACCAGGGGTTCACGTTCGATGCCGGTCCCACGGTCATCACCGCGCCCGAGTGTTTGGCCGAGTTGTTCACGCTCTCGGGGCGCTCGCTCGCCGACTACGTCGACCTGATCCCGATCGACCCGTTCTACCGGCTCCTCTGGGACGACGGCTTCCAGTTCGAGTACAACAACGACCTCGAAGCCACCTTGACCCAGATCCGGGCGAAGTGCCCGGCCGACGAGGCCGGCTACCGGCGGTTTCTCGACTACACGGCCGAAGTGTTCGATGCCGGCTACACCAAGCTTGCCCACGTGCCGTTCCTCAACTTTCGGGACATGATCCGAGTCGCGCCGCAGCTGATCAAGCTCGAGGCCTATCGGACCGTCTACAGCATGGTCAGCAAGTACATTCAGGACCCGCACCTCCGCGAGGCGTTCAGCTTTCATTCGCTGTTGGTGGGCGGCAATCCCTTTGCGGCTTCGTCGATTTACACCCTGATCCACTACCTCGAGCGGAACGGGGGGGTGTTCTTTCCCCGCGGGGGGACCAGTGCTTTGGTCCAGGGTCTGATCCGTCTGTTCGAATACTTGGGCGGCACCATTCGGATGAATTTCGACGTCGACCGGATCGACCTGACCGGCGGCCGGGCCACCGGCGTGACCAGCAAGGAAGCCGAACGACTGCCCGCGGATTACGTCGTCAGTAACGCGGACGTAGTGCACACCTACCGATCGCTGCTCAAGGGCAGCCGGATCGCCGCGGTGCGCGGGGAACGACTGGCCGGGATGCGGCACAGTATGTCGCTGTTCGTGGCCTATTTCGGCACCAAGCGAAAGTACCCCGACGTCGCGCACCACACGGTCTTGTTCGGCCCCCGGTACCGGGGGCTGCTCGATGACATCTTCTCCAAGGGCACGCTGGCGGATGATTTCTCGCTCTACCTCCACGCGCCGACCACGACTGATCCGAGTCTGGCGCCGCCGGGCTGCGAGGCGTTCTACGTGCTCTCTCCGGTGCCCCACCTCGGACGGGCCGATCTCGACTGGGCCACGGTCGGACCCCGGTACGCCGATCGGATCTATCAATACCTCGAACAGAAGCTGCTGCCGGGGCTCCGGGGCGAAATCGTCACCCAGCGGTTGTTCACGCCGGCCGATTTCAAAACCGAATTGAACGCCCACGTCGGATCGGCCTTTTCGCTGGAGCCGGTGTTGTGGCAAAGCGCGTACTTTCGGGTCCACAACCGGGATCCGGACATCGGGGGGCTCTACTTCGTCGGCGCTGGAACCCATCCCGGAGCGGGCCTGCCGGGGGTCGTGAACTCCGCCAAAGCCACGGCGTCATTGGTGCTGGACGACTTCGCCAAGGGGGCACCATGACCGATCCCGTCATCGAGCACTGCCGAGTGATTCTCGAGCAGGGCTCCCGGAGTTTTGCCATGGCCGCGAGTCTGCTCGATCCGACGATTCGGGCCGGGTCGTATCAACTCTACGCCTGGTGCCGGTATTGCGATGACGTGATCGACGGCCAGACCATGGGCCACGGCCAGCAGATCATTGATCCCGCCGAGCAACGGAACCAACTCACAATTCTCTGGTCCGAGACCGAAGCCGCCTACCGCGGCGAGCCGACCTCCGACCTGGTATTTCAAGGCATCGCACGGGTGGTCCGCCAGCACGGAATTCCTCCGGATTTGCCGTTCGAGCTGCTCCGGGGCATGGAAATGGACATCGAAGGCCGCCAATACGAGACCCTCGAGCAGCTCCGGGTCTACTGCTACCGGGTGGCCGGGGTCGTCGGGGTAATGATGGCCCGGATCATGGGCGTTCGCGACGAAGCCACGTTGCAGCGGGCGGAGGACCTCGGCACGGCCATGCAATTCACCAACATTTCGCGCGACGTTATCGACGACGCCCGGATCGGCCGGGTGTACCTGCCGTTAGGCTGGCTCCGGGAAGCCGGCCTGGCCCCGGCCGAGGTCGGCCGAGCGGAGCACCGGGGAACGGTGGCCGCCATCGTCCGCCGGCTGCTCGATGAGGCGGAGCGTTACTACCAAAGCGGGGACGACGGCATCGATCACCTCCCGTTTCGGTGCGCTTGGTCGATCACGGCCGCCCGGGGGATCTACTCGGATATCGGCGCGGTGATCCGGAGCCGGGGCCACGAGGCGTGGGACCGGCGAGCGATG
>JANPEL010000021.1:0-7038 GCA_031431925.1 Gemmatimonadota bacterium | reverse complement strand
CCCCCGCGCACGTCGTCGATCCCGACCAGGTCGTTCGCTACACGATCACGCAGTCAAGCGAGACCTTTGGGAGCTTCACCAACACCAGTGCCACCTTCAAGGAACTCGGCATCCAGCGGGCGTCGTCGGCCCTCTCCGATTTGGCCGCGTTCTTCTCGGCCTCCGTGAGCTACGGGCGGGGAGAGGCAGCCCGGGACCTTCGGGCGACCATCGCGACCGCCAACTTCTTCCCGCTGCTCGGCGTTCGGCCCGAGCTGGGCCGGTTCTTCACCACCGGCGACGATCCCGTCGGCGGCGGCGATCCGACGGCGGTGATCAGCTACCGATTGTGGCAACGGGAATTCGCCGGCCGTCCCGATGCACTCGGTAAGTCCCTGTGGCTTGGCAGCCGGCAATACCAGATCATCGGCGTCGCGCCGCAGTACTTCACCGGGGTCGATCTCAAAGCCGTCGATGCCTGGCTCCCGCTCCACACCGGAGCCCGGGAGTTCCTCGGCAACTCTGACGAATGGCGGGACACCTGGAACTGGCAGTGGGTCAAACTGCTGGGTCGGCTCAAGCCGGGGATTACCCGCACGGAAGCCAGTGCCGAGGCCACGGTCCGGTACCGGGCTGCCACCGCCGAAGTCGAGGATCGGAAGAACGACAAGGGCACGGTCACGTTTCAGCCGATCATCGCCGGCCGCGGTGCCGACCAGACCCAGACGCCGCTGGTCGTGGCCCTCCTGGCGGGCGTGTCCGGGTTGGTCCTCCTGATTACCTGCGCCAACGTCGCCAACCTGGTGCTGGCGCGGGGGCTGGCCCGTCGGAGGGAAACCGCCGTCCGGGTGGCGTTAGGTGTCGGTCGCGGCCGGCTGGTCCGGAGCCTGCTCATCGAGAGTCTGTCGCTCGCGACGGTCTCCGCGGTCATTGGTCTTGGTTTGGCCTACGGCGGCGGGGTCGTGGCCCGGGCACTCCTGCTACCGGGGATCGACTTCATCGAGCCGCCGGTGGACGATCGCCTCATGGGGGTCGCGTTCCTGGCCTCGCTCGTGACCGGTGTGCTGGTCGGACTGGCGCCGGCGTTCCGGCTGAGCCGCCCCGACCTCGCGGACGACCTCCGGGCCGGCGCGGGCCGGGGTTCGGCGGGCCGGGAGCAGGTCCGGTTCCGGAACGTTCTGCTGTTCACCCAGGCCGCCTTGTCGGTGATCATGTTGCTCTGCGCCGGCCTGTTCTGGAAGAGTCTCCGGGTGGCCGAGTCGGTGGACTTCGGCTTCCGGCCGGAAGGCCTGGTGACGGCGGACATCGATCTTCGGACCGCGGGCTATTCGAAGCCCCAGCAGCATGCGTTCTACGACGACGCCTACCGGCGGTTCAAGACCGTACCCGGGGTGGCCGGCGTGAGTCTCACGACCACCAATCCATTCTGGACCCGTCAGGGCACCAACGTCCGGATCCCGGGTCTCGACTCGATTCCGCGGCTCAAGTCGGGCGGGCCGTATTTCTCGGCCGTTACGCCGGATTATTTCACGACCCTGGGGATCTCGATCAAGCGCGGGCGCGGGTTCGTCGAGGAAGACCATTCCGGGGCCGCTCGGGTCGAGACGCTGGCGCGCACGTTCTGGCCCGGCGAGGAGGCCCTCGGCAAGTGCCTGCTGGTCGGTCGTGGCAGCACGGTGTGCCGCGAGGTGGTCGGGGTGAGCGCGGATGCCAGCAACGAATCGCTCGAGCAGGAGGATGTCCAGGCGTACTACCTGCCCCTGGCCCAAAGCGACAGTCTGGCGGGGGATCGGTACTTGATGATTCGGGCCGCCGGCAATCCACTGCCGATGGTGGGTTCAATCGGGCGCCGCCTGCAAACGATGGCGCCCAACTTGCCGGTGGCCAGTGTTCGTCTGATGCAAGAGCAGATCGAGCCCCTGATGCGCCCCTGGCGCTTGGGGGCGGCGCTGTTCGGGATCATGGGGCTCGTGGCATTGGGTGTGGCGCTGGTCGGACTCTACAGCGTGCTGTCCTATCTGGTGGCCCAACGCACCAGGGAGTTCGGGATCCGGAGTGCCTTGGGCGC
The DNA here is from genome assembly GCA_031431925.1 of Gemmatimonadota bacterium. Lineage (GTDB taxonomy): Bacteria > Gemmatimonadota > Gemmatimonadetes > Gemmatimonadales > GWC2-71-9 > SHZU01. The sequence continues at coordinate 4,991 of JANPEL010000021.1, read as the reverse complement.
CCCCCTGCGCGAGGTGATCCGCATGGTGGTGCTCGAAGGCCAGCGAGTTATTCTGGCCGGCATCGTAGCGGGTTTGGCTGTCTCGATTCTCGCGGTCAAGTTCTTGGTTCCCCCCGACTTGATTGCCCGGGTCTTGTTCAAGATTTCCCCGACCGATCCGGTCGTGTTAGGCGGCGTGGCCCTGCTCCTCGTGGTGACGACCCTGCTTGGGAGCCTGGTGCCGGCCATGCGGGCCGGCCGGGTCGCGCCGATGGAGGCGCTCCGAGCCGACTAGCGACCGCGAGCACCGCCCTACTTCCGGGGCGTTGGGCTGGTCACACCAATGGTAGGTCGCAACGACAAACCCCGGCGCGTCGGCTTTGACGTCGACGCAGGTCCCGGGAGGCTGGTTGGGGACGACCCCGAAAATCGACCTCCCGGGCCGGAAAATGCGAGGAGCGGCCCCTTTGCCTCCAACGGGCCTACTCCTCCCGGAGCACCTGGGTCGGATTGACCAGCGCGGCCCGCCGCGCCGGGAGATAACTCGCCAGCAGCCCAGCCACCACCAGGGCCCCGGCCCCGGCCAGGAACGACACCGGATCGGTGCCTTCGACTCCGTAGAGGAGCCCGCCTAACACTCGCGAAGCCGCGGCCGCGCCGCCGAGTCCCACCACCAACCCCAGGGCAATCGGTAGCATGCCTTGGCGAAGCACCAATCCCAGCACTTGGCTCCGTTCGGCGCCGAGCGCCATTCGGATCCCGATCTCCCGGGCCCGGGCGGTCACCGAATAGGCCAAGACCCCGTAGACGCCGATCGCCGCGAGCACCAACGCCATCGCGGAGAAGAGGCCAAGGAGGGTGGTGGCGAATCGGTTTCGCGCCGTGGCGTTCCGGCTCACCTCGTCCATGGTCCGGACGTTGAAGATCGGGAGCCCGGGGTCCACTTCGCGGATGGCGCGGCGGGCCGCTTCGACCACGGCCAACGGATCACCGGTGACCCGGATCACGAAGGCCGCGGGGGCCAAGGACGCCTGGAGCGCGGGCACATAGACGTCGAGGCCCGCTGGTTGCGAGGCGTTGGCATAGCGCACGTCGCCAACCACGCCGATGACCGCCACCGCCGTATCGGCGCGCCCGAAGTAGAACGTTGCCACCCGGATCGTTCGACCCACCGGATTCACGCCGGGCCAGAGACGCTTGGCCGCGGTCTCGTTGATCACGACACCTTTCGGCGCCCCGACCCGGTCGCGCTCGTCGAACACCCGGCCGGCGATGACGGGAATCCGAAGCGCCGCGAAATAGCCCGGCGCAACGGCATGCACGCCGATGCTCCGGTTGTCGGTTTCGCTGAGGCGGCGGTCGTCGACCGATTGGACGATGCTGCTCGAGCACCGTCCCTGAAGCGGCAGGCAGAGGCTGGTCCCGGCTGCCTCGACGCCAGGAATCCCGCGGATTCGTTCCAGCGCAAGGGTTCGAAACCGCGGGGGATCTTCGCCGGCGACACCGGTGGTGCCCGGGCTCACCCGGAAGGTGACGACATGATCACCCTCAAACCCGGCGTCGATCGCGGTGAGATTTTCGAGACTCCGGACCAACAGCAACGCGCCCGTGACCAAGGCAACGGCCAGGGCGGCCTCGGTGGACACCAGCACCTGGGCCAAGCTGACGCGTCCGGTCCGGGGTCCGGTGACCCGGACGTCGTGCAAGAAGCCGGTGCCGGTGCGCCGGGCCGCCCGCCACGCCGGCCAGAGCCCGGTTCCGAGACCCGTCACCAGGCTGGTGCCCAGCGCGAAGAGCAGGACTCGGCCGTCGATCGTGGTTCCGGTGGCGTCGAAGAGGTAGCTGGTGCCTCCCGGACCGTCGCCGCCGCTCGGGCCGAGCCGCGCGATCAACGGGCCGGCCAGCCAGGCCACGGCCACACCCAGGATGCCGCCGATGACCGAGAGCACGAGTCCCTCCGTCAACAAGTGGCGAACCAGGGCGGTTTGGCTCGCGCCGACGGCGCTCCGGACCGCGAGCTCGCGGCGGCGGCCGGCCGATCGGATCAGGAGCAGATTGGCGAGATTGATCGCGCCGATGAGCAAGACCGCGCCGGTGGCGCCGAACAAAATCCACGAGGCCCGCGACACACTCGGGTCGACTCGGATGTCGGCCAGCGGTTCGGCGCTGGCGGACCAGGGTACGCCTTGCTCGCCCCGGGGGAAGCGCTCGTCCACCTGCCGGCCGATGGTTGCCATTTCCGCGCGGGCCCGATCGAGGCCGACGCCCTCGTTGAGCCGGGCCACCACGCCGAACCAATGATTCTGGCCCTCGGTCAGGATTTCGTCGTACTCGAGCACCGGCGCCATCATCATCGGCAGAAACACGTCGACTCCGCCGGAGAGCCCCGCGAAACCGACCGGCGCTACCCCAATGACCGTGAACGAGGTCGTTCCAATCACCACCGGCCGGCCGACGACGCCGGTATCGGACCCGAACCGGCGCCGCCAAAGCCCATGGGACAGGACCGCGACCGGGTGGCCCCGGGGGATCGAATCATCGGCCCTCGTCAGCGCCCGCCCTGCCGCAGCGCCGATGCCAAGGACCCGGAAGTAGTCGCCCGAAACGAATTCGACGCTCAACCGTTCGGGCTCGTCGCCACCGAGGTTCGCGTTGCCGGTCGAATAGCCCGCCATGCCGTCGAACGACCTCACGAGATCGCGCATCGCGGCATACTTGGGGTACGACCACGCGAACGGCTGGACCGGTTCGCGCGCCGACTCGCGGGCGGCGATGAAGAGATTGACCAGCCGGTCCGGTTCGCGGAACGGCAGGGGCCGGAACAGCAGACCATCGATCAGGCTGAACATCACGGTGGTGCCGCCGATGCCGAGGGCCAGGGTCAGCAGGGCAACGGCGGTGTAGCCCGGGCTGCGCCGGAGAGCCCGGGCCGTGTGCCGGAGATCGGCCTGAATCAGGTCGAGCCAGTGCACCCCGCGGGAGGCGCGCGCCTCCTGCTTGAATGCCTGCACCGCGCCAAAACCCGCCCGGGCCCGGCGCTCCGCTTCGCCGCGCGGCATCCCGCGCGCCGCCAGATCGTCGGCCACCATGGCGATGTGGGCGGTCATTTCCTCATCCATCTCCCGCTCGAACCGGGCCCGGCCGAGCAGCACCCGGACGGTATCGCGGATCCGGGCGATCATGACGTGAGGTCCGCCGGGGTGGCGGCCATGACCGCGCCGATGGCGTCAACCAGGCGAATCCAGCCTTCCCGTTCGTCTTTGAGACGGCGCCGCCCGGCGGCCGTGAGCTGGTAGAACTTGGCCCGCCGGTTGTTGTCGCTGACGCCCCATTCGCTGCTGAGGAGACCCTGGTGCTCCAGGCGGTAGACCGCGGGGTAGAGGGAGCCCTGCTGGATGGCCAGGGTGTCACGGGAGAACTGCTGAATCCGAAGCAAGATCCCGTAGCCGTGCATCGGCGCGAGCGAGACGGCTTTGAGGATCAGCATGTCGAGGGTGCCCTGAAGCAGTTCGGGCGGGGGCGTGGCCATGGGTGTTCTCCTAGTGTGCCTAGGAGAAGCTAGGGTCGCTCTCCTAGGCTGTCAAGGAGAGCAACCCTCGCCCGCTACGGCTTCACGTGGTTTTCCACGCTGTACTTGAGGAAGAAATCGGCCTCCCGGTACCCGGGATAGGCTGCTGTCATCCTCCGCATGGCCTCCGCCCGTGAGGTCGCCGACTTGACGATCCGGACATAGTCGTCGATGTACCGCATCGTGGTGCTGAACAAGCTCTGATCCGTCGGGGCCCCGTGCCCGGGGTAGATCGCCGGCCGTCGCGTGGCGTACCGAGCCTTGATCTGGGCCAGTTCCGACCGCCAGACGGCCACCCGGTCGAGGGTGATGTCGTCACCCATCCAGAGGTGGACTCGGTTGTATCCGAAGTCGGCCAGGAAGAGCGCGTTCAACTCCGGGCTGTAGACCGTGGTCATGTGCGGGGCCTCGGCGACCCGGTAGTCGGTCGTCAGTTCGAGGGTGCCGCCGCCCGGGATGGTGAGGGTGTTGCCGGGTAGCACCTCGATCAGGTTCTCGTAATCGAAGCCGTCCGGGTTCTCCGCCGACTTCGGCCGGAGCGCCGGGTCCAGTGCGGGCTCGGCGCGGGTGGCGCCGCCCTGATCCATGTAAATCGCGTACTCCTTGATGTCACGCTTGATGGCCTCGGTGGCCACCACGATCCGCGCGGCCGGGAACTCGCGATGGAACAGCGCCATCCCGGTGAAGTGGTCGGTGTGTCCGTGGCTGATCAGGATGTGGGTGAGCGGGAGACCCCGCGCCTTGACGAGATCAGCGAATTTTCGAGCCTCGGCCGCCTTACGCTGGACGTCGAGGACGACGGCCGAGGTGCCGTTCGAGAAGAGGAACGAGTTGACCGATGCGAAGCCGCCCTGATAGACCTCCACCTTCACCCGGGGCGGTGGGGCCTCGAAGACCTTCACCCCGCCGATGAACGACATCTCGACGGTGGTGCGGTGGACCTGGCTGACTGGAATTTCGTAGGGGTTCTGGTCCACCACGATGAAATCGGCGAGCATGCCCGGTTCGAGGCGCCCGATCCGATCGGCTTGGCGCTCCTGGCGCGCCGCGTTGACGGTGAAGAGATCCATCGCCTCCGCCAGGGTGATCGCCTCGGCACCGCCAAACTTGCCGGCGCCACCGCCGGGGGTTTGACGCGTCACCAGCGTCTCGATCCCGATCCACGGATTCACGGACGGCACCACCGACCAGTCCGATCCGGGAACCACCAGGGCGCCGGCGTCGATCATCTCGCGCACCGGCCAGACCCGTTTGATGAGCTCGGGGCCGACGGCCGCCGTGATGGCGTCGTTGATCGGACTCGGCCCCCAGAGATAGGGCGAGACCTCGAACGTCGCGCCGATCGCCCGGGCGCGGGCCAGGTCCGCCGGCGCGACGAAGGTCGAGTGCCCGACGGTGTGCATCAGCCCGCTGAAGCCGTTGGCCGCCCGGGCCGCGGCGATGG
>JANPEL010000020.1:0-3660 GCA_031431925.1 Gemmatimonadota bacterium | reverse complement strand
CGACAGCCCCGGCCGGCACTCGTTCGAACCGGACATCGCGGGCTCGGCCTGCAAACACCCGAAAGCCGGTGACCCGGCCTTTCTGGTCTCGCATGAAGCGCAGGGTTTGCCCGCCGTTCCGAAAGCCGTCGCGGTAGGCCGGTTGAAACGACTCTCGATCGTCCGGGCGAGAGCGAAGCACCAGGGTTTGGCCCTGGGTTTCGATCCGAAATGTCACTTCCAATTCCGGGCTTCGATACTCTCCGGTGTAATCGGTGAGCGGGGCCGCTGACCCTCCGGTGGGCTCCAAGCGAAAGCGCCGCCACGCATCGGCGTACTGAACCACTTCCCATCGCTCGCCCTGGCGCTCGAACCGGAATTCGCCGGCGGCCGCATGCCAGAAGCGCCCGTTACCCAGGTGAACCAGGGAGGCCTGCGGGCCGCCGTTGCTGGCGGTGAGGCCGCCGTTGGCCACCCGGAAAGTCACGGTCTGGTCGGAGGTCGAGTCTCGATAGACACCGGCCATGGCCTGCAGTTCAGCCGCCTCGATCGCGGCGGCCGGACCCGGCGCCGGCTCCGCGGCCGGGAGCCCGAGGAGTCGGACCGCGATTCGGTTGGCGGCTCCGCCGGCATCGGCGCTCGCGGCGTTACACAGCACCGCCACCGAGAGGTCCCGGGTTGGCCAGCGGGCGAGATAGGTGCGGTAGCCCGCCGTGGCGCCGCCGTGGGTGACCGCCCTGAGGCCGCGGAAGGTTCCGACACTGAGTCCGAGCCCGTATCCGATCGGCGAACCGTCATTGAGTTTGCCCGGGGTTTCGAGCAGGGCCACCAACGCCGCGCCGCCGGGTATCGTGCCCTTGGTGAGCGCCTCGTTCCAGCGGAGCAGATCGTCCACGGTGGTGAGGAGGCCGCCGTTGCCGTGGACATTGGTAAACGGCATGTCCTGGAGCCACCCGCCGGCCGTGGGGGTGTATGCGGTGGCCCGGTCGGCCACCACTCTCCGATACTCAGCCCGCCACTCGGTTCGGGTCATGCCGAGGGGGGTGAACAACTCATCGCGTGAAAAATCGGCGAGGGATTTGCCCGACACCCGCTGGACGATGATCGCCGCGAGCGCGTAACCGGTGTTGCTGTAGAGATATTCGCTGCCCGGTGCGAAATTGAGCCGCTGTTGGTGTTGCACCAGGTCGAGGATCCGGGCCAGCGTGTGCACCTCCGAGCCGGGCGGAAACCCCTGGAGCGCCAGCAACCCCCATTGGTCGCGCAACCCGCTGGTGTGTTGGAGCAGGTTCCGGATCGTGATCAGTTTGCCGAAGTCGGGCACTTCGGGCAGGTGCCGGCGGATGTCGTCGTCGAGCGAGAGCCCGCCCCGGAGCGCCAGCAGCGCTACGGCCGCCGAGGTGAACTGCTTGGCGACTGAGCCGGACTCGATGACGGACTCCGGCCGGAGGGGAACCCCATACTCGAGATTCGCCATCCCGTAGGCGCGAGTCGTTCTGGTCCCGGCGAGGTCGATCCCGACGGTACAGCCAGGCCCGTGGGTGCTGGTCCATTGGGCGAAGACGCTGTCGAGCACGGGAGCCGTGGACTGTGCGGCAAGGGGCGATCCAGCGAGGACGGCGATCGCGGCGGCGATACTTCGATGAGTCATGGGTGAATCCTCCGGTCTCCAAAGGTAACGTCCGACGCGACTCGCCGTCACCTCGCCTTTCGTGCTAGAATGAAGCTCACTCCGAGTTGAGGTTCCTATGCTCCCGATCCGTCGCTCCTTGGTGGCCACCGCGCTCGCTGCGATCAGCGGGATGCCGCTCCTGGCCCAGGACCGGGCGGTTGACCGCCGCCGGTTCTTGGCCCCGACCAGCCAAACCACCGATGACCCAAGGCGGGTGCTGGTCGGGAACGCGCCCCGGGGCCCAGACGGTTCGATCGTCTTGACCGGGGGGCGGGTCTTCGACGGCACCGGCGCGGCGGCCCGCGAGTTGAACGTGGTGATCGAGCGGAACAAGATCACCCGGCTCTCGGCGCCGGGCGTCACCAACTGGCCGGCCGGTGCCCGAATCATCGACGTCAAGGGCATGACGGTCATGCCCGGACTGATCGACCTCCACACCCACCTGACCGACGGCCAAATCGCGACGATTCCGCCTCCGCTCGTGGATGACATGGCCGACGGGATGCTCCGCGGGATGGAGCGGATGCGGTTCTATATCGAGAGCGGCATTACCACGACTCGCGACGTCGGGTCGCTCGACGGAATCTTCCGCCTCCGGGCCTGGGTGTCCGACCATCGACTGACCGGGCCGCGGATTTTTGCTGCCGGGCGGCTGATCACCGGGCCGGGCGGCCATAGCGCCGAGGGGATGGGGTCTACGCCGGACCACGGAAACTTCCGGATTGCGAGCGGCGCCGACGATTGGCGGAAGGCCGTCCGCGAGCAGTTCGACAAGGGTGCGGATTTTATCAAGGTGACCAGCCACTTCAGCCGCGACGAGATCAAGGCCGGGGTGGAGGAGGCCCACGCGTTAGGCCTCAAAATCACCTGCGACTGCGAAACGTTCTACATCGACTGGGCGGTCGACGCGGGGGTCGACATGATCGAGCACCCGCTGCCCCGGACCGACGAAGTGATTCAGAAAATGGCCGCCAAGGGGGTCGCGTCCGATCCGACGTTGATCCCCTACATGTACATCTTCGATGACGACGGCGGCTACTTCGGGTCGACTTCGCGCCGGTTCACCTTCGGCAAGGAGGCCAATCTCGACGTGCTCCGCCGGCTCAAGAAGGCCGGGGTAACACTGGGGGTCGGGACGGACTTGGTGACCGATTGGTATCGGCGCCTGCCCGCGCCGTACCTGATCGAACTCAAGAACCTCGTCTCGGTCGGCTTCTCGATTCCCGAGGTGCTCGGCATCGCCACCAAGACCAACGCGATGCTGCTCGATATGGACGACAAACTCGGGACGCTGGAAGTGGGCAAGCTGGCCGACGTCCTGGTGGTGCGGGGGAACCCCGACATCAACCTCGACGATCTGACTCGGGTCGAATGGGTCATTCGGGACGGGGAGGTCGTGGTGCAGGGCGGGGCGGCCCTGATGCCGAAGCGAAGCCGGACCGACCAAGCCCCGGCGAAACGTTACTGATGTGTCACGCGGTTTCCCATCTCAACCGGTCCCGAGGGGCCAGACGGTGTTGACGTGACGGTCTCGAGCTTCCTCAAAATGTACGGGGTTGGCGTGGTGACGTTCTTCGCCCTCGACCTGCTGTGGATCGGCCTGGTGGCCAAGAACTTCTATCAGGGCCAGATCGGCCACCTCATGCGCCCGAACGTTCAATGGCTGCCCGCGGTGCTCTTCTATCTCATCTTCGTCGCGGCGCTGGTCGTGTTCGTGGCGGCGCCGGCGGTGGAGCGGCAATCCGTGGGTCGCGCCGTCGCCTACGGCGCGTTCTTTGGTCTCGCCGCCTACGCGGCGTTCGACCTGACCGCCCTGGCGCTGCTGCGGGACTTCCCGGTCACGGTTGCCGTGGTGGACTTGGCATGGGGGGCCGTCCTGTCGGCGACGGTGAGCGCCGCGGTGGTGCTGGGCGCGAGGGCCTGGGCATGAAGCTGCGCGGCATCGTGGTCTTGATCCTGGCCGTGCTGCTGCCGCTGGTGGTGGGCGGATTGGGATCGTTCTCCACGAT
>JANPEL010000019.1:0-2210 GCA_031431925.1 Gemmatimonadota bacterium | reverse complement strand
AACTCGGTGAAGAGCTGCAACTCGTTCAGTGCGGGCCAGTTGCATATCCTTCGCGAGGTCCAGCAGCGATCCGGCCGGCCCGGCGGCTTCATCGAACGGTTCAACGGCGGGATCAGCGCCACCTACTCTTGGGCTTATCAGCGATTCACGGCCGGCGCCCCGTCTCGGGACCGGCAGTATTGGTTCAACGGAGCGTGGGCCATCCGGGGCGGCTTCAACCTCAGCACCACGGTGTTCGTCGAGTCGTTCGGTTTCGATGAGCGTCTGTATAAGGACTATCGGCTCGAAGTCCCGACCGCGACCGGCACGGACACCGTGGCATTCGGGGTCAAGCGCCGGTTGCCGGTCCGGGCCCTGATGATCCGGGCCAAAACCCCCGAGATCGGTGGATTCGCGTTCGACGGATTCGCGGCGTACGGGCGCGACCCGAACTACCTCGAGTGGTCGAAGTCTGAAATCATCTTCGCGCGCCTCGGCCTCACCTATCGACCGACGGAGAAACTCCGGTTCGAAACCGGATTACCGATCCTGATCCACTACCGGCGCACCGAAGGAACCCGGGTCGACGGGGCCGTGATCCCCCGGCTCAAGATGGAGTACCAACTCTCCCGGTCCATCTTCCTCCGATTCGTCGGCGAGTACCGGTCGGTCTACCAAGATGATTTGCGGGACGACGCCCGGACCGACCACCCGATTCTGATCCGGGATCCGGCCGACGGCGTGTTCAAGCGGTCGTTGGCCCTGGGCGGCGAAACCAACACCTTCCGGGTTGACTGGCTCTTCTCATTCCAGCCAACCCCGGGAACGGTGTTCTTTGCGGGGTACGGGTCGAGCTTGGCGGAGGAGGAGGCGTTCCGGTTCCGCGGGCTGGCCCGCACCCGGGACGGATTCTTCACCAAGCTGAGTTACCTCTTCCGAATGTGAGCGCACCACCCAATCCAACCTTCTCAGGGCAAGCCATATGAACCGAACCGGTCGCATCGTCCAGGCAATGTTCGTCATCGCCGGATTCGCGGGGACGGCCATGGCCTCCGCCCAAGAGCCCGTCGACCTCGACGTCATCGCCCGGATTCGCGAGGAGGGCTTTCGCCGGTCGCGGGTCATGGATTTCGCCTGGTACATGACCGACGTGCTCGGCCCTCGATTGACCGGTTCGCCCGGGCTCCGGCGGGCCCAGCAGTGGGCAAAATCCGCGATGGAAACGTCGGGACTGGTCAACGCCACGATTGAACCATTCGGTGAACATGGGGTGGGCTGGACCAACGAGTACACCTCCCTGCATCTGATCGAGCCGACCTATCAGCCCCTGATCGGCTACCCCCAGGCGTTTACACCGGGCACCACTGGAAAGCTCACGGGAGCCGCCGTCATCGTCGCGCTCCAGTCGCCCGCCGACTTCGCCAAGTATCGCGGCAAGCTGAAGGGCGCGATCGTGCTGGCCACGCCTCCGATCGACGCCGGCCCCCGATTCACCGCCGACGCCGAACGATTCGGTCCCGACACGCTGGCGGCGCTCGAACGGGTCACCCTCGCTTCGGAGTTCGAGACGGGTGGCCAGGCGCACGTGTGGAACGACGTGATCCGCACCTTCCTTCCGGTGGGCAGCAAAGTCACCGCCCCGGGATTCGCCGAGGACGTGCTCAAGTTTTTCAAGGCCGAGGGTGTCGGTGTGGTGTTGGAGGCCGGAGCGGGTGGCGACGGCACCGTGTTCCTGACCGGAAGGGCCGGCAACCGGCAAGACCGTTCGATGGCCGCGGTGCTCGCCTCGCCGCCCGTTGTGACCCTCGCCGCCGAGCACTACAACCGGATCTACCGCCTGGCCGGCCGGGGAATCCCCACCAAGCTCGAGGTCGAAGTCAAAAATCAACTCGACAATAGCGACACCAAGGGCTCCAACGTGCTCGGCGACTGGACCGGGACCGACCTCAAAGACCAATTGGTGATCGTCGGCGGGCACTTCGATTCCTGGCACGCGGCCACCGGCGCAACCGATGACGCCGCCGGATGCGCCGTCGCGCTCGAGGCGGTCCGGATTCTCAAAGCCATCGGCGTCCAACCGCGCCGGACCATCCGGGTCGCGTTCTGGAGTTGGGAAGAGGGCGGCGTCAACGGCTCGCGAGCCTATGTCCGGAACCATCCCGAACTCGTGGCCCGCCTGTCGGGATACTTCGGTCTCGATGCCGGCGCCGGAGCGACGCGGGGGATCTACC
>JANPEL010000018.1:0-22990 GCA_031431925.1 Gemmatimonadota bacterium | reverse complement strand
GGAGGTCGGCATCGCGATGGGCACCGGGACCGACGTCGCGATCCAGAGTGCCGGCATCACCCTCGTGCAAGGCGACCTGCGCGGTATCGCCAAGGCGGTCCGGCTCAGCCGTGCCACCATGCGGAATATCCGGCAGAACCTGGTGTTTGCCTTTGTCTACAATGCGCTGGGCATCCCCGTGGCGGCCGGCGTGCTGTATCCGGTTTTCGGCCTGCTCCTCAGTCCGATCATCGCGGGCGCGGCGATGAGCCTGAGTTCGGTCTCGGTGATCACCAACGCCTTGCGCTTGCGGACCGTGAAGCTTTGACCGCAGCGGGGGCGCCGGGAGAGGGGTTCAAGTCGGCCGGCTCACCCAGGCGAGGGCCTGATCCCTCTCATCGAACGGGTAGTGGCGAGATGCCTTCACCAGGAAGTGGCGCGCCAGATAGGGCATCGCCGACATGACGGGATCGTTGGAGACGATCGCCAACCGGTTGACCTTCTCATGGTGGTCCCTGACGAATCGCACGGGTGCCGCCGGCGCGGGGCGGCGGCAAGTTCACCCGCCGGCTGCAGGATCAAGACACCCTGCTCGGCGAGAAAGTCGACGATCATATCGCCGGTTGGGGAGGGCTCCAAGATCCATTTACGGGCCTTCGGGAGATCGTCGCTTTCGAAGACTCTTGCCTCGCCCGGCATCATGAAACCGAACGCTCTGACCGAATTGAGAATCCAGTAGAGCTCCGGGTAGGCCTTCCGCCTGGCGGCGGGGCGTTCAAAGAACGACTCCGCGGCCACCGCGAACAACTCGGCGCGGTTCGTCCGCCAGATCCCGATGACCGGCGCCCGTCTGGTGCTGGCCAGGACCGAGGCCGGCACCTCCGAGGCGGAACTCGAGGCCGCCATCGGTCCCAGCACGGCCGCGCTCTTCGTCCCGGCCCATCTCGACGGCGCCGGACACACTATCCCGCTCGCGCGGGTCGTGGCCAACGCCCGCCGCCATGGCCTCAAGGTGCTGGTTGACGCGGCCTATATGTGCTGGCCCCTCGAGGCGATGCCGGGGTACGTCGCGGCCGGCGCCGACCTGGTCTGCTTCAGCGCCAAGTACTTCGGCGGGCCGAACGCCGGCGGATTCATGGTCGGGACCCGGGCGATGATCGACGCCGTGACCGCCAACAACTTCACCCGCTACGAATCGGGCCCGCATTTGACGATCGGTCGGGTCTTCAAAACCGACCGCCAGACGGTGGTGGGCGTGGTGACGGCGTTCGAGGAGTGGCGCGCGGCGGACCACCCGGCCCGGTGGCCGCGGTATGCCCGGCTGGCTGAGCAGCTTCGCGCCCGGCTGGCCGGCCTGTCCGGGGTCACGGCGGGGCGCGCTACTTTACTATGGACGAGGGAGGGGAGTCCGTCGATCGCCGCCGACGTACAGGCCGAGCGGCTGATCTTTTGCTTCGACGCGATCAGTGACGACGAGGTGGGCACGGTCGGAACTCGGCTTCTCGAGCTGCTCAGCGCCTCAGTCTAGTTGGACCCCGCACACCTCCACTCTTACGTCGCGGGGATCGGCAACGTGCCGCGAGGATGCGCTGGGGAGCGCCTCTCGGGCGTACCAGACGTACGCCACGCAACCGAGGTCACCGAGGACGTGCCGGCAAAACTATCCAGTCATCGAAGGGGGTGGCCGGGGCGCTGGTGCGCCAGGGTTACGCCGAGGCGGACATCAAGGGCATCCAACTGGCTCCGCGTGGTCCGGCAGGGTTGTGGGGTAGCGTCCTCAGAACGGCGTGAACTGGGGCGGCGTCCGCCCGTTCATCCGGAGATAGGGCACCAGTTGGCCCAAGGTCCAGGCCGAGTGCTGGAGCGCCGTGAGGTTCCACCGCCAGCGCGGCATCGATCCGCCCGCGAAGGCCTGGTCGGGGCTCAGATTCTCGTCGGTCATTCCCTGCAGCGATGTGAGAACGAATGCCAGGTGCCGCTCCGCCATGGCTCGGAGCTTGGCGCGGTCGTGGAGATAGACGGCGGAATCTCCGGCCAGCTCGGGCGGCAGGGCCTTACCCGTGACGCCCCGGCCCACGATCAGGGCCGCCACGGTGGCGATGTGACTGATCTGCTCGGCAAAACTCCGCACCCCCTTGGTGGTTCGAAAGCCGAGCATCTCGGGCGTAGCCGAGTCGATCACGGCGAGGAGGTGTTTCTGTTGGTGCCGCCAGTCCTCGATCAATGCGAGGCGGGCAGGATGCTGGGCCCGGGCCGGTGTCGGCAAGAGCAGCAGGGCAGGCAGGGCGAGTCGGCGCATGGTGGTTCCGGATCCGGGAGACCCCTGAAGATACTGGATTGGCATGATCAATTCCGTGCGGTCGATCCGCGCTCGTCCTGCTCGTTGGCGGTCCAGGCGGTCCGAGACGAAGGCGAATCCGGTGTTCGCGAATCGAATGGCGATGGGTGGGGGCTGAGAGGGTTGGACTCATCCGGCGCCGGGAGGTCGGCATCGCGATGGGCACCGGGACCGACGTCGCGATCCAGAGTGCCGGCATCACCCTCGTGCAAGGCGACCTGCGCGGTATCGCCACGGCGGTCCGGCTCAGCCGTGCCACCATGCGGAATATCCGGCAGAACCTGGTGTTTGCCTTTGTCTACAATGCGCTGGGCATCCCGGTGGCGGCCGGCGTGCTGTATCCGGTTTTCGGCCTGCTCCTCAGTCCGATCATCGCGGGCGCGGCGATGAGCCTGAGTTCGGTCTCGGTGATCACCAACGCCTTGCGATTGCGGACCGTGAAGCTTTGACCGCAGCGGGGGCACCAGGAGAGTGGCTCAAGTCGGCCGGCTCACCGACCGGACACGTCAATGGTCTCGGTGGCGATTTCCCGCGCGAAGCACTCGCCGCGGGGCGCGCCGTTCCAGATGAGCCAATTCGCGGCCGAGTTGCGCGCGAGGGAATAGACCCTCATAGGATCGCCCCATGTCCCGCGCCACTCCGCTCGTGCTCGTCCTCGTCCTCGCCACCTTGGTCGCCGGGTGCAGCGACTCCAGCTCGCCGAACCCGCCCCCGCCGCCGCCCAGCCTCACCGGCGTGTCGGTGGCGCCGACCACCGTGTCGCTGACCGGGGTCGGGACCCAAGGATCGGTCCAAGCCACCCTGGCCCCCGCGGGCGTTACCGCGACCGTCACCTGGCGGAGCGAGAATCCGGCGGTGGCCACCGTATCGGCGAGCGGCCTCACCGCCACGATCACCTCGGTCGGTCGGGGGAGCACCCGGGTCATCGCCGCGGTCGGGTCGATCGAGGGCGCCACCCAGGTCACGGTCACCGTCCCCTCAGTCACCGCCATTGCGCTGACGCCCGGCCTCGACACCCTGCCGACCGCCGCCACTCGGCAGCTGGCCGCCGCCGTCACCGCCGACCAAGGGGTGGATCAGTCCGTCACCTGGAGTTCCCAGTCGGCCGCGGTGGCCAGCGTCAGCGGGTCCGGTCTGGTCACCGCCGTGGCCCCGGGCACCACCACCATCACCGCCACCTCCGTGACCACGCCGACCGTATCGGCGACGGCCACCATCGTGGTTCGAGCGCCGACCGTGACGGCGGTGACCGTCGCGCCCGCAACCGCCGCGCTGTTCGTCGCCGAGACGACCCAACTCACCGCGACGCCCCAGGCGGATGCCGGCGCCAATCAGGCGGTGACTTGGTCGAGCGCCGATCCCGCCATCGCCTCGGTGTCGACCACCGGGCTGGTGACCGCGCTGGTGGCTGGGACCACGACGGTCCGCGCCACCAGCGTGGCCAACCCCGCGATCCAGGGCTCCGCCACCATCACCGTCTCCAATCCGACGCCGCTCACCAGTTGGGCGTCGCAGATCATGGGTCCCTGGGATCGGGCCCATTGGGAACGGATCGACGGCCTCCAGTCCCTCGCCAACGGCGACGCGTTCGCCGAGATCTTCCCCGGCGGGATCGGGAGTACCCGGATTGCCCGGCGGACCAACGGCACCTGGACCGCGGCCGACATTCTCCCTTTCGATCAGTTGAACCACGTCGGCGGGAGCGGCAACGACCTCTGGATCGGCAGTACCACCGGCCGCCTGGCCCGCTGGAATGGGACGACCTTCGTGGAAACCGCGTCGCCGATCACCGGTCCGGTCGTGGGCCTCGAAGGGGCCGGCGCAGGCGCGTTCGTGGCCGGGGTCAACAACAGTTCGACGCCGCGGGTCCTGGTGTACTCGGCCGGCACTTGGACGGCGCTGCCCGCGGCGGCCCCGCTCTTAATCACCTCGGTTACGGGAAGATCGCCGACCGACCTCGCGGCCACCTTCCTGTCCTCCGGCTCGGTGGCTCGCTGGAACGGTACCACCTGGTCGTTCCTCCCGTCGCCCGGCTTTTCGCTCGTCGCCGCGCACCTCGATCAGACCTCGTCCGACGTCATCGTCGGCGGCGTCGGCGGCAGCGCCCGCTGGAACGGGTCGGCCTGGCAGCAGCTCCCGCTCCCCGCGGCGCGAGCCGGCGCCGGCACCGAGATCTTCCGCAACATCGTCCGTTGCGGCGGCCAGGTTTACGCCGCCACCCAGGCGCGGGTGTTCCGCCTCGGCGCGAGCGCCTGGGAGGAAATCGCCGGCTACGGCATGGCCGCGATGGGATCCAACTCGAACGTCCTCGGGTGCGGCGGCGACAACGTCCTGCGGGTGGGCGGGTCGGACGGCTCGATCGCCCGCTGGACGGGAACGACCTGGATCCAGGAAGCCTTCACACCCCAGATCTACGGCGTCCGGGTCATCTCCTCGCAGCTCGCGTGGGCGGTGGGCGCCGCCGGAGTGGTGTTCCGATGGGACGGCGCCAGTTGGCGGGTCGACCACCGGGACTTCACCTCGTTCAAATTCAACGCGGTGTCCGGCTTGCCCGACGGGTTCACGATGGTTACCGGCGCGTCGTCGCCGAACGGCATCTGGCGGCGCCAGAACGGGACCTGGACGCTCGACCCGACGCCGGCGGTGGCGGAGGGGATCTGGGTCCAGTCCCCGACCTTCGCGGTCGCCGCAAGCAACGGGGGGCTCATTCACTGGAACGGTTCCGCCTGGGGTGCGGCGGCCACGCCGCCGGGCGGGTTCCTCCGGTCCGTGAGCGGGACCTCGCCCACCTTCGCGCTCGCCGCGGGGAGCGCCGGGGCCTCCGGTCGGATCGTCCGATGGGACGGTACCACCTGGACCACGATGACCATCCCCGCAGTGGCCGGCGTCAACGACATCGCCGCAGTGTCGCCAACGGCGGCCTTCGCGGTGGGGAGCAACTACGTGCTCAAATGGGACGGCGCCACGTGGACGACCTTGACCCTTCCCGGCTTCATGACCCCCGTTGGTTCCACCCTGGCCCGGATCGCGGCCGTGAGTGCCACGGAGGTCTACGTCACCAACTTCACCGGCGCGGTGTTTCGCTGGGACGGCGTCAATTGGTCGCAAACGACCCAGCTGTCCTTGCCGGACGTGCCCGCGAACCGGTTGACGACGTGGTCGATCAGCGCCGTGCCGGGATTCGGGTTAATCGGGGCGACTGGGGGCGCGGTGTTCCGCGGCATCCCGGGCGCCTAGGCCAGGAGCCGGCCCTCGACGCAGGTCACGCACTGGCCTCCTACGTGGACATCGCCGCCTACGATCCGCACTCGGATCTCGCCGTCTCGGCCGATCTGCTGGCCCTGCTTCGCGAGATAGGCGGCCCCGTCCCCGATGGCGCCGGTCCGCATCCGATGCACCGCCACCGCCGCATTGCCGCTGCCGCACACCGGATCCTCGACCAGCCAATCGGTGAAGAAGAACGTCCGGACCGCGATCTCGCCGGGCCCGGTCTCGGCATAGGCGGTGAGGCCGCTGGCGCGGTTGGCCCCGACTCGGACTTTCAAGCCGGCCGCATCAGGCGACAGCGCCGCGACATCCTCGACCCGGGCGATCAGCCAATGCGGCCCGGTGTCGATCACCTCGGCCTCGCCGATGATGGCCGCGATGCCCAGGTCGCCCGGCAAACGCTCGGCCCCGATGGCTGGTCGTGGCACGGCGTGCGGCAGGCGGAATGAAAGGCCGGCCGCCTCCACTGAGACTTCGACCAATCCGGCCGCGCACTGCATGACCAGCTTGCCGTTCGTCGCCGAAGCGATCCCTGCTTCGAGCACGGCATGGGCAGTGCCGAGTGTCGGGTGCCCGGCGAAGGGAAACTCTTCCTTTGACCCGAAGATCCGCACCTGATAGTCCGCGCCCGCCGCGGACGGTGCCAGCACGAAGGTCGTCTCCGACAGGTTGGTCCACCGGGCGATCCGCTGCATCTCAGCGCTGCTGAGCCCCTCCGCCTCGAGGACCACGGCCACCGGATTGCCGTAGAAGGGTCTTGTCGTGAATACGTCGACTTGCGCGAAGCGGCGCCGAATGGACATTGCGAGTCTCCTTGAGGAACGTCAGTCTCGGATCGCGACCTCTCCCTCGATCTCCACCGGAATGTCGAACGGCAGTTCCGCCATCCCGACGGCACTCCGCGAGTGGGCCCCGATCTCGGGGCCGAACACCTGCAGGATCAGATCGGAACAGCCGTTGATGACCGCCGGATGGCGGTTGAACCCCG
This sequence comes from Gemmatimonadota bacterium, assembly GCA_031431925.1. Classification (GTDB taxonomy): domain Bacteria; phylum Gemmatimonadota; class Gemmatimonadetes; order Gemmatimonadales; family GWC2-71-9; genus SHZU01. The sequence continues at coordinate 16,418 of JANPEL010000018.1, read as the reverse complement.
GGGCCGAGTTGACCATGCCGAAGACCCGGCCCCATGCAGTGATCCGGTCGAGATCGCCGAGGGCGCGCTTGAGGCTGCCGATCATCGACAGGCCGGTGAGCCGGGCGGCGTGATAGCCCTGCTCGATCGTGAGATCGCGCCCCACTTTTCCGAGCGGCCCCGCGTCGGAACCATCGGCCCCTTGGGGTCCGTGGCCGGCGATGAACGCCCGACTGCCGGCGATTCGCACGAACCGGAACGGGAACACCATGCCGGGCGGCGCCTCCACCGGCGGGGGGAGAACCAGGCCAAGGGCGGCCAGTCGCTGTTCGATCAGAGCCATCTCGCCTCCGGAATCAGGTTATTCGAGACCCATCGCCAGTTCACGCGAGCACTCGGCCAGCCGCTCGAGTCCGTAGCCGCCCTCCTGAACGAAGCAGAGCTGGCGCGTCGTGTCCTTGAAGAGCCGTGCCGCCCGCCGGAAGAAACCCGGCGTCATGGCCCAGCCCCCGTGCGGATCCCCGATGACCGGATCGTAGCCGAGCGAGACCACGATCGCGTCGACCGTCGAGAGCCGCCCGAGTTGCTCGGCCAGGTGTCCAAGATAGACATCCTCCGAAGGCGGCTCCTCGAACGCGACGAACGCCTGGTTTGCGACCCGAGGCGTCGTCTTCATATAGGGGAAGGCCTTGAGCGTCGAGGCGTGGAACGAAACGAACGGGACGTCATCCTCCGCGGCCAGGATGTCCGCGGTGCCGTTGCCGTGGTGGTAATCGATGTCGACGACCCCGACGCGCCGGCCGGCATCGCGGAGCACCCGCGCCGCGGCGCAGGCGTTGTTCAGGAAACAATAGCCGCCCATGAACGCCCGTCCGGCATGATGCCCTGGAGGACGGCACACCGCGTAGGCCTGGCGTTCGCCCCGGACGAGTTCGTTCGCCGCGGCGACGGCTGACGCGACCGCCCGGATGGCGGCGGCGTAGGCCCCCCTCGTGACGGGTGTATCGGGGAGGACCCCCGCTTCGGCGAATCGGGCGTCGATCACCTCGCCCTCGGCGCGCTCACTGGTCGTGGCAAGGAACCGGAGATATTCGCTCGAATGGACCCGGCCGGCGACCTCGAGCGCCTGCTCGTACGCGGAGGCGGCGCTCAACCAGCGGACGTGCTCGCACGAGCGAAGGCCGGCAACGATCCGCTCGATCCGCGCCTCCGTCTCGAGGATCGGGGCGGAGGCGCCGACCCGGTCACGAAACGACGACAGCACGAAGTCGCCGGCGTCGTAGACAACGGGCAGGGTGGCCTTCACGTGAGCTCCCCTCGCGAGGGCGGCCCGGCGCGAACGATCGCCACGCCGGCGAACACCAGCGCCGCCACGGCCAATGCGGCGATCTCCGCCCGGGATGCGCTCAGGATGATGGCCAGGTTGGCGGCGATCGCCACCGCGGCCGCGACCGGAGTCAGCCGCCACTCGGTGACTCGGCCGGCCTCCGCCACCCCGTGCCGTCGGAGGACCAATGCGGCGGTGCAGCCCACCACGTAGACCGCCATCGACGCCAGGGAGGCCGCGATCGTCAGCGACTTGAATTCGCCGGAGGCGGCGAGCCCCGCGACCAGGATCCCGTGCGCCGCGATCGCCACATTCGGGGTGTGCCGGACGGGATGGAGTCGCGCCAGGGCGCCCGGCATCAGGCCGTCCTGCGTCAGCGCAAAGATCATCCGGGGAATGGCGGAGGCCAGCCCGGCGGCGCTCCCCAGCATCGAGACGATGGCCGCGGCGGCCATGACCGGCGGAAACCACGACCCGACCCGCGCGGCCGCGTCGACGAGGGGCGCCTTCGACGCCGCCAGGGAGGCGCCTAACGCGTGCCCGGCGGCCATCTGGATCGCGACCGCCAGGGCCGAATAGACGAACAGGGCGCCGAAGAGCCCGGCCGGCAGTGCTCGGACCGGATCGCGCACCTCGCCGTTCATCACCGTACCACTCTCCACCCCGGCGCAGAGGTAGATGCCGAGAATCAAGAGCGGCGCGGCCACCTCGAGATCGAGGGCCGCGGCCGGGGCCGCCGGTGCCGCGGGCAGCAGGGCGACGAGGGCGATGAACAGCAGCAGCGGAACGATCTTGATCGCGGTCGTCACTTCGCTCGCGAGGGCGCTTTGCCGGGCCCCGCGCATCGGGATCCACATGAAGGCCGCACAGACAGCTGCGATGACGGCGGTACGCGCGCCGGGACTGCCCATCCACGGTACGAACGGGGTGATCTGATCGATCGCCGCGGCGAGGATCCCGGCCGCCGCCAAGGTGCCCGACAACCAGATCATGCCCCCGACCACCGCTCCCGCGGCCGGCCCCAGCGCCGCCTGCACGACGCCGTAAATGCCCCCCGCTCTTGGAACCCGGCTCGAGGCCTCGGCAAAGCAGAGCGTCACGGCGCCTATCACCAGAGCGCAGAGCGCAATAGCGGCGGGTGCCCAGGCGCCGAGGACACCCATCGCGGCCGGGATCACGAACAATCCCGACCCCATGATGATGTTGATGGTCAGCGCGGCAACGCCGAGCGCGCCGATCTCGCGGCGGAGTTCGCCCGGCGGCGCCGTCATAGCTCGGCGGTGGCCCGGTCGACCGCGCGTCCCACCATGCCGACGATCAGGTCGGCGTCCTCGCGGGTCAGGATCAGGGGCGGCGCCAGGCCCACGATGTCGTTGACCGGCATCGGCCGAGCGAGCACGCCCTCCTCGAGGCAGAGGGCCGACACCCGGGTGGAATACTTGGCCTCCTTCGGCAAGTGCCGCCGGTGCGAACCCGGAGCCACGAACTCCACGGCGGCAAGCATGCCCTCGCCCCGGATCTCGCCGACCAGCTTGTGGCCGCCGAGCCGGGCCGTGAGGCCGGCGCGAAGATAGGCGCCCACCTCGCGGGCGTTATCGCAGAGATGCTCGTTCTCGATGATCGCGATGTTGGCGAGGGCGGCCGCCGCGCACATCGGGTGGGCCGAGTAGGTGTACCCGTGACCGAAGATCCCGTGCTTGGCGCCACCCGCCTGGAGCGCGTCCCACACTTTCCCGCCGACTAGCACCGCCGAGAGCGGCGCGTACCCGCTGGTGAGCCCCTTCGCCACTGTGATCAGATCGGGCTCGATGCCCCAGACCGAGCAGCCGAACATCGCCCCGACCCGGCCGAACGCCGTGATCACCTCGTCGGCGATCAGCAGTACGTCATGCCGTCGGAGCACCTCCTGGACTGCCGCCCAGTAGCCCGGCGGCGGCGGGACGATTCCGCCGGTGCCGATCATCGGCTCGGCGATGAAGGCCCCGACGGTCTCCGGTCCCTCTTCGATGATCAGCCGGTCGAGATCGTCGGCGCACTGCTGGGCAAACGCGGCCGGGTCCAGGCCATCCGCCCAGAAGGGATCGGGCGCGGTGGTGTGCCGAACCAGCCCGAACGGGAGATCGAACCCTTCGTGGTAGAGCGAGAGACCGGTCATGCTGCCGGCCACGATCGTCGCCCCGTGGTAGGCGCGGCGCCGGGCAATGATCTTCTTCTTGGCCGGCCGGCCGAGGATGTTGTTGTAGTACCAGACCAGCTTGACCTGGGTCTCGTTGGCGTCGGACCCCGAGAGCCCGAAGAACACCCGTCGCATCGACGGTCCGGCCAGCGAGAGCAGCTTCGCGCCGAGATCGATGGCCGGTCCGTGGGTCGCGCCGGCAAAGACGTGGTAGAAGGCCAGGGTTCGCGACTGCTCGGCCATCGCGTCGACGATCGCGTCGCGCCCGTATCCGACGTTGACGCAGTACAAGCCCGAAAACCCGTCGATCACCGAACGGCCCCGGCTGTCGGTGACCCGGACCCCGTCGCCGCTGGCCACGATCCGATGGGCCCCTTTGCCGGCCGCGTAGTCGCCGACCATCGTGAGGGGGTGGAGGAGCGACTGACGATCCAACTCCTCGGCGCTCAGGCTCGTGGTCATGCCGCGCCTCCCTGCTGGGCCGCGATGTGTTTCGCGGCGAGGTGACCGAAGACCATGGCGGGGCCGATCGACGTACCCGCGCCGGGGTAGGTGCCGCCCATGAAGGCGCCGGCGTCGTTGCCGGCGACGTAGAGCCCTTCGATCACCTGGCCCTCGCTGTCGAGCGCCCGGGCCGAGTCGTCTGCCCTGAGTCCGGCGAAGGTCCCGATGTCGCCCGGGATCAGCTTGATCGCGTAGAACGGCGCCTGAACGATGGGGGCCACACAGGGGTTCGGGGTGTGGCCCGCGGTGCCGTTGAACCGCTCGTAGACGTCGGTGCCCTTGCCGAACTCGGAGTCCTGGCCGCGCGCCGCGTCGGCGTTGAAGCGGTCGACGGTCGCCTGGAGGCCTGCCGGATCGATGCCGCACTGCCGGGCCAGGTCGGCGATGCTGTCGGCCTTCTGGATGTATCCCGATTTCACGTGGGGGCCGAGACGGCCTGGCGCGGGTGGCGCGCGTCCAAGACCGTGACGACGGATCGCTTCGGCATCGCAGATCACGTGACAACTCACCTCGGGGTCGTTCCGGCAGGCGTCGACCATGGCCGGGACGAAGTCGTGATAGGAGCGGGCTTCGCTGATGAACCGGCGCCCCCGCCGGTCGACCGAGATGTAGCCGGCCTTGCCGCGATCGTTGAAATGCGGGAACGGAATGGTTGAGCCGTCAGGCTGGGGCACCAGGGACACCGGTGTCCAGGCGGCCGGGCTCAACTGATCGCCGACCACGCCGACGCCCGCCTCGGTCCCGGCCCGGAAGCCGTCGCCGCTGTTGGTCGCCGGAGTCAGCGTGCGATGATTCTTTCCCGCCGCCACGTGCCCGAAGAACCGACGCCGGAGTGCGTCGTCGGCCGGGAATCCGCCGCACGCGAGCACCACGCCGCGGCGGGCCAGGATCGTCCGTTCGCCGGCGGCCGGCGTCACCACCGCGCCCGCCACCCGGTCGCCGTCCCGGATCAATCGGGCCACCGGCGTTTCGAGCAGCAACTCGATCTTCTGGTCGAACGCCGTCCGGGCCAGCATCGCGATCAGCGCGTTGCCGTTCGACAGCCGGGTACCGCGCGGGTAGCGGAGTCGATCTTTGAGATAGCGGAGGTAGAGGCGGCCCACGTGGGCGGCCGAGCGCCAAGAGCGGGTAATCGAGTAGAACTTCGGCAAATCCTCCCGGCCCACCATCATCCCGCCGAACAGCATCGTGGTCGCGAGCGGGGGCCGGAGTTGGCGGAACCGATCGCCTAACGTCCGCCCGTCGAACGGTGCCGGCCCCAAGGACCGGCCCCCGGGGGAACTGCCGGCGAAGGCGGGGTGGTAATCGGGCCAAGCGGGCGAGAGCACATACCGGACGTGGGTGTGGTCTTCGAACCACGCCAGGATGTCGGCCCCCTGATTGACGTAGACCTCGGCGCTGGCCCGGTCCAGGCGGTCGCCGGCCTCCGCCGCCAGGTAGGCGAGGGCCAGGTCGGGGCTGTCCATGATGCCCGCGGCCCGGGCCTGCCGGCTGCCCGGAATCCATACCATTCCCGCCGAAAAGCAGGTCGACCCGCCGAACCAGCCGGTCTTCTCGACCATGACGACCTTGAGTCCGTTGGCGGCGGCGGTTACGGCGGCCGAAAAACCAGCCGCGCCGGTCCCGGCCACCAGCACGTCACAGGTGATCTCCGGTGTGCTCATTTCCGTTTCCTCGGTTGGGTGCCGCGAATGGTCTTGAGGTGCTTGAACACGGTGGCGCGCCCCATGTCGAGGAGCCTGGCCACGTAGTCGGCGGCGCTCCGCCCCTCGAACGCCCCGTGGCGGTGCAGGGCCACCACCAACTCCTGCTTCTGTTCCCGGGTGAGGTTGCCCAGCGTGAGCTGCCGCTCCGCCAGCCAGGGATGGAGGAAGGTGAGGATCCGCTCCTGCCAGTCGTCCCGGAACAGCTTCTCGGGCTGCGGGGCCACCTGCACACCACGGACGAACAGCTCGAGGGTCTGCCGGGCCTGTTCAAAGGCCGAGATCGTGAGGTTCACGCAGGCCACCCCGATCGGGCGGCCGGCGTCGTCGCGGATCAGGACGCTGATGGCCCGCATCCGGCTCCCATCCCAGTTCCGCTTCTCGTAGGGGCCGATCACGCTTTCCGAGGCATCGAAGTCGATGTCGTCGAGCGCGGTGGCGTCGCCCACTTCGCGGCGGGACAGGCTGTTCACGATCTGGACGATGGTCTGGCTTTCGAGGTCGTGGATCACGACCTCGGCGAACGGAAACAGCAGGGCGGCGATCCCGTCGGCGAGCGGCCTGGTGCGGGCCAGGAGGCGGCGTTGGGCCGGCGTCAGACCGGTCCGAGGGCTGATGGATTTGCGGGCTTTGGGCATCGCTAGTCCAAGATAGACTGCAAAGTCTATGTTCGCGAGGGCGGATGCACCGCCGGCGCTCACCCTCCGTCCGAAGGCCCGACAGGTCGGCGGCTGACCTTCCTTGGGATTTAGCCATCCCGATTCGCGGTCCACTCATTGCCGTTGCCGGTCTGCTGGCGATCGCGCCGGTTGCGACCGGACAGCAAAAAACTCAAGGTCTACATCGCGGTCGACATGGAGGGGATCGCGGGGACCGCCCGGCCCGGACAGACCGGCGGCACCGCCTCGGCTCGGCCATCACGGTGTCATGTACCGCGTCCGCGTCGGACTCGGTCACCACCGACCGCGGCAACCCATCGACCGCGGCCAGCCGTTCAGGCCGGTCGGCCGGGACCCGGCTGTCAGCAGCGTGTCTCTTCAGTCGCGCTTGAATCGCGGCCATCGGCGTCATGCCTTTCTCCCCCATGGCCCGCAGCCACAGGAAATGACCCTCACCGAGCGCAAAGGGAAGGTCGACAGCTGCCCGCGGGTCGTTGGAGGCCACCTCATCCGGATCCAGCAGCCCGCCGTCGCTGGCCATCAACAACGGGATCCCGGCCTTGAGCATTCGGACCTCGTTGTCGGCCGCGGCCTCCGCCATCGGCGCCACCGCGAACCACAATCCAAGACCGAGCAAGCTCACCGCCAACTTGCCCTTGCGGCCCCCGGTCGCCGCCAATGCGCTGGTCAAAACGGCCGCCGTGAGCACCCACCAGGTCCAGGCCCAGAGGGCTATCGGGCGCCGCCGAAAAGCATACCAGACGGCGGAGACGCTGAGCGCCATCAAGAGGGCCACCAGGCCCTGGAGAAGAAAGGCGCCACTCCGTCCCAGCTCGGCGACTACTTGCATGACAAAAAGGTAGGCTTCACGGTTCGGTTGGCCAACTCGCTGGTGCTGGCCCTCAGATGGTGCGGAAGTTTTGCGAGAACGACACGTCGTCGTTGTCCATCATCGTCTTCGTGATGGCGTCGACCGCGCCCTCCCCACGGGCGAAACCCAAGAATCCGAGCGGCGGGTGGCGCACCCCCTCGATGCTGGCGTGGCTGATCGAACGAATTGCCCGCCATCCGACGACGTCCGTCAGATCGGCTCCGTCGAGAATCGCCGCGGAGAGCCGCGCCTCGGTCAGGTTCGCCCCTTTGAGGTAAGCCCCGGTCAAATTGGCCCCGACGAGGTCAATACCCTGGAGATCGGCGCCCTCGAAATTGGCCCCGGCCAGATTGGCACTCGAAAAATGGGCTCGCTGCAGGCTGCTTCGCACCAACGTGGCACCCGGCAGTTCCACGCCTTCCAGCCAGGCGTCGTCCAAGTTGATGCCGGCTAACGACACCCCGTTTTTGAGCAGGTCACCCAAGGCCTCGACCCGGCCGCCGCTGCCGCCCTTGCCTTGGGCACTGTTGATGACCTGCCAAGCCTGATAGTTCGCGTCGATCCTCGCTTGGCGGGCGGCTTCGGCGTCGGAGGTGCGGCGCTCGCGGCGGCCGGCCCAGAAATGATACGCACTGAACACAAACGCGCCGAGCTCGATCACCTTCATCAGGTTCACGATCACTTGGAGCCGATCGGCCCACGGCAGGATGCCGCCGCTGGTAGCGCTCATCTGCGCCGCCACCAGCGGGGTCGTCAGCCCGAAGGCAGCGCCAATCCCGAGGGCGAGTACCCCCCAATTCCAGCGCCGTCCCATTGTCGTGCTCATGTTGGCGTGGAATGTGATTCGGTTTGCGGTACCGGCAAACATCGTCGGCGTAACAATCCAATGACGCCCGTCGGTCGGCGACTCCCGGGTCCCATCGGGAGTCATTGTAACAATAGCGTGACGACAGGCTGTCTCCCGTGCGATAATAAGACAGGGAGTTTCTCCGAACCTGGGGGACCGAATGCCTAACATCCATTGGAAACTTGTGGTTGCGACGGCGCTGACGACGGCCGCTGCTCGGAGCAGTAGCGCCCAAGTCCTGGCCAGCACCGCCGCCGCCGACTCGCGAAACCGCTGCGACCTGGTCGAAGTCACCATCCGTCTCCGACTGGCCCATCCGCTTGGGGCGGCCAAAGTCGGAGGGCCGCAATGCCTCGGCGCGGAGGCAACCTGGGTCCCAACGGCCCCGATGGACGCCGACCATCGAATCGCTTGGCGGCGAGCGCTGACCGCGCTCGGGGAAAGCAACGACCCGGCCTGTCGGCTCGCGGCGAGCACCCTGGTCTGGTTGGAGCAGGTGGGGGCCGTCAGTGTCTGGACTCCGGCCGACACCGCCGCCGGGCTGGTGTACTTCGGCGCCTCCTATGCCACCGCCTCGACGTCGCCGCTTGCGGTGCAGTTCTGGGCACCGGCCTTCGACCGCCCGGTCGATTGGCTGGCCGGGGCCATGGCACACGAGGCCTTTCATATCCTGCATGCCGGGGCGTCGGAAACCGATGCCCTGGCGTTCGGCCAGGCGTGTGCCCGGTCGTTGCCGCGCCCGGTGCCCAGTGGAGACTGACGTCTAAGCGGCGCCAGCCGCGATATGGATGTGGGCGCAACGTTACGACCGCGTGACCGATTCGCTGCACTCCGCCGGTACACTCCTCTCTGAAACCATCCGCCAGCCCGTTTCACCCCAGAGGAGATTGCTCGTGAACCGACTCAACCTGCTGCTGCTCGCGGCCACCGTAGCCGTGGCCGCTTGCTCCGACTCGTCATCCGAAACCCCGCTTGGTCCGGCCCAACCGGATCTCAGCTTCGGCGGCCCCGGCTCGGCCCGGGTCACCAACGCCAACGATGCCGGTCCAGGCTCGTTCCGGGCCGCGATCGAACGGGCCAACACCAACCCGTCGATCGGCCGGATCGAGTTCCGGGCGGGACTGGCTCCGATCGGCTTGGTCGACCCGGTGGTCTATACCGGGACCCAGGCCCTCGACATTGCGGGGAACGGTGCGATTCTCGATGGTGCCGGGCTCGGTGCCACTGCTCCGGCCGCGTTCCTCGCCAACGGCGGGGGTAATCTTTCCGTCGCCAGACTCACCGTCCAGAATGCGCCGCAGGAAGGCCTGACCTATCAGGTGCCGGCGGCTGCGACCGGCATCAAGAAGGTCGTGCTGGTCGGCGTGCAGATCCTGGGGAACCGGGGCCACGGGGTGCTGGTCAACGATCAGGTTGATCCGATCGACACCAGCAACCCGAACGGATCGGACGCGTCGCTCGACGTGCTGGTGGTCGGCTCGCGGTTCGCCGAAAACGGGTTTGGGGACATCGACCGCGACGGGCTCCGGATCAACGAGGGCGGCACCGGCAATCTGAATGCGATCTTCAGTGTGACCCGGGTGGACCACAACGGTGCCGACGGCATCGAGCTGGACGAACGGGGCGTCGGCGATGTCACCTTCAACGTCTCGGGGACCCAAATTACCCGGAACGGAAGCTATGACGTGACCCTCGCCGACCTCGACGACGGCATGGACGTCGACGAGTCGGGCGACGGCGCCCTGATCGGCAAGGTCTTCGCCAGCGCAGCCAATGACAACTACGAAGAAGGCTGGGACTTCAACGAGAACGACGCCGGCGATTTCAGGGTCGACATGACCTTGGCCGAGGCCAGCCGGAACCTCGAAGAGGGGATTGACTTCGAAGAGGATGATGACTTCCAAGGCGGCGGCGACCTGATCACGACCTTGATCGGGATCAAGGCCAACGGGAACGGCCCCGGGGGCGATGCCGGCCTCAAGATTCGGGAGCGGGGCGACGGAAACATCGATGCCACCATTCGCGGCGCCGAGACGAACGGCAACCTGACCGGCGGGATCAGTCTCCGCGAACAGGGCACCGGCGACCTTACGGCCACGATCGGACGGGCGACCTCGACCGGGAACGGAACGGCCGGGATTGCCGTCCGAGAGGACGATGCCGGGATCCTGACCGCAACCATCGATCAGTCAACCAGCAGCACCAATGCCGGGATCGGGATCGACTTCGACGAGAACAGCACCGGCGACCTCGTGGCGACCGTCAAGAACACCACCGTGTCGGCCAACACCGGGGCCGGTATCCGGGCGGATCAGGGATCGACCGGCATCGGGTCCCTGGCGCTGATCACCGTCACGCTGACGGGCAATATCGGCGGGACGATTGTCAATAACGCCGGAGTCACCGTCACTCAAACCCCGTAACACCCCCCCAACTCGAGCCGGGCGCTCGCGGCCTTCCGCCGCGGGCGTCCCCGCTTTCCGGTGTTCCGGCGCCATCGGCGATGTCCTTTCGATGGGACAACTGATCGAGTATCGTTGGCCCGTGGCGCTCCCCAAGTCCTTTCGATCCGGAGAATTGTGAATGCGTAACGCCCTGTTGGCCCTGGCCGTTCTGGGATCCCCGAACCCGGCCGCGATGGCGCAGCGGGCCGGGTTTGACGTCGTCATTTCGGGCGGTCGGGTGATGGATCCCGAGTCGAAACTCGACGCCGTTCGGTCGATTGGAATTCGGGGCGGCAAGATCGTGGCGATCTCGGCGGGCCCCTTGAAGGGCAAGACCATGATCGACGCCAAAGGATTGGTCGTGGCGCCGGGATTCATCGATCTCCATGCCCATGGCCAGGACGACGAGAACTACCGGGTCTTCGCGATGGACGGGGTGACCACCGCCCTCGAATTGGAGGTCGGGGTGGCGGACATTCCGGGGTTCTACGCCGGCCGCACCGGCACGGCGCTGATCAACTTCGGGGCCTCGGTTGGACACATTCCCCACCGGATGGCGGTGATGAAGGACCCCGGCCTCTTCCTGCCGGTCGGGGCCGGCGGGCGAGACGCCGCCACGGCCGATCAGATCGCCGAGATCAAGCGGCGGATCGATGCCGGCTTGGCGGCCGGTGGCGTCGGCGTCGGCTTCGGGCTCCAGTACACGCCGGGGGCCAGCAAGTTCGAGGTCCTCGAGGCGTTCCGCGCCGCGGCCAAGTATCACGCCCCGGCGTTCGTCCATACCCGGTCGTGGGGCACCACCGATCCGGGGAGTTCGGTGGAGTCCTATATGGAGGTGATTGCGGCCAGCGCGATTACCGGGGCGCCGCTCCATATCGTGCATCTCAACAGTTCGAGCCTGGAGTCGACCCCCACCACGCTTGCCCTGGTGGCCGAAGCGCGCGCCAATGGGCAAGACATCACGGCGGAGGCCTATCCGTATAGTGCGGGGCTTACCGAAATCAGTTCACCGCTCCTCGACCGGTTCGTCGGCGGGCCGGACAGCATGTTCGCCAAGCTGATGCTGGTCAGCACCGGCGAGCGACTGACCCGCGAAACCTTCGCGGCCAAGCGGGTGCCCGGGGCCATGGTGGTACTCTTCCTGAATACCCCGGAGATGGAAGCCATGGCGATGACGAGCCCGCTCACCGCGATCGCGAGCGACGGCGGGCTCCGGCAGGGCAAGGGTCACCCGCGCACCGCGGGCACCAGCGGCCGGACCCTGGGCTACTATGTCCGGGAGACCAAGCAGATCGGTTTGATGGACGCGATCCGGAAGATGACGTTGATGCCGGCGGTGCGATTGGAGCGGGTAGCGCCGATGTTCAAGAACAAGGGCCGGATCCGGATCGGGGCCGACGCGGACATCACGGTGTTCGATCCAAAGACGGTCATCGACAAGGCCACCTACCAGCAGCCGGCGCTTCCCTCGATCGGGTTCCGGTACGTGCTCGTGAACGGCGTCCTTGTGGTCGTGGATGGGGCCCTTCAGGATTCCGAGTTCCCGGGCCGGCCGGCCCGCGGTCCGGTGCGATGAGCGGCCGGTGAGCCCACGCCTGTCGGGCGTGGGCCCCCGTCATCAGGCCGGCTTCGGCTGGCCCATCTTCTCGTAGACCAGACCGATCAAGGCACCCGCGATCGTGACGTTGAGGATCAAGGCGATGGTCACGGCCCAGGCGGACCCGTACGGCCAACTGGCATACACCGACAAGTTCAGCCAGGTCGGGAAGTTGGCCAGCACACCGGCATAGACGCCGTAAGTTGCCCCATTCTTGAGCCCCAGCCCGAAGATCGAGCGGGTCCGGGCGTACACGGCAGCGAGGACGAGGCAGGCGACGACATTGCCGATCACGATCCACATCGTCGCCGGGGCGGCATTGATGCCGGGAATGCCGGCGAGGTACGAGCCGAGCACCGGCTCCATCAAGAACATGTCAAAGACCACGTACCACGCCGCCGCTACGATACCTGCCACGAGCAGTACCATAAGACCTCATTGGTTGGGGATGGTTGGACCGCGAAGGTACGGCCTGCCGGGACGGGTCGCCAGGGCGGCCGGGCGCCGCTTCGGCTATCATTGGACGACACCATCGGACCCTCGTGACCGCCCCGCAGCCCTTGCAGGATTCTCTTGGCAGCCGCTACACCCTCGACCGCGAACTCGGTCGCGGCGGCATGGCCACGGTCTATCTGGCCGAGGACGTGCGACACCGGCGGCGGGTCGCGCTCAAGGTTCTCCACCCCGAGCTCTCCGCGGTCCTCGGCCCCGATCGGTTCTTGAAGGAGATTGAACTCACCGCCAATCTCCAGCATCCCCACATCCTGGCCTTATTCGATTCCGGGAGCGCCGCGGGTCAGCTGTTCTACGTGATGCCGTTTATCGAGGGCGAGACGCTCCGGACCCGACTTGAGCGGGAGACTCAGCTTCCGGTGGACGATGCCCTCCGGATCGCCCGCGAGGTGGCCGATGCGCTGGCCTATGCGCATGAGCGGGGCGTGATCCACCGGGACATCAAGCCCGAGAACATCCTGCTCCAGAGCGGCCACGCGCTGGTGGCCGACTTCGGGATTGCGCTCGCGGTCCAGCAGGCCGGCGGACAGCGGATGACCCAGACCGGCCTTTCGCTCGGCACGCCCCAGTACATGGCCCCCGAACAGGCCATGGGCGACAAGGCCGTCGACCAGCGCGCCGACATCTACGCCCTCGCGGCCGTGATCTACGAAATGCTGACCGGCGAGCCGCCCCACACTGGTCCGAGCGCCCAGGCCATCGTGGCGAAGGTCCTCACCGAACCGGTGCGGCCGGCCCGAAGTCTTCGCGCCGCCGTGCCGCAGCACGTGGATAATGCCCTTCAGGTAGCGCTCGAGAAACTGCCGGCGGATCGGTTCTCCTCAGTGCAGGAGTTCAGTGAGGCGCTCCGCGGTGGCACCAGCACCCGGACGCCGGTGGCCCGGGCCGCGAGCGGTGCGCCGCGGGCCCCCGGTCAGCGGCGGGGGCTTGCGTTAGGTGCTATCGCCCTCGCCGCGATGGCGCTCGGCCTCGGATGGGTCCTCGGCCGCTCCCGGCCGGCCACCGAGGCTGTCGTTCCGCCGCTGTCGGTGCCGCTGGCCTTCCCACTCGCCTCCGCAGTCGGAATCGGTGGAACCGCCTTGGCGATCAGCCCCGATGGTACCTTGCTCGCCCTGCCTGGGTCGGACTCGCTCGGCGCGCCCCGGTTGGTGGTGCACGGCCTCGCGGGACAACGCGACGTCGTCCTCGGCGCTGGCTTTCCGCTGGAATTTTCGCCGAACGGACGGCTCCTGGCCTTCGGCGGAGCGGACGGGGTCAGAATCGTGGCGGCGACCGGCGGGACCACCACCGCGGTGGCGGCGCTCACCGGCTTGATGGGGGGCCGAGGTCTGACCTGGCTCGATGACTCCACCGTGGTGCTCGCCGGCAGCGTAGTGAACGGTCTGGTGCGGGCCCGGATCGGCAGGCCGTCGCTGGACTCGCTGCGAGGGACCAATCAAGACTCACTGGCCTACGGAAATCCCGCGGCCGTGAGCGGCGACCTCGTCCTGGTTGGCCGCGGCGCGACCTCCGGCGCCGGGGAGATCGGGACCTACTCGATTTCCTCGGCGGCGTTCCGGCCGTTGGGGATCCGTGGCAGGAACGCCGTCTACATCGATCCCGCCATTGTCCTCTTTCTTTCCGACGGGACGCTTTGGGGAGTAGAGGTTGACCCCAAGACCATGGTTCTGCGGGGCGGGCCTCGGGCCGTTGTGGACGGGCAGCTCGGGGGCCGGGTGGAGAGCTTCGCGGCCTCCCGCACCGGCGTCTTGGTGGTCCGCCGGAGCTCCGGCGGCTCGGGCCGCCATTTGGTGGTGAGGGATCGGGAGACCGCGGTGGTCCGTCGGGTGCGGCAGGAAACATTGCCGTACCGGTCGGTCCGGTTCTCGCCGGACGGGAATCGGATTCTCTACAGCGTCGCGGTTCGCGCCTCGATCGGTGGCGACCTCTACGTGACCGAGGTTCGGGATGGGAACACGATCCGGATCACGAGTGACTCCTCCGCGCTGGCGCCGGAGTGGACCCGCGACGGCCGCCGGATCGTTTACGCCACGATTCGCCGCCAGCTCGACGCGCGTTCGTACCTCATGGCGGTAGACGCCGCCGGCGGCGGGGTGCCCGATACCCTGTTGTCGAGTCTGAAGAGCATCTACGAGATCGAGGTTGCGCCCGACGCTGAGCGGCTGCTCTGGCGCGAGGACGCGGGCCCTTACAATCGCGACATCCTCTCGGCCGCCCCGCACCGCGGCGACTCGACCCGCCCGGAACGCGCCACCCGGTTCGACGAGCGCGGCATCGCCCTCTCACCCGATGGGCAGTGGTACCTCTACACCTCGAACGAAACGAATCGATCCGAGGTGTATCTGTCGCGGTTAGGCGGCGATGGCGCCCGCTGGCCGGTGTCGAACTCCGGCGGTACCGAGCCTCGGTGGAGCCGGAACGGCGAGGTGTTCTACCGGACCGCCGACTCCGTCTACGTGACCCGAATCACCTTGGGACCGGTGCCCAAGATCGAGCCGCCCCGCGCCCTGTTCGCGGATCGCTCCTATTACGTCGGCCTCGAGTCGGTCTGGGACGTTTCGCCCGACGGGAAGCAGTTCGTCTTCGTGAAGACCGACGACGGGAACCCGACGCTCACCCTGATGTTGAATTGGATCCCAGGCTGGCGAGGGCGGTGACCGGCCAGGGCCGCGCCTCCTCGTCGAAGACGAAGAGCTGGTGCCGGTCGCCGATCGAGGGATGGAGCTCGTCCCGGGTGAGCGAGGTCGGATAGAGCTTGCCTCGGGCGTGCCCCAAATACTGCGCCGTGAGTTCCGAGCCGCACGGTCAACCGAGAGACAAAAACTGGGAAGCAATGAAAAATCGAGGGTGGGTGCTGGTGGTCACGTTAGGCGCGATGATGGGCCTGCCGGGCACGGTCCGGGCTCAGGACGGCGCGGTGCCGGTCGAGCGCGAGCCGAACCACCGGACCGTGTTCAAGAACCAGTGGATTCAGGTGTTCCGGGTCACGCTCGCGCCGGGGCAGGCATCCTTGATGCACATCCACGCCCACGACGATGCGGCGGTCCGGCTCGATTCGTCGACCGCGGTCAATCAACCGCTGGGGCAGCCGGAACAGCCGCCGGGCACGACGGCTCCCGGCAACGTGTCGGCACGGAACAACGAGCCCAAGCCCACCATCCACCGGGTCCGCAACGCGGGCACTACGCTGTTCGATGTGGTGGATGTGCAGGCACTGGCGCGCCCCGAGGGGCCTGAAGCTCCACCGATCGTGGCGCCGGCGGCGGAGAATCCCCGGATGCGGGTCTATCGCTATGAACTCGGGCCGGGGGCGCGGACCGCCGAGCACACCCACACCCGGCCTTACCTGCTGGTGGCGGCCACGCCGATCCGGCTGGAGGCGTCCGGGAGCGGCGGCCCGCGGACGGAGGCACTCAAGCCGGGCGACTTTCGCTACCTCACCGGAACCGCGGCGCACACACTGGCAAACGGGGGGACGGGGCAGGGGATTGTCGTGGAGGTCGAACTCCGGTGACGGCGTCAGACCGAACGGACCCGATCGCTCTGACGCTGGATGACCTCCGGGCGGTCGGTCGGTGGGCCCTTGGCTCAGTCGAGCGGGCGCTGCCGGTGTTCGAAGCCCACGCATCGTCGGATCCGCGGCCGCGCAAGGCGATCGAGGGCCTGAAGGCGTTCGCCAACGGTGGGACGAGGACGGCGGAGCTCCGCGCGCTCGGTTGGGCCGCTTGGGCTGCCCGGAAGGTCGGTGATCCCGCGGCCGCCGCCGCCGCCCGGGCCGCGTGCCTGGCCGTGGGGATC
>JANPEL010000017.1:0-27856 GCA_031431925.1 Gemmatimonadota bacterium | reverse complement strand
CAGTTCCACCACGAGGTGACGAACCAGTATCTCTGGTCCAAGTTCTAGACTAGTAACCGATCGGTGGCGGCTGTAGTTTGCCGTCACCGATGTCTCTCTCGACTAGTGGGTCAGAACCGTCAGAATTGCTCGAGCGGCTGGCGGCGCTCGAGCGGCAAGCCCGGGCCCTCGACCCCGGCACCTCCCGGCGGAAAGCGGTTCGGGGCCCGGTCATGGCCTCGGCCGAACGGTTTCTTCGCCAGGTCGAGAACCTCAAGGCCTACGACGACACCGGTGGTCAGGGCGAGGGTCTCCTGGCCTCGCCGATTGCCGAACGCGGCCTCCCGATCGCGGACGTGATCGGCCTGCTGGAGGAAGAAGTCGTGCGGCCCGGCCTCAATCCGGCCTCCGGGGGCCACTTGGCCTACGTTCCGGGCGGCGGGATCTACTATTCCGCGTTAGGCGACTACCTCGCGGCGGTCTCCAACAAATACGCCGGCATTTTCTTTACGGGGCCGGGCCCGGTCCGGATGGAAAACCAACTGCTCCGCTGGGTGGCCGATTTGGTGGGCTACCCGGCCGGGGCGGTCGGGAACTTGGCCTCGGGCGGGAGTATCGCCAACCTCGTGGCCATCGCCACGGCCCGCGATGCCCATGGACTGAAGGGCGCCGATTTTCACCGGGCCGTCGTGTACCTGACCAGCCAAGCCCACCATTGCATCGAGAAGGCGCTCCGGATCGCCGGCCTCGGCGAGGTCGTGGTTCGCCATGTCCCGATCGATGACCGCTGGCGGATGCGGCCGGATGGGCTGGCCACGGCGATCGCGGCCGATCGGGCCGCCGGGCTCAAACCGTGGTTGGTGATCGCGGCCGCCGGCACCACCGACACCGGGGCCGTCGATCCGCTCGATCAGATCGGGCAGGTGGCCAAGGAGGCAGGGTGCTGGTTCCACGTCGACGCGGCCTATGGCGGGTTCTTCTTGCTGACCGACGAGGGCCGGGCCAAACTGGCCGGGATCGAGCGATCAGATTCGGTCGTCCTCGATCCGCACAAGAGCTTGTTCCTGCCGTATGGGATTGGCCTGGTGCTCGTCAAGGATCCAGCCCCGATGCTGGCCACCCACCACTACTTCGGCAACTACATGCAGGATGCGATGCGGGCCCCGGGTGAGGTATCGCCGGCCGATGTGTCGCCGGAACTCACCAAGCACTTCCGGGCGCTCCGGATGTGGCTGCCGCTCAAATTGATCGGCGTGGCGCCGTTTCGGGCCGCCCTCGAGGAAAAGCTGTTGCTCGCCCGGTATTTCCGGCAGCAAGCGGCAGCCCTCGGGTTCGAGGTCGGACCCGAGCCCGACCTTTCCATCGTCACCTTTCGGTGGGCGCCGGCGGGGGCTAGTCTGGAAACCGCCAATCGGCAGAACCAACAGATCGTCGAAGGGGTGCGAAAGGACGGCCGGGTGTTCCTTTCCTCGACCATGATCGATGGCCGGTTCACCCTTCGCCTGGTGGCCCTGTCGTTCCGAACCCATCGAAAGACGATTGATCTGGCTCTCCGAGTGCTGCGTGAGCAGGTCGAGGCGCTCACGCCATGTTGATGACGCTGGTGACCGCGATCGCGCTGCAGACCCCGGACCAACCGATCTCGGTGTATGCCGGCCGAGTGCTCGATGGCAAAGGTGGCCAGTTTCGGAATGCCACCGTGGTGATCGACCGCGGCCGGATCCTCCGGATCGAACCCCGGAAAGTCGACCGGCCCACGTTCGAGTTTCCGAACGGGACCCTGATGCCGGGGCTGATCGACGTCCACGTCCACGCCACCGCCTATGTGAATCGGCAGGGGCGGATGCACACCACCGCGGACGGCGACACCCCGACCCAAGTGGCGTTGTCGGCCGCGGCCAACGCCGGTCGGACCATTCAGGCCGGCTTCACCACGGTTGCGAGCATTGGTGGGGCCGATGACCTCGACCTCCGCGATTGGATTGCCCGGGGTGAGGTGTCCGGTCCCCGGATCCTGACGAGCCTTGACCCGATTACCGACGCCACGCTCTCGCCCGATCAGTTGAAGGCCCTCGTGGAGCAGCGACTGGCGGCTGGTGCCAACCTGATCAAACTGTTTGCGTCCCGGAGCATCCGCGAAGGCGGAACCCAGACGATGTCGGAGGCTCAGCTCAAGGCGGCCTGCGACGCGGCCCGTCGCGGCGGAGTGCCCTCGATCGTGCATGCCCATAGCCCCGAGAGCATTCGCGCGGCCGCCCTGGCCGGATGTCACCAGGTCGAACACGGGGTCTTCGCGACCCAAGAGGTGCTCGATCTGATGGCAAAGCTGGGGACATATTTCGACCCCCAATGCGGCCTCATTTTCCGGAACTACCTGGACAATCGGCGGTGGTTCCAAGGCCTCGGCAATTTCACCGCCGAGGGATTCGCGGCGATGGAGCAGGCCATCCCGTTGGCCGTGGCCGCGGTCCGGAACGCATCGCTGACACCAGGACTCAAGCTGGTGTACGGCACTGATGCCGTGGCAGGCGCCCACGGACGGAACGCGGAGGACCTGGTTTGCCGGGTCCGCCAGGCCGGGCAACGACCGATGGACGTCATCATCGCCGCCACATCCCGGAATGCCGAGGCGCTCGGAATCGGGAAGGAGACGGGGTCCCTCGTTCCAGGGTTGGCGGCTGACCTGATTGCCGTGGCCGGCAATCCTCTCGATGATATCGGGGCGGTAGGACGGGTGGTCTTCGTCATGAAAGCCGGCGTCGTGGTTCGGCACGACCCGACGCTCGCCTCTCTTGGGAGTCTCCGATGAACGGTGACCTGTGGTTGGCGGGAGGAAGTGGTCTGATCCTTGGCTGGCTGGGCCGCGCTTTGGGGGCTGCTCGGGCCCGCTCGACGGCCGTCCGGATCGCCAACGATCGGCGCCTTGGGTTCGAAACGGAGTTGCTGCTGGCCCAGCGCGACCTCGAGTTGGCCGCGACCGAGCGGGCCGGGCTGGCCCGCGACGTGGGCGCCGCGACGCAGACCATCGAGTTGCTGCGGATCGAATCTGAAGCCCATCTTCGGGCCCTCGAGCAGGCCCGTGCCGACGGTGACCGGGCGGCGGTCCGACGTGACCTCGTCGTCGCCGAGTGCTCGGCTCTGGCCGATCGAGTGGCGGAACTCGAGTCGGTGGTCGCGGAAATCGAAGACCTCCGGCGGGAGGGCCGCGCGTTGTCGGCAGAGCGGGCCCGTCTGGCGGAACGGTTGGAGCAGCTGACCCTTCAATACCATCGGCTCGAAAGCGAGCGGACTCGCTCGGTGTTGATGGCGGATGTCGCGGAGAGTCAGCTCAAGCAGTTGGCCGAATCGGCCCAAACCTCGCGGTCGCTCCAGGCCACCGAACTCCTCGACGTAAAACGACACCTCGCGGGAGCCGTCGCCGAGGCCGATCAGTTCCGGCGCGAACTCGCCGCCCTGGCCTCCGAGCGGGATGCCTTGGCCCGCCGGATCGAGCAAGCGGACGCCGATCGCCGAACCGGGGCTCTTTCCCACCAAGCGGCGATCGCCGCCCTCCAAGCCGAACTCGGGAGCGCCCACGCGCTGGCCGAGCGGGTCGAGCCGCTTCGCCGGCAACTGGAGGATCGCGAGGGCCTGATCCGATCACTCGCCGGTGAGCGCGACGAGGCCACCCGGAGCTCCATTCGACAGGAGCGGGCGTCGTTCACGCTGCGGGCTGATTTGGAGCGAGAGGTGGCGCGGCTGCAGGCCGCCGCGACGGATGCCCTGGCTCAAGCCCGCCGGGTCGCCGCCGCCGAGAACCAGCTCGCGGCCGCGGTCCGGGAACGTGATACCGAAGCGGCGGCGGCCCGGCAGACCCGGGCCGAGGTCGAAAGCTTCCGGTCCGAGCTCAAGGATCGGGACCTCCGGTTCCGGACGCTGCTCAACGACCGGCGGCATTTCGCCGAGCAAAGCCAGGACCAGATCGCCCGGCTCCGGGAGGACATGGTCCGGGCCCGGTTGGCCGGTGGCGACGATCTCCAGCGGATCACCGGGATCGGACCGAGCCTCGAACGGAGGCTGAAGCGGCATGGTATTACGACCTTCCAGCAGATCGCCAGCTGGAGCGAAATCGACATTGAGCGGATTTCGAAAGAACTCGGCCCTTTCGCCCACCGGATTCGGCGGGACCGCTGGATCGAACAGGCCCGGCAGGTCGGCTCGCTCGAGGGCGAGCCGGCGGCTTGAATCGGCCGCTCGGCGTATATTTACGGATTCGAGGGAGCTGACATGGTTTGGAGGACGTGGGTCATCGGGATGGCGGGAGTGGTCCTGGCCGGGGCGTGCAGCGCCCGCGGTGGTTCAGGGGTCAGCCGGATCGTACTCCAACCGGAAAACGGTGAGCGCCACCTCAAGAACGTGCGGCAACTGACGTTCGGCGGCAACAACGCCGAGTCGTATTTTTCCCGGAATGGAAAGATGCTGATTTTTCAGCGTCAGGAAATAGCCGACAGCGGGTGCGATCAGCAGTACGTCATGAACGTCGATGGGTCGGGCATGCGGCGGGTTTCGAACGGGTGGGGCCGAACCACCTGCGGGTTCTTCTACGCCAACGACCAACGGGTCCTCTACAGTTCGACGTTCAAACACGACAAGGCGTGTCCGGCCCCACTCGACCAATCGATGGGCTATGTCTGGCCGCTGGGGCAACTCGAGATCTACACCTCGAAACGCGACGGCAGCGATCTCCAGCAACTCACCAACAACGGGGCCTACAACGCCGAATCAACCGTATCGCCCAATGGGAAAAGCATCATCTTCACGTCGACGAAAGACGGCGATATCGAGCTCTACGCGATGAACGTCGACGGCACTAACGTGCGACGGATCACCAATCGAGTCGGTTATGATGGCGGGGCGTTCTATTCGCCCGACGGGACGATGATCGTTTGGCGGGCCGGTTATCCCGCCACCGCCAAGGATACAGCGGACTATCGGAACCTTCTGGCGCAACGAGCGGTCCGGCCGAGCCGAGTGGAAGTCTGGGTTGCCAACGCCGACGGGTCGAACCCCCGGCAAGTTACCCGGCTCGGAGGTGCGAATTTCGCCCCGTTTTTTCACCCCGACGGGAAACGGATCATTTTCAGCTCCAATCATCCGAGCCCCCGAAGCGGGAAGTTCGACCTCTACCTCGTGAACATTGATGGGACCGGCCTCGAACAGATCACCACGTACGAGGATTTCGACAGCTTTCCGATGTGGAGCCCTGACGGGAAGAAACTCGTCTGGGCTTCGAACCGTAACGGCAAGCGCGAGCGTGACACCAACCTGTTCATTGCCGACTGGGTAGACTGAGGCCGCATGAAATCGATGCTCCGGTGGTTGTGGGATTGGACCAAGTCGATCGCGGTCGCGCTCGTGGTGTGGTTCTTCCTGCGGACGTTCTTGGTCGAGGCTTTTCGGATCCCGTCCGGCAGCATGGAGAACACCCTGCTGATCGGCGACTTCCTCTTCGTGAACAAGCTGTTGTACGGCGCCGAGGTGCCGCTGATCAAGAAGCGGCTCCCGGCGGTTCGCGAACCGAAGCGCGGCGAGATCCTGGTCTTCGATTCCGTCGAAGAGGAGGGCCTCAAGGTCGTCAAGCGGTTGATCGGGGTTCCGGGAGACACCCTCTCGATGGAAAGCGGCGCCCTGTTTCGGAACGGGGCCAAAGTCGATGAACCGTGGGCCATTCGGACCGACCCCACCGCCAACGCCGATCCGGCGGGCCGGGCCCAGATGCGGCGGTGGCAGGTCAAGCACTACGTCGGGGGCGACGCCGACCGCTATGCACCCGACCTCAATAACTGGGGCCCGATCGTGGTGCCGGTTGATTCGTTCTTCATGATGGGCGATAATCGCGATGGTTCGTACGACGGCCGCTATTGGGGCTTTCTCCCCCGGTTGAACGTTCGGGGTACTCCGGTCGTTGTCTACTTCAGCTACAATCCGGACACCTACAAACCGATTCCCTTCGTCACCAACGTCCGGTGGGGCCGTCTCCTCACGTTGCCCCACTAACGTGCGGCGCCTCGGTCGGTGGGCCTCGATCCTCCCGATCGGCTTCGCGCTCGCGGGGTGCGGGGGTCGGATGGCCGCGCCGGCGGTTCTTCCGGAAGAGTTGCCGAGTCTCGAGGCGGAACGGGCCAGGCACCCCAACGACCAGCAATTGCTGGTTCGACTTGGCGTTGGGTATTACCGCGCCAAGCGCGCCGCCGCCGCGGTGGCCGTGCTCCGGAGCGCGAACGCTATCGAGCCGACCTTTCCGGCGGCCGTGTTTCTTGGCTTGGCCTTCGAGGATGCCGGACAACTCGACAGCGCCCAGACGGCATACCGCTCGGCCGCCACTCTCGCGCGGACTGGCGCCGAGAAGGCCGAACTCGAAGCCCGGATGGCCAACCTGGCCCGAGAGCAACTGGTCCGGTTCGCCAAAGAGGCGGTCGCCGCCGAAGCCCGGCTTCGGACCATTCCGGCGGTCAACACGGTGGCCGTCCTCCCGTGGCGGTATCTCGGCACCAATCAAGAACTCGCGCCGCTCGAGCGGGGTATCGCGCACCTCTTAGTCACCGACCTTGGGCTGATCCGTTCCCTGGTCCTCGTGGAGCGCGAACGGATCCAAGCCATTGCTGACGAACTGGCCCTGACGGCCGCCCAGCGGGTCGAGGCTCCGAGTGGCGCCCGGTCGGGGCGGCTCGTCGGGGCGGCCCGAGTGGTTCAGGGCACCATTCGAGAGGACACCCGGACCAGCCAAATTCGCCTCGAGGCCAGCGTGGTCAACACCGGCTCGGGAGTCATCGCCGGCCGGGCCACTGCCGGCGACCGGTTGGCGGCCCTGTTCGCCATGGAAAAGCAGCTAGTTCTCGGGCTCATCGAGTCCCTCGGAATCAGGCTCACGCCCGCCGAGCGCCAAGCGATCAACGAACGCCCCACGGCCGACTTGCAGGCATTTCTGGCGTTCAGCCGCGGCCTCGAGGCCGAAGACCGGGGCGACTATCAGGCTGCCGCCGCGTACTACCGGGCGGCTGCCGCCCGGGATCCGAACTTTCAAGCCGCCCGAACCCGAGCCGCCAGCGCCGCGGTCCTGGCCGGTCCGATTGGCCGGAACGGGGTTGGCCTGGCGGCGATCGCCGGCGGCCGGTTACCCGGTACCGGACTCAACCCCGGCCGGGCTGCCGCACTTCGGAATGCCATCGATATCGTGGCTCCGAGCACCGGGGGATTGATGGTGCGACAGACCTTGTCCGCCCCCCGGTTCCGATCTCGGCTCGCTGAGGCGCTTCGACAAGACGATCCGACCCAGATTGGGGCGGTCGGCGAAATCGTGATTGTGATTCCCCGGCCATGATGGCGTTCCGGACTCTTCTGGCGGCGGTGATGGTTGGGGGGACGGTCGCGCCCGGCCTTGCCGCGCAAGCAACCGCCGACGGCCCGGCCATTGTGGGTGGGGGACAATGGCGCGAATACCGAATCGGATCGGGACCGACGGCCACCCGGATCCGCCAGTGGGTGGTGCCGGTCGGCGCCACGTTCGGATCCGGCCGCTGGACCGTTGATCTGGGAACCAGCTACGCGACCAGCAGCCTCGGGCCCGCCGACTCAGCCGGGCACGAAATCGGCGCCCTGACCGACACGCAAGTGCGTGCCAGCTATGTCTTTGGAACCGACCTACTGGTCGCGTCGCTGGTCCTTAACCTTCCGACCGGGCGGTCGAAGGCGTCGGCTCTGGATTTCCCGGTGCTCGGGGCGATATCCTCGGCCTTCCTCCCGTTTCCGGTCGGCGCGTACGGGTCGGGGTTCTCGGCCACGTCCGGCTTGGCGGTGGCGGTGCCCGCGGGGTTGTGGAACGTTGGGTTGGCCGGCAGCGTCCGGTGGACCGGCGAGTATACCCCGTATGTCGACCAGAACGGCCCCTTCACCTACCGGCCCGGCATCGAGGGAAGGATCCGAGCCGGGGTTGACCGACTCGTCGGCCGGTCCCGGGTCACCGCGGGCCTGACCTACAGCACCTTCGGCACCGATCAGTTTGCCGGCGGCGCCTCGAGTAGCGGCCAATACCGCCCCGGCAATCGGATCATCGCCGAGGTTGGCGGGGTGACGCCGGTTGGCCGTTCGGCCGAGCTCTCGATCCACGGGTGGCACTATCTCCGGGTCAACGGCGATTCCAGCCGGGTTGCGGTCATCAATCGGGAACGGATCACGTCGATCGGTACCCGGCTCGGGGTTCCGCTTCGGGCCGGGGTCGACCTCAATCTGGGCTTGGATGGCCGGATGGCGAAAATGGGTCCGGCACCCGGCCGGGCGGTTGGGGCGGAGGCCGGGTTGGGGCTTTCGCTCGGTCGCCGGGCGCGGCTATTCCCATCGGTCCGCTATGACATCGGGAGCTTGGACGAGGGTGTGAACCAGCGAGACATCCGGGGTTTTTCGATGACGGTTCTTGTTCGGAGTAGATAATAGTACTACTAAAACGCCTAACGCTGTTTCTTGACGGAGGAGCCCGGTTCGGGTACGTTGACGCCGTTCCGACCCTAACGGTCGGATTGACGAGGAGCGGGCGTGGCAACCGAACTAGGTGGGATGCAGGTCACATCGTTGCTGGAGGCGTTGCCGGGCATCGCCGCGGTGTTGCGGAACCCGGTGGCGGACGCCTTCGTTGGCTTGATCCGGGCCGGCGCCCGGCTCAGCGAGTTCAACGTGGCGGATGCCGAGGAGATCCTCCGGTATGCGGTTCGCCGGACGCTGATGACCCAGGACGAGACCGACCGGATCCTCGCCGACGTCAAAGAAGCCAACGAGCGCCGGGCGGAGCGGGCCTTGGAGCGCGAGAAGGGCAAAGCCGCCAAGAAAGCCGCGGCCGTCGCGCCGAAGCCGAAGCCCAAGCCCAAGCCGGTTCTTGCCAAGAAAGCACCGGCCAAAGCCACCAAGCCGGCCAAGAAGAAGAAATAGGGCGCGCCGCTCGGGGCGCCCTCCCGATGCCTCGGGCTGGCTCAGCTCGCCTTTCGGACGTTCGAGGCCTGCAAGCCCTTCGGTCCGTCCGCGATTTCAAACTCGACGTGGTCGCCTTCGGCCAGCGACCGGAACCCGTTCATCGTGATTGCGGTATGGTGGACGAAGACATCATTGCCCCCGTCCTGGGCGATGAATCCGAAGCCCTTCGTATCATTGAACCACTTGACGGTACCTTTCGCCATCGCTGGTAACCTCGTACGCTGGGAGCCTGATCGGCTCGGGGAATCGCCCGGCTCGAAACCGCAGCCAGGCTGACCAGCGATATTCTCAGGTCCGGTCCCGATTTTGTCAATATGACCGCCGAACCCCTATCCCGGAGTCCGAACATGCTCCCCGTGCTTTTCTTGCTCACCTTGGTTCAGCAACCGGCTCCGGTCGTTACCCGAGTGGCCGTTGAACCGGCCAATCCCAAGATCTCGATCGGCGATACGGTCCGGCTCCGGGCCACGGCGTACGACGGATCCGGTCAGGTCGTGACGGCAGTCGCCGTTCGCTGGCTCCAATCCGGTGGGAACTTCGAGGGGCAAGTTGACTCCACGGGTTTGGTCACTGGCGGGGCTACCGGGACCCTCGTTGCGACCGCGATGGTGCGGCAAGCGGGGTCGGCTCGCCCGATCATCGCGGTGACCGAAATAACGGTGTTGCCGCTCCCGGCCAGCCGAGTCGCGCTTGAACCGGAGCCGTCATCGATGGTGGTTGGACAGAGCCTTACGATCCGGGCCACCTCATTTGCCGCCAACGACGACCAACGTTCCGATCCGGTGGTGTGGACGAGCGAGAGCCCCAAGGTGCTGACGGTGTCCCCTTCCGGCCGGGTAACGGCCCATCAGGTTGGGCAAGGCACGGTGGTGGCCCGGGTCGGCAGAATCGAACGGGCCCTTCGGATAACCGTGAGTGCCAATCCGGTCCGGTCCCTGGTGATCGCGCCGGCTCGGACCCCGGCCCGCACCGGCGATGTGATTCGATTCACCGTGACCGGCCGGAGCGCGGCGGGAACGGCGAGCGGCAAGCTGGCACCGGAATGGTCCCTCACGCCCGGCAACGCCCAGATCGACCCGGACGGAGTGTTCGTCGCCGATCTACCGGGTACCTACCAAGTGTTTGCCTCGTACGCCGGCCAGACGGTGGAAGCGTTGGTCGACGTGGCGCCCCGGGACGCGATTCGTCCCATCACAGTTATGGGGCGGTTGCCGCTCGGCATGATGACGACCGAGTTCTGGCTTCACCCGAACGGCAAGAACGGGTATCTCGCTACGGCCGGGCTGACCGGCGTCGGCGGCGACAAACTGTATGCCGTGGATGTGAGTGACCCGGCCAAGCCCCGGATCACCGACTCGGTCACGGTAGACGCCCGGATCATCAATGACGTGATGGCCACCGAGGATGGGAAGTACGCCGTCATGACCCGGGAACAGGCCTCGAATCGGAAGAACGGGATCGTGATCCTGAGCCTCGAGGACCCGGCCCATCCCAAGCCGATCGCCGAGTTTACCGAAACGGTGAGCGGCGGGGTCCACAGCACCTACGTCTATCGCGGATACGTGTACCTGACCGACGACGCCACCGGGTCGATGCGGGTCATCGACATCCGTGACCCGCTCCATCCCAAGCAGGTGGCGCGATGGGAGACGCCGCCGCCGGTGGAGGGCCGGACCCTGCATGATATCGACGTGAAGGAAGGCCTCGCGTATCTGAGTTACTGGAACGACGGCCTGATCATCCTCGATGTCGGCAATGGCGTGAAGGGCGGCCGTCCGGAGAATCCGGTGTTCGTCTCCCAGTTCAAGTACGACCTCAATGCGCTCTACCGTGAGGTCGAGGCAGTCGGCGGGCCGGGGTTCATCCGGGGCACCCACACTGCCTGGCGGGCCGGCAGGTACGTCTACGTGGCCGACGAAGTGTTTCCGGCCAAGGCCGTGGGCCAGGGGGTCCCCGGTTTCGGCCGGGCCTATGGCCGCCTCCAAGTCGTCGATGTGTCGGATATCACCAAGCCAAGGAGCGTGGCCTGGTACGAATCGAAGGACGGCGGCAGCCACAACATCTGGGTTGCCGGGGACACCTTGTTCTTGGGCGACTACCAGGGCGGGCTCCGGATCATCGACGTGAGCGGAGAGCTCCGAGGCGATCTGCTCCGACAGGGCCGGGTGATCGGGAACGTCTCGACCGGTGACCAGGCCGGCCATATTCCCAACATCCCGGGGGCCTGGGGCGCGGTCTACCAGAACGGCCGGATTTACGTTTCGGATGTGAATTCGGGGCTTTGGATCCTCCAAATCGAGCCCAAACGGCAACTTACGCCATAGGCCTAACGAAGGTATCTTCGCCAGTATGCCGACCTCGCCGCCGAGTCTTGTGATCCGCTCGTTCCTCGACCGGGCGGAGGGATTGTCGCACTTCCTCCTTCGGGCGGGCGAGGCGCCACGGCTCTTGGCGTTCGACGATGCCGCCGGCTGTCCGGTGGACACCGCGCTCGCCGCGCTCGAATGGACCGGGGCGGTCGGGATCCTCAAGGAAGAGGACATGGTCCAAGCGGTTCGGCTGACGAGCGAGACCGCCGCCGCCGTGGTCGAGCGGCGGGTCGGCGGCAACCGGCAGTTCGTTTATCTGGGCCCTCGGCTCGATGCCCCGCCAATGGATGTCTTCGAGGGCCGGGTGCTGTTCGATGAACCCGGCGTCAAGGCGGTCGAGTTTTCGCAACGTGGCCACGCGCTCGCGCACTTCCTCCGGGCAACGTCAGGTACCGGGTCCCTCCTCGCCATTCTGGGTCGCCGAGCTCCGGAGGTCCGCCATATCCGGCGCTGGCTTCGTTCGATCGTCGAGGAACTCGACGGGCAGAAACTCTGGGTTGGGGGGTGGTTTGCGTCGAGCGCGGCAGGCGCCCTGTTCTGCACTTCGGAGCCCGAGCCGAACTTTCGTTACATCGAGGTTGGCCTGGAATCCTGAAAACCAGGCCACTACGGTGTTGGCGATGTGGATACACAGTTTCCACATTCGTGGGTAACCGCCGCAATTAGTTGTCAACAGTAGGCTTCTGCTTCAACAATCCCCCATTCGATAATTCGTAACCCGAATAGAATAAGGCACTTGCGGGCTTGATCAACGATTCCGAGCTTGGTTCGAGGCTCGGAGCGATTGGTGGTGGGTTCCGAGCTTGATTGGGGGGCAAAACATGGGAGCCCACCCGCTCCGATTTGGCGCCTCGGAGTGCTTTGCAGGTAGATCCGCAGCGCCTGGGTTTGTCAGTTGCCTAGCGAACGGCCGCGACCGGCGAAAGCCGGTGCGGCCGTTTGCACGTCCAAGTCTTCGCCGCTCAGTCGTCTTATCTTTGTCTTAGCCTCCAGGGTGGCACCATGACGGTTTCCTATGCAGTTGCAACCGACCGGAAGATGAACCTACTGATTGCGAGTGAACGCGAGATCTTGGCCCGAACCCTGGCGGATTCGGTTCGGGCCCAAGGGCACCAGGCGTTGGTCCAAGAGAACGCGGCCGGCGTGGCCGATGCGCTTGGGGTGCCGGGTCTTGATGCCGTGGTCCTTGATGCCGACTTGCCGGGCGTCGATTGGGAGCAGCTCCGTTCGGCGTTGATTCCGAGTCGCCCGGTCGTTCCGGAACCGCTCGACGCGGTGGAACGCCGCCATATCGCAACGACGCTCCGCTACACCAACGGCAATCGGCGGAACGCGGCCCAGTTGCTCGGGATTGCCCGCTCGACGCTGCTGGCCAAGCTGAGAAAGTACGGCCTCGACAACGACTGAGGTTTCTCAGTTCAATCTCACCCGGCCGAGTCGTGAGATGACGATTTGGCGGGTGACGGTCCCTCGGACGAGAACGATCGTGATGTTCCCGGCTCCCACGGCCAGGCCGTTGGGGCCGTAGGTCGTTGCGGATCCGGCGGGCGTCAGCACCACCCCGGAGGCCCGGGGACCGGGCCGTCGCCGGATGCTCTGGGAATCGGGGCCGAGGGCCTGGACGACGAGTGAATCAGGGGCGAGCACGAGTTCGACGGGCTGGCCAAGAGCGCGGGCACTTGATTGGGCTACCCGATAGGCCTGCACCACGGCACTCTGGACCTCGGCAACGGCGGCCCGGTCCGCCGTGGCGGACGCCCCGTGGACGACGCTTAGGGTCAGAATCGACATCACGGAGAGCACCACCGCGGTTTCGGGCAGGGTCATTGGGGCGATTCCGGGTTGAGAGAGTGCCGTAACGTATTGAAGCGGTTGGGTTTCCGATCATCGTTTTTCCTGGACTTGGGGCCAAGAACCGCGAATAGCCGGGGGGGACCCTTCCCCCGGGGCTGGAGTGCCCCATCTTTCATCCGGTTCCGGGGTTCACCCGGGGGCCATCTGAGCTTTTCTTCCGACGGAGGTTGGGGCCAATGGGAATGCTGATCTTTCTCGCGATCGCGGTGGCGGTAGCGCTCTGGGTCATCGGCGCGTACAACGGCCTGATCGCGCTCAAGAACCGGGTCCTCAATGCCTGGAAGCAGATCGACGTGCAGCTCAAGCGCCGGCATGATTTGATTCCCAACCTGATCGAGGCGGTCAAGGGTGCGATGAGCTTCGAACGGGACACCCTCGAGGCCGTCATTGCCGCTCGCAACAAGGCGGTCGGGGTCCAAGGCGTGGCGGCGACCGCCAAGGCCGAAGGGGAGTTGTCCAGTGCGTTAGGCAGGCTCTTCGCCTTGACGGAGAATTATCCGGATCTCAAAGCCACGGCCAACATCGGCCAGCTGCAGGAAGAATTGACCAGCACCGAGAACAAGATCGCGTTCTCGCGGCAGCTCTACAACGATGAAGCGACGCTCTACAACACGAAGCAGATGCAGTTCCCGACCAACTTGGTCTCCGGCCTCGCCAAGGCAACGCCGGCGGAACTTTGGGAAATCGAGGATCCGGCCGAGCGAGCGGTACCGAAGGTCGATTTCGGGTTCAAGAAGTCATAGACACGAGTGAGCGAAGGCAATCTGTTCGAGCAGCAAGCTGCCAACAAACGGCGGTCCGTGTGGCTCACCGCCGGGTTCGTGGTGTTTACGGCCTGGGTTGGATTTGGCGGTGACTTCGGTTTTTATCTATTGACCCGCGATGCGCCGGCCGGCGGGTATCATCACGTGGTACCCTTCATCGGCCTGACGGCTTCGGCCATTGCCGGCGGGATTGCCTGGTCTTCGTGGCGGTTCGGTCCCCAACAGGTCCTCAAAGCTGCCGGGGCGGCCGAGTTGGTGAACGCCGCAACCCCCGAACACGCGCAACTGATCAATGTCGTCGAAGAAATGGCGATCGCCTCGGGATTGCCTCGGCCGAAGATCTGGGTTGTCCCTGATCCCGATCCCAACGCATTCGCCACCGGCAACGACCCTGCGGCCTCCCATGTCGCGGTGACCGAAGGCCTCCTGACGACGCTCGACCGGGATGAGTTGCAGGCGGTCGTGGCCCATGAGATGGCCCATATTCGAAACTACGATATTCGTTTGATGACGCTGTTGGCCGGGATGGTCGGGGCGATCGTCTTGATGTCGGATCTGATGCGGAACTTCTTGCGGTTCGGGGGGCGGGTCGGCGGCGGGCATCGGAGCGGGGGCAACAAGAAGGGCGGGAACCCGATTGCGATCCTGGTGCTGGCCCTGTGGCTGATCACGTTGCTCATCGCCCCGATCGTCTCCCGGCTGTTGGCCATGTCGGTGAGCCGCAAGCGAGAATTTCTTGCCGATGCCACGGCGGCGCAGTTCACCCGAAATCCGATGGCCCTGGCCAGCGCGCTCGAAAAACTCGATACCGCCTCCGCGGCCACCCGGTCCATTGCCCGGGGGGCGGCGCATATGTGCATCGTCGACCCCGCCGAGCGACGGTTCGCCTCGAGCGAAGGCTTCCTCGGCCGGTTCGCCAGCCATCCGCCGATCTCGGCGCGAGTGACTCGCCTCAAAGGGATGGCCTTCCAGCAGGCAAAGGCCTAGGACCGCACGGTGTCGTGGCCCATCGTTGCGGTCGGCGTGCTCCTCGGGCTCTCCGTGGGACTGTGGCTGGCCCGCCGGGCGCTCCGCCGGTGGGGCGCCCATACCGTGCTCGAGTTTCGGGCTCGTCTCGACCGCTACAAGCTGACCGAGAGCAAGCGGGTCAAGGCCGAGCTCCGGGTTGATCCGGCCATTGTCCGGGCCATTGACCAGCACGCGGCCGAATCCGGGGTGGCCCGGACCGTGGTCGAGCGGCGGGTCGATCGATACATCGAGGAGATCGTCCCGTTCTTCAACGTGCTGTCGTACTACAAGCTCGGCTACAATATCAGCAAACTCCTGACCCGGCTCTTCTACAAAGTCACTGTCGAATATCACGACCACAAAGCGTTGTCCCGGATTCCGAAGCGCGACGTGGTGCTCTACCTCATGAACCATCGCTCCAACATGGACTACGTGGTGGTGACGTACGTGCTGGCCCAGGTGGTCAGCATCAGCTACGCCGTCGGCGAGTGGGCCCGCACGTGGCCGCTCGAATACATCTTCAAGAGTTTCGGGAGCTATTTCATTCGCCGCCGGTTTCGGGATCCGCTCTACCACACGGTGCTCGAGCGCTATGTTCGGCAAATCACCCGGAACCGGGTGACCCAGGGGATTTTTCCCGAGGGCGGTCTGAGCCGGGACGGCACCCTGCGGCCCCCGAAAGTCGGGTTGCTCGACTACGTCGTCGGCACGTTGCGGGACCCGGCCTTCGATGGCGATATCTGGCTGGTCCCGGCGGCGATCAACTACGATCGAGTTCTGGAGGACCGGACCCTGACACGAGAGCTCCTGGTCGGGGCGCCCCGCCGGTCCTATCTGGCGCAGCTCTTCGGCTGGATCGGATTTGCGATCTGGAACGGGATGCAATTGCTCCGGGGGCAGCAACAACGATACGGCCGGGTGGCGGTCAACTTCGATGCCCCGCTGTCCGTCCGGCAGTGGCTGGCCGCCCAACCCGTCGCGGTGCTGGACCTCCCCCGAGCCGAACGGCTCCCCCACATTCAGCGGCTGGCGCAGGCGGTCCTCGATCGGGCCGGGGCGGTGATTCCGGTTACGCCGGTGTGTTTTGCCTCTGCCGCGCTATTGTCGTTCAATGCCAGCGTGATTCCAGAAGGGGCACTCTGGACCCGCTTGGCCGAGCTGAAGGATCGTCTCAAAGACACCAACGCCCGGATGATCCGTTCGGAGTTACCGGTCACCGAGGTCTGGGATCGTGCTTGGCGAACGTTTCGGTCCCGGCGGTGGGTGGTTCGGGAGGGCTCGAATCTGGTGATCTTGCCGGACGCACGGCCGCTGCTCGAGTACTACGCCAATTCCATCATCCACCTGTTGCCGGTGGAGGCGGGATGGGCCTTGAGTCCGGCCGCTGGTCTTGATGAAACGTTGCCGCGCTTGGGCCGGCAACTCTCCTGAGGTTGCGCTCGCGGGGTCGGGCTATTGGCGGTCATCCACGGCGCCGATGAGCTCCTCCGAGAGGGTGGCCGGATCGAGGGGCAGGGTCAGGACCCGATCGGCCTCGGCGTTGGCTCCGGTGGGATCGCCGGCTACCAATGCCACCAACGCATAAGACCGGTTGGGGTCGGGTTTGAACCCGCTGAGGGCGGTGGTCGGATCGGCGCTTCCCGCGGCCGAGAGCACGACCAGGGTCACGCCGAGCCGGGCCGCGCTCGATCCGAGTTCCCGCGCCGAGCTGACGCGCTCCACGGCAAAGCCGGCGTGGCGGAGGAGCAATGCCGTGAGCCGGGCGACGTCCTCGTCGGCAATCCACAGCAGGGCCCGGCCCCGGTGCAGCAAGCTGGGCTGCTCGGTTGAAGTGATGTTGATCATCCGGAGTCCGACCAAGTAGTCCGCGCTCGAGGCCTGCCGGAGTTCGCCCGCCTGCTTGATGATGTTCCGGATCCGAATCAGGCTCTCGCGCACCGAGTCGAGCGATTCCCGCTGATCGGCGTCCAACGCGGGGCTCAACCGAAGGAGGTCGACCTCAGCCGAGGCGCTCATCAACGGATTGTTGATTTCGTGATGAAGGGTCACCGTCATTTCGCCGATGGCCGCCAGCCGTTCGGCTCGCACCAGCTCCTGCTCCACCGCCGTTTGCGCCTCCCGAAGAGCCCGGGTTCGCCGAACCCGCTCGACGATTTGGGGCAGCAGGTCGCGGAGGTTCTGGTCTTTGACGACGTAGTCTTCCGCGCCGGCTCGCAAGGCCATGGCCGCGAGGGTTTCGTTGCCTTCACCGGTGACCATGACCACCGAGGGCGGATCGGGGCGGCTCAGCAGCCGGGGCAATAGGTCGATGCCGGTGCCGTCGGGGAGTTGGTAGTCGAGCAGGATGAGGTCCGCATCGGCCGAGAGCCGGAGTGCTTCCTCGATCGAGGTAGCGGTCGTGATCCGCTGATATCCGTTGGCTTCCAGAATTCTGCGGTCGAGCGCCACCATCGCCGGGTCATCGTCGACGACGAGGACCCGAATCGAGGCGGGATCAGGCACGGGCGTCGTCGAGGAAGATCAGCGCTTCCCGGCGGGCCACGACGGACTGGAGGGCTCGGTGCACCTTGGGGTCGAGGACGGTGCCGACCAAATCGCGGAGCCGCTCGATGGCCAGGTCGGGAACCATTTTTTCTTGGTACGGGCGGGACGTCGTGAGCGCGTCGTAGATCTCAACGGCTCCGATGATCCGGGCGCCGATTGGAATCGAGTCCCCGGCTATGCCGTCCGGATAGCCTTTGCCGTCCCACCGCTCATGGTGGCTCCGCACCACGTCGATGATGTGCTTCAGGTGCGACAACGGGGCTAGGATCTGGGACCCGGTGACCGTGTGGTTCTTGACGTGTTCGAACTCTTCGTCCGTCAGCGGCCCTTGTTTGCTCAGGATCTCTTCGCGAACCCCGATTTTCCCGATATCGTGGAGACGACCGGCGGTTCGAACCAACTCGACGTCTTCCTCGTTGAGGCCGACTTCGGCCGCCACCGTGGCGGCCAGATCCGCCACCCGGGCGGAGTGGCCCCGGAGGTAGGGATCCTTCGCTTCGAGGGCGTTGACCAAGGCCTCGAGCGTGGCCACGGAAATCCGTTCGAGGTTGGCCCGCTCCATTCGAAGCTCGGCCGTTCGGATCGCCACCTCTTCTTTGAGCCAGTGATTGATCTGCTGGCTTTCCATCATGGTGTCCCGACGGCGGAGGGCCCGCTGAATGGCCCGGAGCAGGTCGGTCAGGTCGACCGGTTTGGTGAGGTAGTCCATGGCGCCGCGCTGCATGCAGAGGGCGGCGCTGGCGGCGTCGTTGACGGCGGTGAGCATCAGCACCGCGGCGTTGGGCTCGAGTTCGAGAATCTTGGGAACCAGGTCGACGCCGTTGGAGTCGGGCATCCGGACGTCGAGGAGCACGCAGGCGATCTTCTGCCGCTGCAGGGCGTCGATGGCCTCGGCGCCGTTGCCGGCGGTGGCCACTTCGAAGCCCTGCTGGGTCAAGAACCGTTTCAGGGCACTCCGGATCGGCTCCTCGTCATCGACGACGAGCAGGGAGGTCGGACCTTTTGACGCGCTGTTGAACTGGTAAGGCGCGGCGTTTTCCACGGAGTTCCCTTGGTGTAAGGGGCTGGTCTTAAGTCAATGAATCTGTGAAGGATGGGCAGTCGGGGCAAGGCCTTACGGGCTCGGCACTCGGCACTTGGGGCTCGGCACTCGGCGGTTAGCCGATGAACTCGACTTTGACGGGGTGGGGGATGAGGCCGGCGGCGTGGCCGCGGTCGAGGAGGAGCTGGACGGCCGCCCGGCCGCGGGGGCCGTAGTCGACGGTCCACTGATTGACGTACATGCCGACGAAGGTGTCGGTCCGTTCATCGGAGATCCCGCGGTTGTATTGCTTGGCGTGGGCCAAGGCGTCGGCGCGGTTGGCTAGGGAGAACTCGATCGAGGCCTTGAGGTCCCGGGCCACTTGGGCGGTGACGGTGGGGCCGAGGTCCCGGCGGACCACATTGCCGCCGAGCGGGAGGGGAAGCCCGGTTTCGCCGAGCCACCAGGCGCCCATGTCGTCCCAGAGTTCCAAGCCGATATCGGCGTAGGTCAGCTGGCCTTCGTGAATCAGGAGCCCGACCGGTACGTCGCCGCGGAGCACGGCGTCTTCGATCTGGTCAAACGGCATCACGACCGGCTCGAAGTCCGGTTGGTAGAGCCGGAGCGCCAAATAGGCGGTGGTCATCGTGCCGGGGATGGCGATGCGCATGCCTTTGATGGCCGCTCGCGGATCGGCCGGTTTCGGCGACTTCGAGACTAAGCGAGGTCCGTAGCCGTCACCCATCGAGCTTCCGCTCGAGAGCAGGGCGTAGGTGCCGGCGAGGTAGGCATAGGCGTGAATCGAGACGGCGGTGACCTCGAGTTCGCCGTTCAGCGCGCGGCGGTTGAGGGTCTCGATGTCCTGGAGTTCGTGGACATACTGGAGGTCGCCGGTTTCGATGTGGCCCGATGCCAGCGCGTAAAACATGAAGGCATCGTCGGAGTCGGGCGAGTGGGCGACACGAATACGCATGACAGTCTCTACTTGGCGGCGCTAGCGCGGTTCTTGAAATCGGTGAGCACCGGCTGGTGCTCGAGATATTCTCGGCGGCCGGCGGCGATCTCGGCGTCGTACGCCGCCAGGAACTGGCGATAGATCTTGGCGACGGCCGCCTGGTTGTTTTCCTGGAGGGCCACTTCGCCTTGAATCAGGAGTCCGAACAAGTGGGTGGGCTGATTGGCCAGAATCGTGTCGGCCTTCGCCTTGGCGTCGACGAATTCGCCGACCACCATGTGGATCATGGCGGCGTGATACCGGGCGTCGGCGTCGACTTCGGCCGGCGTGAGGAGGCGGTAGGCTTCCAGTGCCATCGGCGAAAACAGCATGATCGTATCGGCGGCGTTGGACTCGGCGGCCCGCATGATTCGGCCGAAGAGCCGGTCAAACCGCTCGCGAGGGGACATCTGGCTGATGTCCGGCGCCCGGCCGGCCGTGGTTGGGTTGGCGTTTCCGGCGTTCCCCATCGAGACGCCGGCCGGAGCCGGCTGCTGGCCCCGTCCGAAGAAATAGGCGACCGTGGCCACCGTGGCGATGACCCCGACGGCCGCCGCGATCCAGGCGGTTCGTTCCTTTTTGGCCCCGCCACCCGGAGCGGCCTCGGAGCCACAGTGGTGGCAGAACCGCGCCCCAGGCGAGAGGTCGACCGAACAGGCGCGACACTTCCTCGGACCGGTTGGGGCCCCACATTGGCTGCAATACGGGCCGGAGACCGGGGTTCGGCACGAAGCGCAGGCGGTGATCGCAGGGGCAGTCATGGCGGGGTAAAGTAGGGGGTGGCGGGATTCTGGGGTACTGGTGTGCGGCTGGGTCTCCAACTACCATCCTATGCCTACTTCCGCCAAGGACTTATGAGTCAATCCTCGGCCCCCGAACTTGCCCAAGTTCCCGGAGCACAGCATCTCGGAGACCTGGCCCGCGGGGGGATTTGTTGGCGGGTCCTGTTCGAAACCAAACTCGATACCCGGCCGGTAAAGGGCCGAGTTCATTTCGTGACCGAGTCGGGGCAGCGTTCCACCGGATGGATCTTCATCGAGCCGACCGAAGCCGACCTGATGCGGCGCTTTCAGGATTTCAGCGCGATCGAATGGTGGAGGCTGCTCGAGAGCCTCGCCTGACCGCGGGTTTTGTCTCGTAGTTCCTCATGACATCACGTGCTCTGCTGGTGGGCGTCGGCTTGATGGTATCCGCCAGCCGGTTGGCGGCGCAGGCCGTTCCGGACTCCCTGGACGCCATTCGGCGCGTCAAGGCGGTGGTGATCCAAACGTCCGATGTATACCCTCCGGGCCAGGATCGCGGCTTTTTGGCCAAGGTCTTCAACGGTCTGCATTTCACCACCCGCCCCGCGGTCGTCCGGCGGGAGATCCTGATTCGCCCCGGGGAACTCTACGACTCGGCGAAGGCCGCGGAATCGGAGCGAACCCTCCGGGCGATGCGGATTTTTCGTCAAGTCAAGGTCGACTCGATCCGAACCGACTCGGGTCTGGTGGTGCGGGCGGCGACGCAAGACGCGTTCACGACCCGGATCGAGGGCAGCGTCGACGGTTCGGTCAAGAGCAACACCTGGTGGGTGGCGCTCAACGAGCTGAATCTCCTCGGGACCGCCACCCGGGTCGGGGTCCGGTACCGGAAGACTCCCGATCGGGATGCGGTGACCACCTCGTTCCAGCGTAATCGGTTGATCGACAACCGGATCGGGATCAGCGCCTTTTACGACGCCCGCTCCGATGGCCGGGCCGTCTATGGCGTGACGTGGCTCCCGTTTTGGTCTTATGCCGCCCGAGCGAGCTGGTGGGTTTCCGGGGAGGAGCGTCGGGAGCGAGTGTTTCAATTCGTCGACGGGAACACCACCCCGCGCGACACCCTCCAGCGACGGTTCTGGATGGGCAAGCTGGGCGGGTCGTGGGCCACTCGAACCTCGAGTACCGGCTACCTCCGCCTGGGGCTCGAGGGCCAGATTCGCCGGGACGATTTTGCCAGACAAAGCCGGGTGGATACCCTGGGCCGGTCGGTGTCCGGCGCGGTGACGGGCTCCCTCGAATGGCGGGCGGCCCGGTTCCTGGTCAGCCGCAATTTCGAGGGGTTTGGACGCCAAGAAGACGTCGATCTGAGCACGGTGGTCCGGGTTGGATTGGGGTTGACGCCGAAATCGTTCGGCTATCGCGACCATGGGATCGTGCCCGGCCTGTCGGCCCGGACCGGCTTGGGTTGGCGGAACGGGTTTGTGATCCTGACCGGGGCGACGCTCGCGCGGATCGGTGAAACGGGTGCGGTCGATTCGGGTTCGGTCCATGTCGGCGGGACCGTCGTCCTCAAGCCGAAGCCGAGGCAAATGGCGGTCTTCCATGCGGCCCGAGGGTGGCAGAAGAACCCGATGCCGGCGGGCGAATTCGATCTCGGACTCGGGATCGGTCCCCGCGGGTTCACCCAGCACGCCTTCACCGGCGACCGGGCGTTTCTGCTGGCCGCCGAGTACCGGTACACGGTTACCAGTGACTTCCTCAATACCGCCGGCCTCGGACTCGCGGCGTTTGCCGACTATGGCGGAGCGTGGTACTCGGGCAGCCCCCAGCGAACCGGCTATTCGGTCGGGCTCGGGCTTCGGTTTGGCCTCACGGTGGCGAGCGACCTGGCGCCGGCCCGGGTTGACCTGGCCTACATCAACGGGACCGGACTGACCAAAGGGGCATGGCGGCTGGCTTTCGGCAAGGGGTTTGTCTTCAGTACCTCGGGTCGCCTGGACCGCTGACCGATCCAACCCTAGCTTCAAGGCATGACTGAACCCCTTGGTACCCCGCCGGACCCCGTGGCTCCGCCGCGCCGCCGCCGTTGGAAGTTGATCATCGCCGGCGCCATTCTCCTTCCGATGGCGTTGTTCGTCCTTTACACCTCGGTGGCGTTGACGTGGAGTTATTCCGACGGCGACCGGGCCGGCCAGCTCTTCAAGTTTTCCCACAAGGG
This sequence comes from Gemmatimonadota bacterium, assembly GCA_031431925.1. Lineage (GTDB taxonomy): Bacteria > Gemmatimonadota > Gemmatimonadetes > Gemmatimonadales > GWC2-71-9 > SHZU01. The sequence goes on along the minus strand of JANPEL010000017.1, from coordinate 5,359 downwards.
CTGGCTCTGCAAAACCTGGGAGGGTGAGCTCAACATCACGCCCGGGGCCGCCGCGCCGACGATCTGGAAGTTCACCGTCCGGGACGATCAGGTGGCCCGCCGGATCAACGACGCCCTCGGTAAGCCGGTGGTGCTCCACTACAGCGAGCACTACGGGCTCCCGACCAGCTGCTTCGGTGATACCAACTATTTCGTCGACGCGGTCCGCGTCTCCACCCCGTAAGTCCCGTGAAAAGAATCTGGCTGGTGCTGGCGCTGGCGGGGGTTTCGCCGCTGTCGGCGCAGCACTCGTTCAATCCGGGCGGCGCGTTTGATCCGGCGGTGCCGACTCCGCGCTCGGTCCTCGGGTACGAGGTCGGGCAACGGTTTACTCCCCACCACCTGCTGATGCGGTACCTCGAGCGGCTCGCGGCCACCAGCCGGCGGGTCCGGCTCGACACGGTCGCCGTGAGCTTCGAGGGCCGGGAAGTGATGCTGGTGACGGTGACCAGCGAGCAGAACCACGGGCGCTTGGACGCGATTCGCCAGGACGCGGCGGTCCTTGCCGATCCCGGGAGTTCGAGTCCGGCGGAGCTGGAGCGGGTGGTGGCCCGGATGCCGGTGGTCGTCTGGCTTGGCCACTCGGTCCACGGAGGCGAGGCCTCCGGGGTGGAAGCCGCCATCAGTCTGTTGTACCAGCTGGCCGCGGGGCAGGATCCGCTGACCAAGATGGTGCTCGACAGCTCGGTGGTGCTGATCGATCCGGCCCAGAATCCCGACGGACACGAACGCCACGCCCAAGATGTGGCCCGGATGCGGTCGTCGTTAGGGGTTCCTTCGGCGCCCCAGGCGATGATCCATGCCGGCACCTGGCCCGGGCCCCGGACCAGTCACTACTACTTCGACTTGAACCGGGACTGGTTTCTCAACTCGCACCCGGAAACCCGGGGGCGGACCGCCACGTTTCTTCGATGGTGGCCGCATGTGGCGGTCGATGTCCACGAACAGGGCTCCGAGGCCAGCTACTTCTTTGCCCCGCCGATGGAGCCGATCAACAAGAACGTCCATTCGACGATCACCAAGTGGTGGGACATCTTTGCGGCCGGCAATGCGGCCGCGTTCGACATCCAAGGGTGGCCCTACTTTCGGCGTGAGGGCTATGACGAGTTCTATCCCGGGTACGGGATCTCCTGGCCGATCCTGACCGGGGCAATCGGGATGACCTACGAACAGGCCTCCAGCGGCGGCGGGGCGGTTGCCCGGCGGGACGGGACCGTCCTGACCCTGCACGAGGCCGCCTGGCACCACTACACCGCGGGTTGGGCGACGGTGGTCACGGCGGCGCGTCGGGCCCGGGAGCGGGTTCGAGATTACCTCGGATTTCGTCAGACGGCGGTGACCGACGCGGCCAAGCTCCCGTTTCGGGCGGTTGCGTTGGAACGGGATCCTGATGGCCGCGCCGACACCCTGGTGCGCCGGTTGACGACCAACGGAATCGCCGTGCATCGCCTCGGAGCCGATGCCACGGTACCGGCCACCGCGTTTGGCGAGCCGGCTGCCCGGTTAACCCGTCTGGCCGCGGGAACCTATCTGGTCGATTTGGCCCAGCCGCAGGGCCGGCTGGCGAAGGCGTTGTTGGAGCCGGACGCCGAATTGGATTCGGCCTTCATTCGAGAGGAATTGGAAAGCCGCCGGACCGGCCAACCGGGTCGCTTTTACGACATCACGGCGTGGTCGCTCCCGTATACCCATCGGGTTCGGGCGTGGACCGTCGGCACGCCCCCCGCGGCGCTCGAGCCGGTCAAGTGGATCGAGTCACCGCCGTCGTCAATTGCTCGGGCCACCTCGGCCTATGCGTTCGAGCCGGGATCGGAGTCGAGTATCCGGATGCTGGCACGCCTGCTGGCGAGCGGGACCAAGGTCTGGTATGCACCGAAGGCGTTCGTGGTCGCGGGGGCGTCGTTCCCGCGGGGGGCGTACTTGGTGCGGGTGGCCGCGAATGGCGAGCCGGTTCACGAACGGGTCAGTCAGGCGGCAACCGAGAGTGGGGCCCGGGTGACTCCACTGGCCACGTCGGCGGTCGATCGCGGCACCGACCTCGGGAGCAACAGCGTGGTCTTCGTGAAAGCTCCCCGAGTGGGGTTGCTCGGGGGTCCCGGGGTCAGCGGCAATTCCTTTGGATTTGCTTGGTTCGCCTTCGATCAGCGGATCCGGTATCCGGTAACCTCAGTTGAGGCCACCGCCGTTACAGGCGGGGTCCTCGACCTCCTCGACGTTCTGGTGGTGCCGAGCGGTTCGGCCGGGGGACTCGACCGGGGCCTCGGCGAGTTGGGTCGGGAGCGACTCGCCGCCTGGGTTCGGGGCGGAGGTACCCTGATCACGTTGGAAGGGGCCACCGGATGGGTGGCCACCGAACGGGTCGGGTTGGTCCGGATTCGGGTTCGCCAAGACTCGGCCCGGAGTGACAGCGCCGGCGGTGCTCCGCTCCCGGTGTCAGTGCCTGGGGCCATCGTCAGGGCCACGGTTGACACCTTGTCGCCGTTGCTGGCCGGGATCAGGACCACGGAGCTTCCGGTCATGGCGAACGGCGGGATGGTGTTGACGGCCCCGAAGAACCTGGCTCCGGGGGAAGCGGTGATTCGGTTTGGGCCGGCGGCTCGGCTCCGGCTGGCGGGCTACCTCTGGCCGGAGGTTCCGGCTCGATTGGGCGATACGCCGTTCCTGTGGGCGGAGTCGGTGGGTCGAGGCCGAGTCATCGCGTTTGCCGGTGATCCGAACTTTCGCGATCTGTGGCGTGGATTGCTCCCGATTTTCGCCAATGCGGTGTTCTTGGGTGGGGGTCGCTAAGAGGGTTCAGGTTGGAACCAGCGAAACCGATTCCAGTCGCGGTTTCGTAGTAAGAAGCAGGACTTGATCCCCCTGTTCGATCACTTGCGGTCAACTCTGGACGGTGCCAGTTTCCTCGACCCTGGCGCCGTAGCCAAGTTGGTAAGGCAGAGGTCTGCAAAACCTCCATGCGGCGGTTCGAATCCGCCCGGCGCCTCTCGTTCCCTCGCTCCATGGGGGAGGTATGCTCAGCTGGTTGCTTTCCCTTGCGGTCGTAAGACTCTCCGTGGTCGCGGTTTCCTTTGGTGTGCCCCACGTCCAAGCCCAGTCGCCCAACGGCTCCATCGCCGGGCGGGTTGTGATGTCCAAGGAAGGCACCCCGGTTGCCGGGGCCAGAATATTCTTGACCAACCTCCGGAAACGCGCCGTCACCGATTCGGTCGGCCGGTTTGGGTTTGCGGACCTCAAACCGGGAACCTATCGAATCGAGGCGAGTCTGATCGGCTTCGGCCCGCTGTCGGCCATGGTGGTCCTCGGCGCCCAGGAGAACAAGGAGATCGAGTTTCGAGCCGATACCTTGGGCCAGCTGTTGCCAACCATCTTTGTCGAGGGCGAGGCCGAACCGGTGCCGTTGCGGGCGCTGTCGACCTTCGAACGGCGGATGTCGGTAGGGCAGGGACGTTTCATTACCCGGGATGACATCGTCAAGCGGAATCCGATCCGGCTGATCGACATGATTCGGTTTCTTCCGGGAGTTCGGAGCGACTGCCGGGGGGCGATCTGCCAGATTCTGCTCAACCACGATCGAAGCGGCTGTCCGCCCGCGATTTTCGTGGACGACCAGCGGACCAGTATGGCGGTGTTGGATATCACGCCGCCGGGTGACGTCGAGGGCGTGGAGGTCTACCGCGGCGCGGCGGAAACGCCGCCGGAACTCAACAACCAAACCGCTCGGTGTGGTGGCGCCATCGCGATCTGGACTCGCCGGGGCCGGCGACCGTGAGGACGGGTGCTACGGTGCTCTGGCTGTCGTTCGCCGCGCTGGCGTCGGCGTCGGCGCAGCCCCGTTCGGCGGCCATTCGAGGCATCATCAAGAACGTCCAAGTCGGGGTGCCGCTCGAAGGCGCCCGGATCAGTCTCGTCGGAACCCCTCATTCCGCCACCAGCGATGCTCGGGGGCAGTTTCGGTTTATCGATCTCGATCCCGGGCAGTACGTGATTCGGGCCTCGGCCATCGGTTATGCCACGATGACGTCGCCGTTGTTGCTGAAAGAATCCGAGACCCTCGAGGTTGAGTTCGAGGCCAATCCCGAAGCCGTGAATCTGCCGGAGTTGACGGTCGAGGAACGAGCGAACCACGGGCCGGCGGATTGGCTCCGGCGGAAATCGGAAGGTCGGGGTCGTTACATCACCCGGAAGTACATCGAGGATCGTCGGGCCTCGACGGTGCCGGATGCGCTTCGGATGGTACCCGGCCTCAGGATCGAATGCCGGGGCTCTCAGATCTGCGTGGCCCGAATGGCCCGGGCCCCGCGGGGATGCTCCCCGGCCTTCTTCATGGACGGGATTCCGACGGACCCGGCCGTTCTTTGGCTGACCCCGGTCGGAGAAATCGAAGGCATCGAGGTCTATTCGGGCCCGGCTGAGACCCCGCCGGAGCTCGAAAGCGCCCAGGCCCGGTGCGGCGTCATCGCCATTTGGACCCGTCCGCCACCGCCCCGGCGTCCCAGGGAGAAAAAACCCAAGGCCGCCGACTCAACTCAGCGCCCGGCTAAGGCCCCCGCTTTGGACTCGATTCCGTTCAGCAACGACTGATACGAGGCGGCGAACTTGGTGACGCCGTCGGTCTCCAGGAAATCCGTGACCTCGTCGAGGTGAATGCCGGCCGCTTCGAGTTGGGCGAGCCGGTCTGGCGCGGAGGCGACGGCCGCCCCGATCCGGATAGCCGGGTCGCCGTGATCCCGGTAGGCTAGGAAGGTGTCCGGCGGCAGGGTGTTGACGGTGTCCTTGGCCACCAAGGCTTCGACGTAATAGGTGTCCGGGTACTTCGGGTCCTTGGTGCTGGTTGAAGCCCACAGCGGTCGCTGGGGGGTCGCACCCTTCTCTGCAAGAGCTTTCCACCGAGGGCTCGCGATCGAGCGTTCGAACGCGGCGTAGGCGGCGGCAGCATTGGCGATGGCAATCGTTCCGCGAAGGCCCGTGGGGTCGCCCGCTTGGTCGAGCATGCCATCGATCCGTCCGTCGACTCGGCTGACGAAGAAGCTGGCCACCGAACTGATCCCGGCAATCGGCAAACCCGCGGCCACTCGTTGTTCCAATCCCGTCAGATACGCATCGATCACGGCCCCGTAGCGGGCCACCGCGAAGAGCAGGGTGACATTGACGTTGAGGCCCGCCGCGATCGACTCGGTGATGGCCGGAAGTCCCGCCTTGGTCCCGGGAATCTTGATCATGGCGTTGGGCCGGTTGACCGCCGCCCAGAGTCGCTTGGCCACGACCGCGGTGCCGGGGGCGGCGGGGGGCCGCGGTGGGGTTACCGCGCGGGGGACGGGCC
>JANPEL010000016.1:0-5305 GCA_031431925.1 Gemmatimonadota bacterium | reverse complement strand
CCGGCTAGGGATAGCTTCGGGCCATGCACACCGCTCTGATTCGGCACGCGCACCACCATCACCACGGTCATCGGGCCGGGGTCTGGTTTGCTGCGCAGGGGTGCTAGTTCGAACCTTCAGGCGTAACGACATGACTCCGCGGCCCGTCACCAGACGGGCCGCTTTATTTTTCGAGGCCGAATGCTCAAAATCGCGTTGCCAAACAAAGGCCGGTTGGCCGATGATGTTCGGGCCCTGCTCGACGATGCCGGACTCTCCGTCCGGGTCCAGAGCGACCGGGCCCTGATTGCCAGGCTCGGCGACGAGTACGAAGCGATCTTCGTCCGATCGCAGGACATTCCCGAGTTCGTGGCCGACGGCGCCGCCCTGGTCGGGATCACCGGGTGGGATCTGGTCACCGAGTCGGAGCGGGCGCTGGTCGACCGGCTCGACCTCAACTTCGGCCGGTGCCGGATCGTCGTGGCGGCTCGGGACGACCGGGGGATCGAGTCCCTCGATCAGATTCCCGCGGGGGCGCGGGTCGCGACGGTGTTCCCCCGGATCGCGGCGGCGTTCTTTGGCCGGATCAACATCCCGGTCACCATCGTGCCGGTGTCGGGGGCCACTGAGATCGCCCCGCACTTGGGGATTGCCGATCTGATCGTCGACATCGTGTCGACCGGCTCGACCCTCAAGGTGAACGGCTTGGCCGAGATCGCCACGATCCTTGAGAGTAGTGCCCGACTGGTGACGGCGAGCGGGTTGCCGCCGGATGCCGGGGCCGCCGTCGAGGGGTTGGTGGTCCGGCTCGAGTCGGTTATTCGGGCCCGGGGTCAGCGATACGTGATGGCCAACGTGCCCCGGTCGGCACTCGACCGGATTCGCTCGGTGGTGCCCGGGATCAACGGGCCGACGGTGGTCGACATCCTGAACGACGGCAGCCACGTGGCTGTCCATGCGGTGGTGGCGGCCTCGAGTGTGGACCGGACCATTGCCGATCTCCGAACGTTAGGCGCAACCGGGATCCTGGTCACCCGGATCGAACGGCTGGTTCCATGAGCGGGGTCTCGGTTCGGTTTCGGGGGCCGCTGGCCGATTTGTCGGCCGAGGAGCGGCGCGCGTTACTCAACCGGAGCGCGTCGGGACCGCGCGACGTTCGAACCGCGGTGGCGGAGGTCCTCGATCGGGTTCGGTGCGAGGGCGACCGAGCGGTCCGCGAGTTCACCGCCCGGTTCGATCGGGTCGAGGCCACCGCGCTGGAGGTTCCCAAGGCGGTGTGGGCCGAGGCGTTGGCGCGGCTTGATCCGAGGGTTCGCCGGGCGCTCGAACGGTCGGCCCGGAACATCGACCTCGTGCACCGGGCAGGCCGGCCGGTCCCGACGATCGTGGAAACGGAGCCGGGGGTCCGGATCGAGCGGCGGCCCTATCCCCTCACGCGCGTGGGGGTCTACGTTCCGGGCGGACGGGCGGCCTACCCGTCGTCGGTCCTGATGGGCGTGGTGCCGGCCAAGGCGGCCGGCGTCGATGACGTCGTCGTCTGTTCCCCGCCGGGACCCGACGGGCTCCCGGCGCCGACGATTCTGGCGGCCGCGGCGTTGGCGGGGGCCGACCGGTTGTTCGCGATCGGTGGCGCTCAAGCCATCGGCGCCATGGCGTTCGGCACCGAAACCGTGCCGGCGGTTGACCGGATCGTCGGTCCGGGCAACGTCTATGTGATGGAGGCCAAGCTCCAAGTGTCCGACCGGGTCGGGATCGACAGCCCCGCGGGTCCGAGCGAAGTGCTGATCATCGCCGACCACACCAGCGATCCCGAGGTGGTAGCGGCGGAGTTGATTGCCCAAGCCGAGCATGATCCGGAGGCAGTGTGCTCGGCACTCGGCACTCGGCACTCGGTGCTCGGCGGGATTGAGGCGGCGCTGGGGCGACAGATTTTAGGGGCGCCTCGGGAAGAGGTCATTCGGGCGGCGTTGGCGGCCCGGGGCGGATTGCTGAGCGTGGCGGATTTGGATGAGGCGGTGGGGTTTGCCAACGAGTTTGCGGCGGAGCATCTCTTGTTGGCGTTCGACGGGGCGGAGGCGGAGGCGGATCGGTTTCGGACGGCGGGGGCGGTGTTCGTTGGGGCGAGCAGTTCGGTGGTTTTTGGTGACTACCTGTCCGGCGCCAACCATGTCCTTCCGACCGGCGGTTTGGCCCGGGCGTACTCTGGGCTCGGGGCCCCGGACTTTTTTCGGTGGACGACGTATCAGACGATCACGCCGTTGGCCGCGAGCCGATTGGCGGGCGATACCGCGGTGCTCGCCGAAGCCGAGGGGCTTCCGGGTCACGCCAGAGCAGCAGAACGATGGGAGACCCGATGACCCGCGCCGGCTACGAGCACCTCTCCGTCTACCGCCATGAGGGTCGCCAGGCGGAATGCGACCTGTCGGACAACACCAATCTGTTCGGCTCGGCCCCGTCGGCGTTGGCTTCATTGGCGGCCTGGAGCCGCGGCGATCCGGCCCGCTACCCGACGCCGGGCAACGAAGCGCTTCGGGACGCGCTGGGAACTTGGCTCGGGGTCAGCCCGGCCACCATCGTCGGTGGGTGTGGGTCCAATGACATCCTGGACTCCGCGATGCGGGCGCTCGGGGTTCCGGGATCGATCCTGGCCTACACGGCCCCGACGTTCGTCATGACCCCCCACTTTGCCGCCGCCAACTCGCTCAAACCGGTTCCGGTGGCCACTCGGCCGGACGGTCAGCCTGACGTCGAAGGGTTGCTGGCCACTGGGGCGCCGCTGATCTACGTCGCGACGCCGAACAATCCGAGCGGCGCCGCCGCGTCGGTCGGCCGGGTCCGCCTCTTGGTGGACCGGGCGCCCGGCGTGGTAATTCTCGATGAGGCCTACACGGAATATCTGGGCACTAGTTGGGCGGAAGAGGCAGCCAAGCGGGACAACCTTCTGGTTACCCGGACCTTTTCCAAGGCGTGGGGTTTGGCCGGGCTTCGGATCGGCTACGGGGTCGGGTCGGCCGCCCTGGTGCGCGAGGTGGAAAAGGGGCGCGGTCCGTTCAAGGTCAATGCCGTCGCCGAGCAGGCGGCGGCCGCGGCGGTCCGGGATGACCAGGTGTGGCTCGACGACGTGGTTGGAAAGACCCGCACGATCCGTCGAGATACCGTTAGGCGGCTTCGGGCCCTCGAGTGGCCGGTGGCGGATTCGGACGCCAACTTCATCGCGGTAACTGTGTCCAATGCGGCGGCGGCGGCGGCGGCGTTCCTGGCCGGCCGCGGCATTGCCGTCAGGGCCATCACGGGCGCCCTGGTGGTCGGTGACGTGCTCCGGATTACCATCGGGCCCGAGCCGATGATGGACCGGCTGGTGGCTGCCATGACCGACCTGCCCCGATGAGAGTCACGATTTTTGACTATGGGGCCGGAAACCTCCACTCCCTGGCCAAGGCCATCGCTTCCTCCGGCGTGGAGCCGGTCATCGAGACCGATCCGGTGGCGGCGGCGGGCGCCGATGTCCTGATCCTGCCGGGCGTGGGGGCGTTCGAACCGGCCGCCGCCCGGATGGCGCCGGGCCGCGATGCCATCCGGCAAGCCCTCCTCGACGGGCTGCCATGCCTTGGGATCTGTCTGGGCCACCAACTGTTGTTCGACGGGTCCGACGAAGGCGCCGGGCAGGGGCTCGCCGTGGTAGCCGGCCGGGTAACCCGGATTGCCGCTGACCGGTTGCCGCAGATCGGGTGGAATGACTTGGAGGATGTGAGCGACCCGGTCCTGGCCGCGTCCGGCCTCCGGACCGTCTACTACGCCAACAGCTATGTGGGCCGGCCGGATCGTTCGGAACCCGCCGTGGCGTGGAGCCGGTACCAGGATGACCGATTCCCGGCGGCCATCCGGGTTGGCCGGACGTTAGGGGTTCAGTTTCATCCCGAAAAAAGTTCGGCGCCCGGAGTCGCGATGATCCACGGATTCTTGGAAGCGAGCCGGCGATGATCGTGATGCCGGCGGTGGATGTGCGGGACGGGGCCTGCGTTCAGCTGGTCGGTGGTGACTACCACGCCGAGCGGGTCCGGCTTCCCGATCCTGCCGGCGTGGCCGCCGGGTGGCGAGCGGCCGGGTTCGCCGAAATCCACGTGGTCGATCTCGACGCCGCGACGGGACAGGGCCACAACACGGCGGCGATTGCCGCGATCGTGTCGCGGTTAGGCGGCGGTGTCCAGGTGGGCGGGGGGGTCCGGTCGACCGAGCGGGTCGATGCCTTGATCGCCTCGGGGGTGAACCGGGTCGTCGTCGGGACTCGGGCGCTCGAGGATCCGGCGTGGCTTGCGACCATCGCCGGGGCCTATCCCGATCGGATCGTCGTGGCGGCCGATGTCCGGGGCCGGGAGGTGCTGACTCGCGGCTGGGCCACCGGCACCGGCCGGTCGATCAGCGATGTCCTGGCGAGCCTCGATCCGCTGCCGCTGGCCGGGGTGCTGGTCACCGCGGTACACGTCGAGGGATCGGAAACCGGAGCAGACCTCGCGCTCACGGCGTGGGTCGTGAAGAGCACTCGGCACCCGGTGCAGGCCTCCGGCGGGATTCGGGACATCGAGGATCTGAAGGCCCTCCGGGCGGCGGGCGCGGCCCGGGCCGTGGCGGGCATGGCATTCTATACCGGCCGCCTCGATCGGGAGGCCGTTGCCTTGGAGTTCGGGACATGAGTGAATTGACACGGGAAACCAAAGAAACCTCGATTCGCGGCACCCTGACCCGCGAGGGGCCGGTCACGATCAGCACCACGGTGCCGTTCTTGGATCACATGATGACGGTGCTGGCTCGCTATGCCGGGGTCGGTCTGACGATCGAGGCCACCGGCGATCTCCAGCACCACATCATCGAGGATGTGGCCATCGTGGTCGGCCTCTTGGTTCGAGAAGAGTTCGCGCCGCCGATTCGCCGGTATGGCCACGCGGTTGTGCCGATGGACGATGCCGTGGTCGAGTGCGCGTTCGATCTCGGCGGGCGGCCCTACTATCGGGGCCCATTACCGAGCGGGCTCTACGATCATTGGATGCGGTCGTTTGCCGATCACGCCCGGTGCACGCTCCACCTGATCAAACGCCGCGGCACTGACCGTCACCACATCGTCGAAGCCGGGTTCAAGGCCTTGGGGATGGCGCTCGCGGAGGCCATCGTGCCGGCCGCGGCCATCGCGTCGACCAAAGGAAACGTGCGGATCGCCAAATGATGGCGAGCCGGCTGATCGTCTGCCTCGATGTCAAAGGGGGCCGGGTGGTCAAAGGCGTCAACTTCAAGGGCCTTCGGGATCTCGGTGATCCGGTGGCGATGGCGGCGC
>JANPEL010000015.1:0-13243 GCA_031431925.1 Gemmatimonadota bacterium | reverse complement strand
CCGCCCGTCGTGCAGCAGGATGTTCTCCGGCTTGATGTCGCGGTGGATTACCCCGTGGCGGTGGGCGTAGTCGAGCGCGTCGGCCACTTCGGTCGCGATCCGGACCGCCTCCTCGACGCCCAGTTGGGTCTCCCGGTCGAGCCGGCTCCGAAGGGTTTCCCCCTCCACGTAGGGCATCACATAATAGAGAAACCCATCCGCCCGTCCGCTGTCGAATAACGGCAGGATGTGGGGATGCTGAAGCGACGCGGTGGTCGTGATCTCCTGGATGAACCGCTCGGCGCCGAGTACCGCCGCCAGTTCGGGCCTGAGCACCTTGAGCGCGACGCGGCGCCGGTGTTTGAGGTCCTCGGCGAGATAGACCGTGGCCATCCCCCCGGCGCCGACCTCGCGTTCGAGGCGGTAGCGATCGGCAAGCGCGGCATTCAGGCGATCAATCGGATCGGGCATTAGTCAGGGCTGTGGCGCACCTGTACATACAGTGCGGCCCGCAATGTACCCTTCGGCCAATCGAATGCGCCACCATTTGCCAAACGCCCTTGCCGGCTCATTCGAGTTCATTGGCGGGCGGTATCCCAAAAGAACGAGCCCGACGGCCACCGGCCGCCGGGCTCGCCCCCCATCAACCGCTCCGAACTACTGAACCGGCGGCGTGCAGTTGTCCGGCAAGCTTCGCGCTAGGCACTCAGCCGTCGGAATCGGCATCCGGGTAAACGTCACGTCCCCCGTCCGATCGAGCGGCAACGACCCCAACCGGCCATAGCGCCGGGCATCCAGCCACCGGGTCCCGCTTTCCCACATCAACGAATAGGTCCGATTGTACAGCAACTCCGTAATCAAATCGGCCTTCGGGCTCGCCGCCGTCAACGTGGTCGGGGCTAGTCCACCGGACTGGGCCCGGATCAAGTTGATGTCGTCAATCGCCGCCTGAGTGTTCCCAAGCTGGAGGTTGGCTTCCGCCCGCAACAGAATCAACTCTTCGTTCTTAAGGATCGGAATCCCCTTGGCCAAATCCGGACTGCCCGAGGTGAAGTACACCGCGAACTTGTATCGCCCGGTCAAGCCATCAAGCGTCCGGGAGCCGCCGTCGCCGGCGTAGTCAATGATCTTGCTCTGCCGCCGAAGATCCGGCGAACCATTGGCCCGGTTCTGCGCGCCCGTCACCAGCGAGGGGTGAGCAAAGAAACTGATGCTGGTGGCCGACACGGCCAACGGGCTGGTGAGGTCGCCACCGGCCGTCGAGAACGTGAAATAGACGCCGTTTCCGAGAGCGTCCGGCAACCCGGTGGTCGAGATAAACGACTCATTCAACGCCGCGATGGCCGCCGTGTAGCATGGGGCGCCGCAACCGGCCATCGACCCCTGGAATACCAGGATCTTGGCCAGAAGCCCGCGATTGAACCGGAGAAACGTACTGGGCGTCACGAATCCGGTCATGCCCGTTGGCGTCGCGAAGGGGAATGTGGTCCCTCCGGCCGCGAGATCGGCCTTGGCCGACTCCAGCAGTTCCACTACATGTTTGTAGACGTTGACCTCGCTCAGGAACGGCGGCGGATCGGCGTTCACCGCCTGGCTGGCGTCGACCGAAGCCCCGTAGGTCCCGTTCCGCAAGATCGCCCGGAACAGTTGGAGCGCCTTGATCGTCTTGCCGAACCCGGCGGAGGCGGCCTTCTCTGCCGCGGTCATGTCGCCTGCGCCGGGGATCGCCTTGAGGTAGGTTTCGATGGTCCGAAGCGCTTGGTACTTGCCGGCCAGGAGGGCCGCGCCGAAGGACCCCCCATCCAGCGGGCCCCGGATCATTTCACCCGTGTTGCGGTTGTCGTTGCCTTGGAGGTTGTAGCCCTCCCGCCCGAACACGCCCCACCACCACACATCCGCGCCGATGTCGTTCCGGATTTGCGAGTTGATCCCGATGGCCGTCAGGGCCAGCTTGTTGCGAGTCGGAGCCGCCACCAAATCGTCGAGCGTCGGCGCGTTCTCATTTTGAATGTCGAATGAGTTCCCGCAGGCCCCAAGGCCCATGACCAGGCCGGTTGCCAGCAAGGTCTGTCGCAGAGTCATCATAGGTCGTTTCATGGTTAGAAGCCCACCGCAAGGTTGAAGAACAGACTTCGGCTCGGCGGGAACGGCGCGATGTCGATGCCGCGCGCGACCGCCTGAATCCCGAAGTTGCTGACTTCCGGATCCAAGCCCGTGTAGGGCGTGAACATCAGCAAATTCCGGCCGGTCACCGACAACCGGACTTCGCTGATCCCGGCGCCGAACGACTGGGCAATCCGCCTCGGCAGGCTCCAGCCCACCGACAGCTCCCGGAGTTTGAGGAAGGTCGCGTCCTCGACGTAGATCGTCGCCACTCCGAGATTGGCCAGTCGAATCCGCTCGATGCCGGCCGGGGTGTCGGCGTCAGCCGCCGTGCCCTGAAGGTCGTAGTTGTTCTGGTTCAGGTTGACGACGTTGCCGCCCTGCTGCCAATCCCACAGCATGCTGAACGACACGTTCTTCCACGTGAGGTCGTTGGCGATGCCCATCCGGAAGCTCGGATTGAAATCCCCGACTTGGCCGACCACTCGGGTGTTGGTCGCGTCGAGGTAGTTCCCGCGGATCTGGGTGATCGACTTGCCCTGCTCGAGCCGGGCCGCGCCGTAGAACGCCCCAAAGCCCGAGTTCGGTGGATTGAAGGCCGGCACGGGAAGCGAATCGACATTGCTGCGGAGAGTGACGAAGGTGTTCCGCACCGTCCAGGTCAGGTTCCGGCTCTGCACCGGGGTCACGCCGAGCGAGAGCTCGATGCCCTCGTTCCGAAGTTGACCGCCGTTGAAGACCTCCGCGATGAAACCGGTGGTGATCGCCGGGATCCGGTTGAGCAGCAGGTCCTTGGTGATCCGTTGGAAGGCCGTGGCCTCGATCGACACCCGCCCGTTCCACAAGCTCACGTCGGCGCCGGTCTCGATCTCCCAAAGCCGCTCAGGACGAATGACGGCGGAACCGGCCGCCACCCCGCCAACGTTGAGCCCGGTCTTCCCGCCGAACACGACGCCCACGAGGTTGGTGAACTTCTGGCCGAACACCGGTTGGTTGCCGGTGCTCCCATACGCCCCGCGAATCTTGATCTCGCTGCCATCGCCGAGCGTGTTCGGGAGCCGGAACGATCCCGACACCTTCGGGAAGAAGTAGTACTTCCCAACATCGCCGTTCACACTGCTCCGCTCGGCCCGCACGGCGCCGGTCAGGTTCAGGCGTTGGTCGAACAGGCCAAGGTCCTGTTGGCCGTAGAAAGCCAGCGTCCGTTCCTGGGTCAGCGCCTCGACCGCGGCCACCGTGGCCCCCTGGTTCACATTCGATTGTCCCGGGATCAGCCCGGTCGACTGGATGTTGTTGGTCCGGAGCCGTCGGGTTTCGAACTGGGCCCCAGCCGACGTCGTCGCGACGAACTGGCCGCCGCTCGGCGCGTAGGTATGGATGGCGTTGGCGCTCAGATTCATCAACCGGCTGGCGCCGCTCCCCTTGAGCGAGGTGCCAGGCTGGACCTTCGAGGCCTCGAAGAACAACTCGTTCGGCGAATACAGGTCGCTCGCCGCGTTGAAGATGTCCGAGCCGGCGTTCGTGGTCAGTTGCAGGGTTCGGGTCGGCGTCGTGATCGCCCGATAGCTCAGATTGAGGCCGCCGGTAAACCGATACGTCTCCTCGTTGTTGCGGCCGAGCGCCGCCAGCTGAAACGGATTGGTGCCCGACCCGAGCGGCTGCGGCCAGGTGCCGTCGGCGTTCTGGCGGAGATCCACGAAGCTCGGAATCAAACTGATCGCATAACCGTAGCTGGCGTCGTTGTTGGCGTTCCCGCCGAATCCGCGCTGCTGGACACCCCGGTTGAAGTTCATGCTGAGGGCGGCGTCGAACTTCGGGCTGAGCTTCTGGTCAAGGTTGATCCGAATCGCCTGACGCCCGAACCCGGTGTTCTGGACGATGCCCTCGTCGCGCTTCGACGTGGCCGTCGCGAAGAACCGGGTGGACTCCGACCCTCCGCTCATGTCGACCACGGTCTCATACGACAAGGCGTTCCGGTTGAACAGCTCCGCCCAGTGATCGTGGGCCTCGGGCACCTTGCCGCCGGCAAAGTACGGAGCGGCCCGGTTGCCGAAGATCGCCACCGCCGTCGCTTCGTCCTTGAACACCCGGTACGGAAGGCCCCGGAGCAGCTGAAACGTCCCGACCCTTTGGGTCAGGTTGAACTTGACCTTGCCGGGTTGGCCCCGCAGCGTGGTGATCACCACGACGCCATTGGCCGCCTTGGACCCATAGATCGACGACGCCGCGGCGCCTTTGAGGACCTCGATCTTGGCGATTTCGTTCGGGTTGATGTCGGCGGCCCGGTTGACTTGGTCGTCCTGGGCGCCGCTGCCGCCCCCTACCTGGGTGGCGCCTGCCGCGCTGATGGCGCTCCGGTTGCTCGGAATTTGGACGTCGCTGTAGATCACGCCATCGATGACATAGAGCGGGTTGGAGGAACCGAGGACGGTGTTGGTCCCGCCCCGAATTCGGAACTGGGCCCCGCCCCCCGGCGCCCCGCCATTGCTCGTGATCGATACCCCGGCCATCCGGCCAGAGAGGGCCACGTCGATCGACGGCGCCGAGACTTTGGTCAGGTCATCGCCCGAGACGACTGACACCGCCGTGTTGGCGTTCCGCCGCTCGGATTGGGTCGCGGCCCCGGACACGATGACTTCCTCGAGCTTGAAAATGTCTTGATCGAGCGCGACGCTGACCGACGACGTCGAGCCGGACACGGCGATCTCCTTCCGCTGAAAACCGATGGCCCGGATCAGCAGCCGAACGCCCCCGCTCCGCGTGCTGATCGTGAACCGGCCATCCGGTCCCGTTCGCACCGACGAAATCGCCCCGATCACCGACACCGCCGCCTCGGCGATCGGTTGCCCACCCGCCGTCCGGGTCACTTGCCCCGAAATCTGGCGATCTTGTGCCGCCGCATCCCCGCCTCCGGACGCGACCAACACTGCCGTCATGAATACCGTGAATCTCGAACCCACCATGGTGCCTCCTCAATGAAGTCTCCCGCGCTCTCTCGATCCGCGCGGCGAGAATCACGAAAGGCAACTCCAAGGCCTCACCGCTCGTCCCCCAAGAACGGCCTGCCGTCCCCCCGGCCTGTCGCTTCGGCCCACCGCCTGTGCCGAAGTGACACAGAGCCTGTGTCAGCCGGGAGATTGAGTGTGTCGTTAGGCTTCAGCGGAGGAGAGTTCGGTGGCGGGGATCGTGAAACTCGGCCGGGAGCGTGTCCGTCCGATCTAGTCGGAGACGGCGGGCGAGAGGAGAACCTCGAGCAGCGACTGGCGGTAGCGCCGGCTCAACCGCAACGTCTCGCCCCCCGTCAGCACGAGAGTGCCGTCACCGTTGACGCCCGCCCGAACTCCCGCGATCCGGATAATGTTGACGACCGCGGTCCGATGCACCTGCCGGAACCGGCCGGGGTCGAGCCGCGCGATGAATCCGCGAAGCGTGCCGCGCACGATCCTCGGACTCCCGTCGATATGGACTCGAACGTAGTTCCCGTCCGATTCGAGCCAGTCGATCCGGCCCACCGGGATGATCTCGATCCCGCCGGCCACCGGAATCGCAACCCTGGCAAACGACCCCTCGCCCGTCTCAATAGCGCCCGTCACCGATGGTCCCATTCCAATCCTGACGAGCCCCCCCCGCTTTTCGTTCCACCCGCCGAGTGCCGAGTGCCGAGCGCCGAGTGCCGAGCCCAAATACCTTTACCCCGTGACCTTCACCCCCTCGAACCCCTGGCCCCGCCGCGAATTCCTCCGCCGGACCCTGGCCACCGGCGCCGGGCTGGCGGCCCTGAACCTTGCCGCCTGCGGAAAAACACCGCCCGACCAATCGGGCGCCGTGGACGGCGACCTCGGGCCGGTCGAGCCCGAGCTCAATCTGTACCTCTGGTCGGACTACGTCGCGGACCGGACGATCCCGGACTTTGAAACGGAGTTCAGGGTCAAGGTGACCCTCGACACCTTCGAGAGCAACGAGGAGATGATTGCCAAGCTGTTGGCCGGGGCCAGCGGATACGATTTGATCCTTCCCACCAGCAACATCTTCGCGGCCCTCTTCGCGAACGACTTGATTGCCCCCCTCAACCGGCGCTACCTGACCAATTGGGGCAATGTGTCGCCGTTGTTCGTGAACCCGCCCTGGGACCCCGGGAACGCCCACTCGGTTCCATGGGCATGGGGCACGACCGGCATTGCGTATCGGAAGGACAAAGTGGCCCCGCCGCCCGACAGCTGGGCGGTGTTCTTCGATCCGGCCTATCGGGGCAAGATGACGATGCTGGACGACAGTCGGGATGTGATCGGGACCTTCCTCAAGTACCGCGGAAAGTCCCTCAACTCGAGCGCCCCGGCCGATCTGGCCGCGGCCAAAGTCGATGCGCTGGCCGCCAAGGCCAATCTCAAGGCCTATGTCTCGGCCCCGGTCAAAGCCCAGCTGATTGCCGGTGATGTTTGGGTGGCGCAGTTGTGGAGCGGCGACGCGGCCCAAGCCATGGCGGAACAACCCGGCATCGGCTTCGTCATCCCGCAGGAAGGCAGCATGATCTTCACCGATGGGCTCGCCATTCCGAAGACCGCCCGGCATCGGCGGGCGGCCCATGAATTCATGAACTACGTGCTCCGCCCCGAGGTCGCCGCCGCCATTGCCGACAAGACCGGCTATGGGACCCCGAACCAGGCCGCCGTGCCGCTGACCCGGGCCCAGATCCCCTATCCCACGGCTCTGGAGTTGGCCCGCCTCGAATACCAGGTGGATTTGGGGCCGGCGGCCGAGGCCTGGGACCGGCTCTGGACCGAGATCAAGTCGGCCTGATCGCCAGCCGGTTGCCGCCTCAAGGCCCGAGTCTTACATTGCCTTCGCCTTTTGACCCGGGACCCCCCATGCTCGACAACGTCGGTCGGTTCTTCGCTTTCCTTGGCGCCGCTGGGATCCTCGCGGCCCTGACCTTCGTGACCTTGCTCATCGGGGTGCTCGTCAACGCCATGGCGGCCCTGATGAGCGGCCCGATCATCGACAAGTTCGTCAAGGACAAAGACTAAGGCACTGCCGGGAGGTCGCCGACAACCTCCGCCACCGCCTCCGGCTTGCTCGCTGCCTTGACCGCGCCTTCGAAGTTGATCTTCAACCCGGTAAACCCTTCGCGAAGCCCCCGAGCCCTGGTCTGGACCCCGCCGGTCCGCCGCCCCAGGGTGGCCAACGCGCCCAGGGCGTCTGCCAGTCCAACTTGCCCCACCGATTGGGCCCCGATCTTCATTTCGTCGAGCGTCCGAGTCAGCCGCCGTTGCACCGATACGTCGACGTGCGGCGATGCCATCTCCTCGATCAGCCGATGGATCATGGCGAACTTGGCCGGAAAGGTCTCCAACACCGCCAGCATGGCCTGCTGCCGGGCACTGAGCTTGACCGCCATCGAGATTTCCCGAGTGAATGAGTCCGAAATCTACCCTGTAACGTCCCCACGAGGGTAAGCGTACCATAGGGGCTGGCTTCCCGAGCGATCGTCGCTCCCCAAAGGCGTCTTCAATGATTCTCTCCGATCTCTCGATCCGGCGGCCCGTCCTGGCCACCATGCTCAGTTTGGCATTGGTGCTGTTCGGCGTCATTGGCTACCGCCAGCTGACCATTCGCGAATACCCCGACGTCGATCCGCCGATCGTGTCGGTCAGTGTCTTTCTCCGGGGGGCCAACCCGCGGGTCATGGAATCCGCCGTCACCGACGTCCTCGAAGAGGAGCTGTCCGCGGCCGAGGGGCTCCGCACCATGACGAGCGTCAGCTCGGAGCAATCGGCCAACGTCACCCTCGAGTTCAACCTCGATCGGGACGTCGAAGTGGCCGCCCAGGACGTTCGGGACTTGGTGTCCCGGGTCCGCCGCCGCCTCCCCGAGGAGGTCGAAGAGCCGGTGGTCTCCAAGCAGGATGCCGACGCCCGCCCGTTCATGTTCATCTCGCTGACCGGCGACAACTACAACCTCCTCCAGTTGACCGAGATCGCCGACCGGTACGTGAAGACCCCGCTCCAGACCGTGGCCGGGATTGGCCGGGTCGATATCCGCGGGGAACGTCGCTATGCCATGCGCGTCTGGCTCAAAGCGCCGGAGCTGGCGTCACGGGGGCTCACGACCACCGAAGTCATTAGCGCCATCCGGAGCCGGAACGTCGAGATTCCCGCCGGCCGGATCGAATCGAACCAACGCGAGTTCACGGTCCGGTCCTTGGGCGAACTCAAGACCCCCGAGGAGTTCTCCGGCCTCGTCGTCGCCAATATGGACGGCCAGCTCGTCAAACTCGGCGACGTCGCCCGCGTCGAGTTGGGCCCCGAAGACGACCGGAGCCGGTTCCGGTTCAATCGCCAACAGGCCATTGGGGTCTCCCTGACTCGGCAGTCCAAAGCCAACCTGGTCGAGGTAGCCGACGCCATCCACGCCCTGGTCCCCAAGCTCCAGGTGCCTCCCGGCATCGAGCTGACCATCGGATACGACAACTCGATCTACGTCAAACGGTCGATCAAGGAAGCCCAGGAGACGCTGGTGCTGGCCGGCGGTCTCGTCGTCCTCATCATCTTCGTGTTTCTCCGAAACCTCCGGGCCACCATCATCCCGGGCCTCGCGATTCCAACCTCCATCATCGCGACGTTCGCGGTCATGTACTTCCTCGATTTCTCGATCAACAACCTGACCCTCCTGGCCCTGATCCTGGCCATCGGGATCGTGGTCGACGACGCCATCATCGTGCTGGAGAACGCCTACCGGCGACAAGAAGAACTGCACGAAGACCCCGAAACGGCCGCCATCAACGGCACCCGCGAAATCGCCTTCGCCGTGATT
Source organism: Gemmatimonadota bacterium (assembly GCA_031431925.1). Taxonomy (GTDB): domain Bacteria; phylum Gemmatimonadota; class Gemmatimonadetes; order Gemmatimonadales; family GWC2-71-9; genus SHZU01. Next base: position 4,351 of record JANPEL010000015.1, on the reverse strand, counting down.
GCCACGACGATTTCGCTGGTCGCGGTGTTCGTGCCGCTCGCCTTCCTCAAAGGCTCGACCGGACGGCTCTTCAACGAGTTCGGGATTACGGTCGCCGCCGCCGTGGCGATTTCTGGTTTCGTGGCCCTGACGCTGACCCCGATGCTGTGCGCCAAGATCCTCCGGGTGCCGGAGCGGCACGGCGCCTTGTTCGGATTCCTCGAACGCGGCTTCGATGGGTTGACCCGCGGGTACCAGTTCCTCCTCGCCGCCACCCTCCGCCACCGGGGCATGGCCATGGCTGGCGCCGGGGCCATGCTGGTGCTGGCCTGGTTCACCTTCAAGGCCCTGAAGACCGAGTTCGTCCCGCCGGAAGACCGCGGCATGATCATGGTCAACGTCGTGGCCCCGGAAGGCGCCTCGATCGGGTACACCGACGAGTATCAGAAACAGGTCGAGAAGATCCTGTCCGACGTGCCCGAGATCTACACCATGAACAGCATGGTCGCTTTCGGCGGCGGCGGTGGTGGCGGCGGGCGAGTCAATACCGGGATGTTGTTCATTCGGATGGTCGACTGGTCCGACCGGGAGCGGTCGGTCCAGGACGTACTCGCTGAACTACAGCCCAAGCTGTCGGCCGTGCCTGGCGTCCTGGCCTTCGGCAGCAATCCGCCCGCGTTCGGCGGCTTTGGCCAGCCGGTCCAATTTGTCGTCCGGCACCCGGACTTCGATTCGCTGGTGACGTCGATGGACACCCTGATTCGCCGGGCTCGGCAGATCAAGGGGCTCATCAACGTCGACACCGACCTTCGGGTCAATAAGCCGGAACTGACCGTGCGCTACGAGCGCGACCGGATGGAGGACCTCGGCGTGCCGGTCCGGGATGTGGCCACCACAATGCAAACCCTGCTCGGTGGCCAACGGGTCAGCACGTTCACCCGTGACAACGAACTCTACGATGTGGTGGTCCAACTCGATCCCGCGGCCCGGGCCACCCCGTCCGACATGAGCGACCTAACGGTCAAGGGCCGGGGCGGTCAGCTGATTAAACTCGACCAATTGGCCCGGGTCACCGAAAACGTCGGTCCTCGCCAGCTCAACCACTTCAACCGAATCCGCTCGGCCACCCTGAATGCCAGTTTGGCTCCGGGCTTTACCCTCGGCGAAGCCGTCGATTCGCTCCGGGCCTTGGCCACGGAGGTCTTGCCCGCGGGCGCCACGGTGGCGCTTTCCGGCGAGTCGCGCGAGCTCGAAGAAAGCGGCGGCGCCCTCTACTTCGCCTTCGTCTTGGCCCTGATCGTCGTGTTCATGGTGCTCGCGGCTCAGTTCGAGTCTATCGTCCACCCGTTCACGGTATTGCTCGCGGTGCCGCCGGCGGTTACCGGCGCCGTTTTTACGCTATTTATCGCCAAGTCGACCATTAATCTCTACAGTCAGATCGGGATGATCCTCTTGATCGGACTGGTCACCAAGAACTCGATCCTGCTGGTTGAGTATGCCAATCAGCTGAAGGAGCGGGGTCAGGACACTTTGAGCGCGCTCCTTGAAGCCGGCCGGATCCGACTTCGCCCGATCTTGATGACCTCGGTGGCCACGGTGGTTGGGGCGGTGCCGATCGCGCTGGGTCTCGGGGCCGGCTCCTCGAGCCGCCGCCCGCTTGGCTACGCGATCGTCGGCGGAGTGATCCTTTCAACCGCCATGACGCTGTTTCTCGTGCCAGTCGTCTACTCGCTGCTCGACCAGGTCCTCGGCCGGGTTCGCAAACCGAAAGTCGCCGAGTCGGCGGTCGCCATGACGGGAGACGCTCCATGATCGGTGGAGCGCTGTTCTGGCTCTCGTTGGTGGCCGCCGATTCGCTTCCGCAAGTCACCCTGACCCAGGCCATCGAGCGCGCCACCCGGCTCGATCCGAATTACGTCCGCGCGCTTGGCCAAGTCGGCAGCGCGGAGTGGGCCCGAAAAGCGGCCCGGTCCACCTTCGTGCTTCCCTCGTTGAGCGTCAGTACCGATCTCGCCAACTACTCCGTTGAGATCTTCAATACCGGCACCGGTCAGCGGGCGAAAACCATCGTCAACGCCCGTGCCGATGCGCGCTACGAGTTGTTTACCGGCGGCCGGAAGCTGGCCGAGATGAACCGGGTCAAGGCCGAGCTCGAGACCGCCCGGGCCACCCAAGTCCAAGCCCAATTCCTAGCCGCACTCGGCACCGAGGTTGACTACTACGCAGTGTTGGGGAGCCGGGAACTTGCCGACGTGGCCCGAGACCGGCTCCGCCGGGCCGAGGAGCAGCTGGTGGTCGCTCGGGCTCGGGTGGTGAGCGGCGCGGTGGTCCAGACCGATTCGCTCCAGTTGTTGCTCGAAGTCAACCGGGCCCGGGTGTCCTTGCTTCGGGAGGAAACCCGCCTTTCCGTGGCCCGGCTTCAGTTGGGTCGCCGGGTCGGTACCCGGGGGCCGGTCGATGCGTTCCCGCTTGACACGACCGTGCCGCCCGATCCGCCGATCAGCCTGCCCGCGGCGGTGGCCTTGGCGCTCGAACAAGGGCCGGAGTATCGAATTGCCCGGGGCAATGAGCGAGCGGCCGCGGCCACGGTCAAATCCCGGACCGGCGCCTATTTCCCCCAGGCCACGCTGAGCGCCAACGTCTCCAAGTTTGGCGACCGGTTCTTTCCCCAGGGCCTCAGCCGGTCGTCCGTCAGCTTGGGCGTGGCGTTTCCGCTTTGGGACAACTTCAATCGAGAACTCAATCTGAGCCGGGCCCGGGTGGCCCGAGACGTGGCCGTCGCGGTCCGCCAGGATCTGGAACTTGCCGCCGAAGCCGACGTAACCGAGGCGTATCAGGCCCATGCCAACTCATTGATCGCGGCCCGGTACTCCGAAATCGGAGTTCGGGTGGCCCAGGAAAACTTTCGGGTCCAGCAGGCCCGGTATCGGGCCGGCGCGAGCACGATTCTCGATCTCCTCGATGCCCAATCGCAACTCACCGTGGCCCAGGCCGATTTGGTCCAGGCCCGCTACGCCACCCGACTGGCCTTAGCCGGGCTCGAGGCACTGATCGGACGGCGTTTCCATGATCTCAAGGACTAGTGTGAAATCAGCGTTGCTTGCCTTGGCGGTGCTCGCCGCGGGTTGTGCCAAGTCTGACGCCCCCTCACCCCAAGCAGGCGGGGGCCGGCCGAGCGGGCCGGTCTCGGTGGAGGTTCGAGCCGCGACCATCGATACCGTCATCGACGCGATCACGGCCACCGGCCAGATCGAATCGCTCCAATCGATCGAGCTCCGCCCCGACGTCGACGGCCGGCTGGTCGAGATCTATGTCCGGGAGGGGGCTCGAGTCGAAAAGGGCGCCCCGCTTTTCAAGGTCGACGACGCCGAACTCAAGGCGCAAGTGGCTCGGGCCGAAGCCGATCGCGACCTCTCGGAGCAGGCGTTGGCCCGGACTCAACAGTTGCTGGCCGAAAAAGCCGCCGCCCAAGCCGACGTGGAACGGGCCGAGGCCAGTGCCCGAAGCACCCGGGCGGGCCTGGCTTTGCTGGAGGTGCGACTCGACCGGACCGTGGTGCGGTCCCCGTGGACCGGGGTCGCCGGGGCCCGATTCGTAAGCCTGGGCGACTATGTCACCCAGAACACCCGCCTGATCACCCTGCAGACGGTGAACCCGCAACGCGCCTCGTTCCAGGTCCCGGAGCGGTATGCCGAGCGCCTCAAGGTAGGTCAGACCGTGAGCCTTCGGGTCGCCGCGCTCGAAGGGCGTGATTTCATCGGTCGGGTCGATTTCGTCGATCCCCGGGTCCAGCTTCCGGCCCGGACTATCACCGTCAAGGCCGTGGTGCCGAACCCGGCGCACCTGCTTCAGGCCGGGATGTTCATCGAGGCCCGGCTGGAAACCACCCGCCGGCTGACGGCGATCGTGGTGCCGGAGGAGGGGATCCTCCAACTTCCCGCCGGGAACTTTGTGTGGGTGGTCGTCGGGGATACGCCGGAGCGACGGAAGGTTGAACTGGGGGTCCGGAAGCCTGGGTCGGTCGAAGTGCTGAGTGGGGTGGCGGTCGGCGATCTGGTCGTGGTCGGCGGGGCCGAACGACTCAATCCCCAGTCGAAGGTTCGGGTGGCGGGGAGTGAACCGGCCCCGGCCGCCGGGCCGCCGCCGGGTCCGAAATGAGATCCGGCGCGACCCAGGTGGCCCGAGCCTCCGTCGAACGGAGCCGGGCCTCCCTGTAGTACCGAAGCGGAATTCGCCGGTCATCGAGCGCTTCCGCCACCGCGGCTGCCATCGTTGGATAGTCGGTCGGCCCGGTCCACTCTCGGACAAACCCATCGATCAAACTCAGGTAGAGCTGCGTCAAGGTTTCGTGATACCCGCTGGTCGGGGTGTC
>JANPEL010000014.1:0-1640 GCA_031431925.1 Gemmatimonadota bacterium | reverse complement strand
GCGCGCCGCGATGGTGAAACACCACACCCTTCGGATTGCCGGTGGTACCCGAGGTGTAATTGAGCGAGATCGCATCCCATTCGTCTGGCGGCGGCGTCCAGGCATACTCCGGGTCACCCCCCGCCAGAAAGCCCTCGTACTCGGCCTCGCCCAGCCGGTCGCCCGGGCCGGCGTACTCGGGGTCGAGCACATCGATGATCATCGGCTTGGCCGAACATTGGCCTAACGCGGCGCGGACCGTCGGACTGAACTCGCGATCCGTGATCAGGACCTTGGCTTCGCCGTGGTCGAGCATGAAAGCGATGGTCGAAGCGTCGAGCCGGACGTTCATCGTATTAAGGACCGCACCCGTCATCGGGACGCCGAAATGGCACTCGTACATCTCGGGCGTATTGGTCAGTATGACCGCGACGGTATCGCCGCGGCCAATCCCGGCCCGGACCAGGGCCGAGGCCAGCCGCCGGCTCCGCTGGTAGGTCTGGCGCCAAGTGAACTGGCGGGCCCCGTGGAGAACCGCCGGGCGGTCCGGGTACACCGAGGCGCTCCACTCCAGAAACGACACCGGCGAGAGCGGCGCAAAGTTGGCCGCACCCCGGTCGAGGCCGATGTCATAAATACCGGGGTTCGGCATCGGGCTATCGTTCCCGCCGCGCCAGCGGGCGGCCGGCCAGGACCGGCGTCGCCTTGCCGGCATCGATCGCCAGCCGGCCGTTCACCAGGACATACCGCATTCCGACGGCCAAGAGCTCCGGCGCATCATACGTCGACTGGTCTTCGATCGTGGTGGAATCGAACACCGCGATGTCGGCATAGTTCCCGACGACCAAGGTGCCCCGTTCGGCCAGGCCGAGGATCTGGGCCGTCTGACCACTGCTAGCCTCGATGGCCCGGGTCAGGGAAATTACCCCTCGGTCCAGCGCATACCGGCGGATCTTCCGAGGGAACGTCCCATATTTCCTGGGATGGCCTCCCGATCCGTCCGAACCGGTCACCACGAAGCTCTGGGCCATGAACCGGTCGATATCGGCGTCATTCATATTGAACGACGCCACGCCGGCATCGCCGGCTTTGATGATCTCGAGGGCCGCCGAAATCGAGTCCACCTTCATGGCCGTCGCGATCCCGGCCAAGCGCTGCCCCTTCCACCGCCCCGCGGTCACCAGCAGCGACCCGGCCCCGCCCCGGCGACGGAGGTTTTCGGTCATCTCTTTGACCAGTTTGTCTCGGGTGGCCGGGTCGTTGATCCGCCGAAGCAAAGAGTCACGCCCGCCCGCTTCGGCCCACCGAGGCAGCAACGATGCGCCTACGCTGGTCCCCGAGGCGGTATAGGGATACTGGTCGGCGGTAACCCGAAGGCCGCCCGCCCGGGCCGCCAGGATCTTGGCGACCACCTCGTCGCTTTTCCCCCAGACGTCGACGCCTAACGCTTTGATGTGGGCAAAGTGAACCGGGAGCGCCGCCTCACGCCCGATCCGGAGCACTTCGTCCACCGCACCCAGCAGGCCGATCGTGTAGCTCGACTCATCCCGGATATGGGAGTCGTAGTAGCCACCGGCCCGGCCGGCGACCTTGGCGAGCTCGATCACTTCCTCGGTCGTGGCATAGCTGGCAGGCGCATAGTACAAACCAGTCGAGAGGCC
>JANPEL010000013.1:0-5402 GCA_031431925.1 Gemmatimonadota bacterium | reverse complement strand
TATTGATTGGCCCGTTCCCAGCCAGGATCGCCGCAAAGTGGGACGCCGGTGGCGCCGATGACTTGGTCGTCCGGCACGTCGAGCGCTACGGTGAAGTCGCCGAAGTCGCCGTAGAATTCACCGGCCGGATAGAGGGGATGTTCTTGCCAGCCGTGTTTGTCGTAGGCCACGACCCTCGGGTACCACTGGGCGAAATCGAACGCGCGGCCCCGGCGCCCCTGACGGCGGGGCAGCGTCGAGGGACGGGCCAACCAGTCGAGTTCCGCGTCCAGGCTACCACCGGGGGGCAGCGGGCGCGGCAACCGAAACCGCACGATGGTGCTGTCGGGCGCGAACGGATACTCCGGCGCCACGACGCTCCCCATGATCCGGACATTGGCCACCTGATTCAATCCGAATTCCGGATCCGCCAAGTCGTTGAACCGGCGCCGTTGCTCGGCGCTATCGGCGTCGGCCCACCGCGACCCGGGGCGGAACGCGTTGAGATAGAGATGAAACGAGATCGAGGTCAGGGTGTCGGGCGAGTGGTTCCGGTAGGCCACGCGCTGGCTGCCGCGGAGCATCCCGGCCGGTTCATCGAGCGAGGCCTCGATGGTATAGGACACCTGCTGCTGCCAGTACGGCGGGGCCGCGGCCTGGAGGAGGACAAGGAGCGGAAGCAGCATCGGACCCGGTTCGTTCGTGGACCGGAATTCTACCCGATCTCCCCAACCATTCGCCACGACGCCGCCCGTGGGCGGCAGAGACGGTCAGGGTCCTCCCAAAAAGAAACGGCCCCCTTCGAGCAGAAGGGGGCCGTCCCGGGGCCTACGGATATCCCTACAGAACCGACTTCTTCCGGCGCCTACGAACGGTGTCAGCCCCAACCAGCGCCATCAATCCCGTCCCCAGCAAGATCATCGTGGCAGGCTCCGGTACCACCGTCGGAGGCGGCGGAGAACCGCAAGGATTGGTCTGCGTCGAGGTCGGGGCCGGAGAGGTCGCCAGGCATTCATACCCGGTCGACTGCCCGGCGGGCCCGGCCTGGGCATGGAGACCGAGCATCGCGTTCGTCAGACTGATCGTGGTCGGCGTATCGATACAGACCTGGTTCCGGCCATTCCCCGTGCACGTCCTGGTGTACGTCTGGAACGAGAAACTCACGAAGCCGCTCCCATACTGACCCGATCCGGCCCAACCCGTAACAGCCGGACTTCCATTTCCTGCAATGCTGGTCGCGTACTGGCTGAAGATGGAGCTGCCGATGCCGCTGATCGAAACCCCTTGCGACCCGACCGGTCCTTGAATGCCACCCCCACCTTGTGCGAAACCCCATCCAGCGTAGGCGGTCCCGTTCGGGTAGTAGGCCTGGAGGTTCTGGAACGTCAGCCCGCTCCCGAGACTACTGAGCCCGACCGCGGTGAAGCCCGTATTGGCGAAGGTGCTGGACCCGGGCAGCCCGGCGAGGTTCCAAATTCGGAGGGTGACGGTATTCCCGGAAACCGTCACGTGCGCCGAGGCGCAGGTGTTGAAGGTCCAGCCGCCGTTGGTGCATTGCTGGTTCCAGTAAGCGTCCGCCGCAACAGCCGAACCCGGCGCGGCCACGATTACGGTCGCGGCCACCGCCGCCATTTTGATCAGGTTTCTCATCGCGTTCCCCTTAGGTTTCGTAGCTACCATTGTCGCCACTCTTGATAAAACGATTCGCCCGAAAAACTACCCACCCAATGACCACAGGATACAAGCCGATCTGTACCAGGGACCGCGCCAGAGTCTTTTTGATGCTTCCCATGCCGGTTGGATCAGACGCCGTCCCGAGTGTCACCGGCGCCGAGAGTCCGTATAACACGGCCATGAAACCCACGATTACCACCGCCACCAACCCAGCAATCTGAGCCCCGCGGGCCAAACGACGATGACCCAAGGCAACCGCGCCGGCCAATATGAACACCGTCCCTATCACCGGCACCGGTAAGCCGTTCAGCGACGCCGAGATTACCCCGAACTCCCAGCCAGCCGTTCCGATCTGTGGCGGATACCACAACAACGCGACATCCAACCAACCGACGGCCCAGAAGGCCGCCCCCACCCCGATGACTAGCTGCCAGCACCTATCCACGGTTCCGCTCTCCGGTAGCAAAGAATGAGCCGTTCAGTATCTTGACAACCACACCCTCGGATCAACCTGCCAAAGGCAAGGGATACAATCACTTACGGCAAAACGCCTTGGCCGGATACCCCCGGAATCCCACTTCTTGCCCTGAGGCCTGCGCACAACGCCTGTCACACCCACGCATCAGCCGCGATCACCAGTTTTGAGCAAAGTCCCAGCACGGCGGATCACGAGTACCAAGAACCCACCGTAGATCGCGATCTGAGCGACCGACCTGACGATGGCCTTGCGAAGACCGGCCGAGCCGAGAGCGTCCGAAGTCGCCGCCAACGCTTCCGGCACCCTCCTGGCAAACACCACGCCCATGACCACAACCGCAACCACCAGGCAGGCCGACAGGACCTGGACGATCCGGGCGGTCGTGCCGGCCCCCCGGGCCACCGCCCCGGCCAGAATCAGGGCAAGCCCAAGGGCCGGCAGCGGCAGTCCGTTCAGGGCGGCAGTGACTGACCCGAGCTCCCAGCCCCCGTTCCCGAACGCCGTGGGGTACCAGACGAACCCGACATCCATCAGGCCGATCAGGACGAATCCCCAACCGGCAATCCCGAGCAAGGTCCAGGCGCCGGCTGGGGCCCTTTCCGCCTCCGCGGGGCGGTTGCCCGAACTCGGCAGCACTATCCGGGACTGAATCGAGTCGCTCATTGCCGTAACCTCGTGGGGTTCCAAGTGGCAGAAAACGAAATGTCGGCAGAGCCCAATAGGGCATGCCGACATACAGTAAACCACCGCTTGAGCTATTTGGCCAGCAGTTGCCGCTTGAGCCGGACCAGCTTCCTCCGGACCGAGCCGTCATAGATCTTATCGCCGACCCGGACCACCGCCCCGCCCAGAATTTCGGGATCGACGGAAAAAGTAGCCAAGATCTCTTTGCCGACCGTGCGGGCCAACGACGCCACGACGGCCTGCTCGAGCGCCGGGTCCGGCTTCCGGGCCAGCGTCACCGAGGCGCGAACCCGTCCAAGCTTGTGGTCGACCATGTCGCCATAGGCCGCGGCAATCTCGGTAAACCGAGTCTGCCGCCCCCGTTTGACGACGGCCATCAGATACAGCACAAACTCCCGCGGGGCGCCGATGGCCGTGATGGCCCGGCCCACCAAGTCGCTCTTCAGCGCTTTGGTGACCTTGGGACTCACCAATACCGCCTGGGCCTCCGGAGAGGACGCCAAGGCGCTGGCGGTGGCTGTCATCAGCCGCCCGTACTCCTCGAGCCGGCCCGACTTGGCGCCCAACTCGAAGAGGGCCTCGGCGTAGTTCTCCGCCACGGTGGAGCCGGCCATTAGTGGGTGGTCTCCACCTTCGAGAGGTAGTCGACGACGATCTTCCGGTCGGCGTCGCTATCCAACCGCTGCCCGATGACCTTGGCGGCGGCACCTAATGCCAACTCCACGGCTTCCCGCCGGAGATCGGCGATGGCCTTGTCGCGCTCGGCGGCAATGTCCCGCCGGGCCCGGTCCATCAACGCGGCCTGTTCCAGCTTGGCCTTTTCGAGGCCCAAGGCCCGCTCTTTCTCGACCGCGGCTTTGGCCTCGGACAAGAGCGACTGCGCCGCCCCCTGCGCTTCGGCCGTGGCCTTCCGCTGGCTTTCGACCAGCGTCTTGGCCTCCGCGTTCAACTTCTCCGCCGAGGCGAGCTGGCCGGCGATGGTCTTTTCGCGTTCCTCGGCCCGGCTCACGATCGTGACCCAGAACGTCTTCTTGAAGAAGAACAGGAAGATGAGGAAGACCACCCAGGTCCAAAGGATCAGACCCGGATTGACCGAAAACGGCCCGCCGCCCCCGCCCTCGGCGGCCAGGACGACCGCGAGCATCCCGAGCGTCATGGTGCCCACCGACTAGAGGAGCTTGAACAACAGGGCGAACACCAAGGCGATGATCGTCGCGCCTTCGAGCAAGATCGCGATGATGAACGGGCCGCTGGCGATTTCCTTGGCCGCTTCCGGCTGCCGGGCAATCCCGTCGGCAATGGCGCCACCGATCCGGCCCAAGCCCAACCCAGCGCCCAAGATCGCGAGACCGATGCCGATACCGGCACCCAACAGACCCATGTTCACCTTGGCGGCCTCAGCACCACCCGCCGCGACTTCCTGAAGCAGAGCAAGCATGTTCAACATGTGGCTATCCTATTTCCATGTGGGAGATCCGAACTACCCGTTTACGCATCCCGAGGACTGCAGGCTCGCTACTCCCGTGCGAACCATCCTCCGGTGCCCGCCAGTGCCCAAAGGCAGCGAGCCTCACCAGCCATTCAGCCGGCTACCGTCGGCCGGTCGCGTGCGTCCGCGACCGTCCCATTGTTCAAACGCCGAGCGCCGAGTGCCGAGCGCCGAGCGCCGAGCTAGTGCTCATGCTGCATCAAGCCAATGAACGTGGCCGCCAACAGCGCAAACACATACGCCTGCAGCCCAGCCACTAACGTCTCCAACAGATAGATCAAGGCAATGACCACGGCCGTCGGAATCCCGATGAACCAGTTGCCGAAGAACAACACGATCCCGACCAGCGACAGCACGACGAAGTGGCCGGCGGTCATGTTACCGAAGAGCCGAACCGCGAGCGCAAACGGCTTGACCAGTTTCGACAGCAATTCGATCGGGGCCATGGCCACGGTCAGGATGGCGCCACCGACCCCGCTCATGCCCTCGAAGTGCGGGAAGATGGTGCCGAGGTACCCCTTGGCGCCGAGCTTCATGAAGCCGCTGATTTCGACCACGACGAACACCATGAGCGCGAGCGCCCCGGTCACCGCGAGGTTGCCGGTGGCGGCGGCGCCCCAAGGCAAGAGGCCGAGGAGGTTCATGAAAAGGACGAAGAAGAACAGGGCCACGATGAACGGCGCGAACTTGGCGCCGTCATGGCCGATGCTCGCGATCGCGATATCGTCCCGAACCCACATCACGATTTGCTCGACGAATCCCGGGAACCCCGTGGGGGCCTTCTTGTCGGCCTGCTGGCGGATCAGGCCCCGCTTGGTAATGGCCATAACGACCAGCACCAAGCTGGCCGCGAGGATCATGAAGATGACGTGCTTGGTGGGGGTCAGATTGAGGGTGAGGCCGCCCAAATGGATGTCGTTCCACTTGTCCCACGCAATCGTCCCAAACGGCTCGAAATCGAGGGCGTAGGCATCGGACGTATGGTGGAGAACGATCTCCCCGATGTTGATGCCTTCTTGTGGAGCTCCGGTCATCGAAACCGTCGTATCTCGAAGAAGAAAAGCGGCACCAGTACCGCGATATAACCTAACGCCGCGA
>JANPEL010000012.1:0-36936 GCA_031431925.1 Gemmatimonadota bacterium | reverse complement strand
ACGCCTTGTTTGCTGGCGGAGTGGTATCCGCTGGTGGTGCTGTTGGCGGTCTATGGCTCACTGGATATCATCAACGGACCCCGGGAAGCCGCCGCAATGTCCTACGACGCGATCGTTCAGCGCTGGGAGTTGGTCACCTTTGGTCGTCAACTCGCCCATGACTGGAGTCGGTCCCGGAACGGGAGTGCCATGGCCACGTGGCCGCTGTCTCTGGCGTACCTCGCGTTCTTTCCGATGGTCATCTCGGCGCCGGCGGTGCTGTGGTGGCGAGGCCATTTCGAACGGGCTCGGCAGACCATCTTCGGCATTTCGCTGGCTTTCTTCACCTGCTATCTCGTATTTCTTCTCTTCCCGGTTGCCGGACCCAACTACTTGTGGGGCTGGCCGGCGGTCAGCGGCCAGGCCAATCTCCCCGCCCAGATGGTCCGCGACCTCATTGACCGGGGCGACTCGTGGGGATCGGCCTTTCCCTCGAGCCACGTCGCCGGTTCGATGGCGGCCGTGCTCCTGGCTTTTCGAAACTGGCGCCCCCTCGGCTGGACTCTGCTCCCGTTTGCGGTCGCGATTCTCATCGGCGTGGTCTACTTCCAAGTCCACTATGCCGTGGATGCGGTGGCCGGACTGACGATTGCCGTGCTGGCCACCATGGCCTCTTCCCGCCTCTGCCCCTTGGCTCGCCCCGCGACATGAGCCGGACCTTCCGCCTCCTTGCGATCCTGGCGGGGATGGCGGTGCTGGTCCTGCTGGTGCGGCAGGTTGGACTCGAGGCCCTGTGGTCGGGGTCCCGTGCCGTCGGATGGCTGTTGATCCCGATTCTCCTCTTGCACGCGGTCGTGTACGGTCTCAACGCCGTCGCATGGTGGATTACCCTTGCCCACGAACCGAACGGCCCCGACTTCCTGACCGTGTTTCGGATTACCGTGGTCGGTTTCGCCATCAACTTCATTTCGCCGGTGGTCAATGCCGGCGGTGAGCCGTACCGGGCCGCCGCCCTTTCCGCCTGGCTCGGCACCCGCCGGGCCGCCGGCTCCGTGCTCCAATACGCTCTGCTTCACGCCATCAGCTCCCTCTTGATGTGGCTGACGGCGGTGGGTTTTGCCCTGTTGGTCGGCCAGATCAGCAGCAGTATTCGCCTGGCCCTGGCCGGATCCGCCGCCGGGATTTCGATCGCGCTCGCGCTGGTCCTCACCGGACATCGCCACGGCTTCGTCGGCAGGCTCGCGACCGGGCTGGCACGGCTTCGCCTCGGACGTTTCTCACACTGGCTGGTGGCCCGGGAAGCGGCGTTCGCGGCAGTCGACGACCAGGTCACGACCCTGCATCGGGAGCGGCCCGGGCGGTTGGCGCTCGCCGTACTGGTGGACTATCTGTCACGGTGGGTGGCGGCCGTTGAGCTGCTGCTGGTAGCCTACGGATTGGGCATCGCCGTCAGCATCCCGGCGGCCATGATGATCTCCGGCCTGTCGGCCCTCGCGGTGAACCTCCTCTTCATGATGCCATGGGAACTCGGATCCCGTGAGGGGTCGCTCTATGTGTTCTTTGCCTTGGCCGGGGTGCCAGCGTCGGTCGGACTGGTCGCGGCGGTGGTTACCCGGATCCGAGAGTTTGTCTGGTGCGGGCTCGGACTGGCCCTTGCCGGACGATCGAACCACCCGAACCCCGAGCCACCAGCTTCGAGCTGACCGCTAGCCCCGCCGCGCCGGCGCCGGGCCCGCCACCGATTCAAAATATTCAGCCATCCGTTTCCGAACCGACCCGTCGGGCAATCGCCCCATCGCGGCACCCATGTTGTCGCGCAGGTTGGCCGGCTTGCTGGTACTCGGGATCGCCGCTGTGATGGCCGGGTGACCGATGACGAACTTGAGGAAATATTGAGCCCAACTGTCGACGTCGATGTCCTTGGCCCACTCCGGCAACGGCTTCCCGGCCACCCGGGAAAACAGCGACGCCCGTCCGAACGGCAGCGCGACGAGGACTCCAATCTTCCGTTGCAGCGCCACCGGCAAGATCACGTCCTCGACGTTCCGATTGGCGATGGAATAGTCGATCTCGATGAAGTCGAGCGGCTCGTTCCTCATGATCGACTCGAGCTCGCCATACTGACTGTCGCTCGTCGTGGTCACCCCCAGGTATCGAATCCGCCCCTGCTGCTTGAGTTCCTTCAGCAGGCCGAGTTGGGTCGGCACGTCACCGAGGTTGTGGACTTGAATGAGGTCGATCTTGGGTTTCTTGATCCGGGCAAACGAGGTCTCGATTTGCGCCAGGGCCGCGGCTCGGTCGGCCGATCCGCCGCGGCTCGCCACGTTGACCTTGGTGGCCCAAAACACCTTCGACGCCAGGCCGAGTTCGTTGACGATGGTACCGGCCACCTCCTCGGACGCGCCATAGCTCGGGGCGGTATCGAAAACCGTACCGCCGAGATCAACCATCGTCTTCAGAACGTCCCGAATCGCCGAGACGTCCTCGCTCCGGGCCACTTGGGAAAAGGTGGCCGAGCTTCCGAGACCGACCACCGGAATAGCCTCACCGGACGACGGGATCGGACGGGTGATCAGCTTTTTCCCTTGGGCCAGCAACACCCGGAGGTCCCCGGCGAGGACGGCGGCAACTCCAGCAGTCAGACCAACCCACTCACGGCGGCTTTGCATCAGGCTCTCCAGCAAGGGTCGTGAAAAAGGTACCGCAAGGCTCGAGGCTCGGGCAACAGCCCCATCAGAGCCACGCGGGCACCCGCCCGATTCCAGACGTCCCCAGGAATCGGGTCATCCGTTCGAGTTCCGTTCGGATCGCGGTTCGGAGATCCGGCTCGACGATTCGCCCGGCCACCAAGCCGATGTCGACATCGAGGCAGCCTTCGCGCACCGAAAGGTTTCCCCACCCGATGACAGCATCCCGCCACAAGAGCGGCAACGCGTAATATCCGAGTTTCCGCTTCGGCGCAGGCGTGTAGGCCTCGAACCGGTAGGCCCAGCCCCAGAACAGTTCGAACCGCCGACGGTCCCACACGACGGGATCGAACGGGGCCAACAACCGGGCCTCGCCGAACCGGGCATCGGGTTTCCTTGGCACCGACTCGTCGGAGGGCCAATACCAATCGATGCCGTCGATCCTGGCCCGGGCCAATCGGGCCTTGGCCCGTTCGAGCGCGCCCTTCCGCTCGGCGCCGAGTTGCGGGGCGCCGAACCGGAGTCGGCTCACCAGGCCACTCAGGCTCGCCGCCGGCAACGGCGCGTACTGGTTGACGATCACATCCACCAACTCGTCCATCGCCCGCCGGCGGGACTCGGGGTCCATCGGCCGGACCGGATGGGTATGGGCGGCATAGATCCGGATCCCGCTCTCCCGGCGCACCACCCGAAGCAACCCCTGGTAGTGCAAGTTGTTGAGGAGATGCGAGGTGGCGTTCGAGAAACCGCCCCAATAGTTGGTAACCCGGCCGTGGCCGAAGTGTTCATCGACCGCCCGGGGATGAACCGGTCCGTGTTCCCGGACGAAGTCCAACAGTTCACGGCTTCGTTTCTTGGTGCTGACCCGCCACGAAGCCGGAGCCACGCGCGGGTGCATCAACGCCTGCGAGGCGCGAGGCAGGAACCCGTAGTTGACGAAGAAATCCTCTTCGATGTCGAGTTTGGCGTAGCGCCGCTCGAGGTCGCCGGCGGCATAACCGGCCACCCGGTGTCGGAGCGTCAGGTCCTGGGCCCGGGCCGGCGCCCGGATCGGATCGGCTTGCACGAAACCGAGTTTGGTAATGGCGCGGCCGAGCGTGGTGGGGGGAAACAGCGAACGAGCCACGGCGTAACGCCGCAGGCGATCGAGAGATATCACGACCGGCGAATGACGAAACCCCGATCGATCTCCGCAATCGATCGGGTCCCGCTTTGGCGCATGATGGTCTTGAGTTCCCGGCGAAGGAGTTCGAGCACCATTTCGACGCCCGGCTGGCCAAAGGCGCCCAAGCCCCAGAGATACGGCCGGCCGATCCCGACACCGCGGGCACCCAAGGCCAGCGCCTTGAACACGTCGGTGCCGCGTCGAAACCCGCCGTCGATCATGACCGGCATGCGGACGCCGGCCCCTTCGAGGACTTCCGGCAGCGCCTCGATCGTCGACCGATTGGCGTCTTCGGCTCGGCCACCGTGATTCGACACGACGATCGCATCGATCCCGTGCCGGACGGCCAGGGCGGCGTCTTCCTTGGTCAGGATCCCCTTGAGGATCACTTTCATCCGGCTCATGTCCCGAATTCGTTTGATGGATTCCCAGGTCAACACTCCGGGATTGAGCGCCGTGACCCGGCTCAAATCGAGTCCCGAGAACATCGGCTTCCGGCGCATCCGGTTGGCGTAGCGGTCGCCCTCGCCGTGACATGCCGCGCACGGCCGGGTATCGGTCCGGGCGCCCCGGACCTCGGTCTCCCGGTTGCTGCCCTCTTTGAGATCCACCGTGACCACCACGACCGGACACCCGGCGCGCTCAGCGCGTTGGACCATGGCCCGAGCCACGTCCCAATCGTTGGTGGGATAAAGCTGAAACCAGACCGGCGCCCCTCGGGCCTCGGTGACCTCTTCGATGGAACAGGACGCCACGGTGGAGAGCACCTGATGATAGCCCTTGGCCCGAGCTGCTCGGGCCACGGCCAGTTCGCCGTCGGGATGGAACGCCTTGCCGCTGCTGGTTGGGCTGAGGAACACCGGCGTTTCCCACGACTCGCCGAGCAGCCGGGTGGCCGTGTCGATGACACTGACGTCGCGGAGCCGCCGGGGGCGCAGGGCGAACCGGCCGAAGCCTTCGCGATTGGCGCGGACGGTACCATCGGAGTCGACCCCGGTGGCCAGGTACGCCCAATGCGCCGGAGGAATGGCATTCCGGGCCACCGGCTCGAAGTCCATCACGTTGAGGGCCTGCTCGGGCGCCGTGATCAACGCGGGTTCCTGAAACACCGAGTCAAGCGTGCGCTCCGGGTCGCGGTCGAGGAAGATCCGGCGGAGACTGTCAGGCGATAGCCCCGCGGGCAGCAATGGGCTCGCGGCGAGAAACTTGAAGAATTGGCGGCGGCTGGCGGGGGCGTGCCCGGTCATAGCGCCTGCACCGCTTGCCGGGCCAGCACCGCGACCCGCTCGTTGAACGACGCAAACCGCTCATCACTGGTGAATCCACGGACATAACGAGCGTAGATCTGCTGCAGGATGACCGCCAGTTTGAACAAACCGAAGACGTAGTAGAAGCGGAGGTTTCCCACCGCGAAGCCGGACCGCTCGGCGTACCGGTCCACGAACCGTTGCCGGGTCCACATTCCAGGGGCGATCGGCCCCATGGCGGCGGCCCGAAATGGCGCCGGATCAGCGGGCTCGAGCCAGTAGGCGAGCGCGGTGCCCAGATCCATCAACGGATCACCAATCGTGGCCATCTCCCAGTCGAGCACCGCCTCCATCCGGCCAAGATCGTCGGCCGCCAGCATCACGTTGTCGAACTTGAAGTCGTTGTGAATGACCGCGGCCCCGCGCTCCGCCGGCATGTTCTCCGCCAGCCACCGCCCGACGGCGTCGAGGTCGGGCACCGCCTCGGTCTCCGCTTTGGCATATCGCTCAGTCCACCCTTTGACCTGGCGGGCCACGTACCCGTCAGGTTTGCCGAAGTCGGCCAAGCCAATGGCCCGATAGTCGAGGCGGTGGAGGGCTGCGAGGGTATCCGCCATCGCTTGGCAGAGCCGGCCCACCAGAGCCTGATCGGTCATGAGTTCGGACGGAAACACCTGACGGAGCACGACGCCATGACGCCGTTCCATCAGATAGAACGGCACCCCGAGCACCCCGAGATCCTCGCAGTAGAACAGGGGCCGGGGCGCCGGCCCGAACACCGGCGCCAAGGCGCTCAGAATTTTGAATTCGCGGCCCATGTCGTGGGCCGACTTGACCTGGTTGCCGAACGGCGGGCGCCGGAGCACATAGTCGAACCCGTCGACACTGACGAGGTAGGTCAGGTTGGAATGGCCGTGGCGGAATTGGCGAATGACCGGATCGCTCCGGAGTCCTGGTTGGCGGGTTTTCAAATAGGCCGCGAGCGCACTCTGGTCCAGCTCTTCGCCCGGCCGGATCGAATCGGCGGCATTGGGCGAGAGACTCACTCCTGCTCCTCGAGTCGTTGGTGCAGGCGCTGCATGCCCTTAATCCAGCGGTCCCGGTCGGCCGCCTTCCTGGCGATGTATTCGCGGACCTGGGGATGCGGCAGAATCAGAAATGTCTCCGCCTCCATTCCCCGGACCACTGCCTCGGCCACCGCCTCGGGCTCGATGGCCTCGGGCGACAAGAGCGCCGTGATCCGCTCGTCACTGAAGGTGAGCATCGGGGTTTTGACGCCTAACGGGCAGACACAGGACACCCGGACGCCCAGGGCGCCGTAGGTTACCGCCAGCCATTCGGCAAAGGCCACGGCGGCGTGTTTGGTCACCGCGTACGGGGCGGAGCCGAGCTGGGTCAACAGACCGGCCGCCGAGGCCACGTTGACGAGGTAGCCTTGGCCGCGGCGGATCATGTCGGGCACCAGCACCCGAGCGGCCCAGACGTGCGCCATCACATTGATGTCCATGATCCGGCGCCATTCGGCATCGGGCGTCTCGGGGCCGCCCCCGATGGCGATGCCCGCATTGGAGACGAACACATCGATCGGCCCGACCCGTTGCTCGACATGTGCCACCAGAGCAATCAGGTCCCGCTCCTGGCTCACATCGGTCCGGAAGGCCACGCCATTGGTGGCCGCCGCCACCTGTTCGGCACCCGGCAGGTCCACATCGGTCACGACGACCCGGGCCCCCTCGGCGGCAAACCGATGACAGAGGGCCCGGCCGATGCCGCTGGCGCCTCCGGTTACCACCGCCACGCGGCCGTCGAGTTTCATGACTTCGGGGTCCACTTCCGGAGTTCGAGCTTGGCCACCGATTCGCGGTGCACCTCATCGGGCCCATCGGCCAACCGAAGAGTCCGGGACTGGGCCCACGCGTAGGCCAGGAAGGTGTCCTGGCTGACCCCCATGCCGCCGTGCGCCTGGATCGCCCGGTCGAGCACCTGGAGCGCCACGTTAGGCGCCACCACCTTGATCATCGCGATTTCGGCGCGGGCCGCCTTGTTGCCGACGGTGTCCATCATGTGCGCCGCCTGGAGCGTCAAGAGGCGGGCCTGATCGATCTCGATCCGGGAGTCGGCAATGTCGCGGCGGATGGTGCCCTGCTCGGCAATCCGTTTGCCGAAGGCGGTCCGCTGGTGAACCCGGCGGCACATCAATTCGAGGGCCCGCTCCGCCACCCCGATCAACCGCATGCAGTGGTGAATCCGCCCGGGACCGAGCCGCCCTTGGGCAATTTCGAACCCGCGGCCTTCGCCCAGCAGGAGGTTGGAGGCCGGGACCCGGACGTTGGTAAACGAGACCTCGCCGTGGCCGTGGGGGGCGTCGTCGTAGCCGAACACCGTGAGCATCCGCTCGATCTTGACGCCGGGGGCGTCGGTCGGCACCAAGATCATCGACTGCTGGAGATGGGTGGCGGCGTCGGGGTTGGACCGGCCCATGACGACCAGGATCTTGCAGCGGGGATCGCCGGCGCCGGAGGTCCACCACTTCCGTCCGTTGATGAGGTAACTGTCGCCGTCCTTTGTGATGGACGCTCGGATGTTGGTGGCGTCGGAACTGGCCACCTCGGGCTCGGTCATGGCGAAGGCGCTGCGGACCTCGCCATTCAACAGGGGGTCGAGCCAGCGGCGCTGGTGCTCTTCGGTTCCGTAGCGTTCGAGGACTTCCATGTTGCCGGTATCGGGCGCGGAGCAGTTGAACGGCTCCGACCCGATCGGCGAGCGGCCCATGACCTCACAGAGCGAGGCGTATTCGAGGTTGGTGAGGCCGGCGCCGTGTTTGGAATGAGGGAGAAACAGATTCCAAAGGCCGGCGGCGCGGGCTTTGGTCTTGAGATCCTCGACCACCGCCGTGGGGTGCCACCGCCGGGCGGCGACCTCGGCGTGAAAGATTGCTTCAGCGGGATAGACATGCTGATCCATGAAGGCGATCAGCCGGCCGCGAAGGTCAGCGGCCCGGGGCGAGAGTTCGAAGGCGGTCATCCGCCAAACTTATCTCGCCGGCCGGGCCTGCGCGATGCTTCTCTGGGCTATCGGATCCCGGCGCCGAGCCGGCCCCCGACGCGTGACGGACCGGAGCTTCGGAGCCCGCCCGGGATCGACGGGGAGGTCCGGTTGATTGCCACCCCATGGTTGCCGTGGGCACCCGGGCGATCGAGGTCGCAGTCATCGTCCACTCCGCCGCGGCCGCCCCGAATCAGAATCGTCGGACCGCGCCGAGCGGTGAACCCCTCTGACCCATCGATGGCTGGGTAGTCGCCGCCGGGGGCCTGGAACGACATCGGCAGCCCTCGGTCCCGGATTTCCACGATCTCGTCGGCGGGAGCGGCCGATGACTCCGATGTGACGGCGGACGGCCCACCGACCGGCTGGCTCGTCAGTTCGGCAACGGCCGGCACGACGGCCGGTTCGACCGCGGCGGGTTCGGTTTGCGGCGCTGGAAGGGTCTGGTCCGCCAGGACGCGCTCGACCGGCCGGTTCCTAGGTGCCCGGGGCGGGCGGCCGGCCTCAAGGTCCGAGATCCCGGCGGCTGGGTTGGCGGGGGCTTCGATCAGCTGAAGGTCGCGAGCAGACTTCGCGCCGGAAGCGTCTTCGGGAGACCGGGCGGGCGTGGAACATGCGGCTAGCCAGCCCGCGGCGACCAGGCTCGAAACGATGACGGCTTTCATGGATGCCCTCAGTTGAAGATCACCGAGCAATGTACCGTATCAGGCAGCCTTTGGCTCGACCGCATTTGCCGCGCCAGGCGGTAAGTTGAGATAGCGCATACCGCCGGTTGGCGTCCAACCGGCTCTCCTGTCACCACCATGGTACACCGATCGTCTCTTCGGAGGGACACATGACCAAAGAGTGGGGCCGCCCCGGGCTCGGGTTTTTGCTGGCCGCGCCCCTGCTCGTCGGCTGCCAGGGTCCGAGCGTCGGGGGGCCGGATGCGGCCCTTGCCGACACCCTCAAGGCCCGGATCGAGACCGCCTACGACTTTACCAAGCCGGGTGTGGCCGGGCGGATGAACGCCCTGTACCCGGATTCGGGCCGGGTCGTTTCGGCCAGCGGCGGCCAGATCGTGGCGTCGACCGATTCGATCCGGGCCGGCATCGCGGCCTTCTGGGCCAATGCCGGGCAGAACATGCGGGACGCCAAGTGGGTCTGGGGTGAGGTCTACGTCGACCGTCTGGGCCCGGACGCCGGGGTCCTCACGGCGACTTGGTCGATCCCCCATATCGCACCGACCGGGAATCCCCACACGATCCGGGGTGCTTGGACGGCGGTCTTTCGCCGACTCGGCGGGAACTGGATGATCGTGGCGGAGCATCTCTCGGTTCCGCCGGCCTGACAGTTTACTGCTTTGCAATACAAAGAACTTGACAATTAGTAGAACTTGTCAGATATTGGCTCCATGAGCGAGGAATCGGTGAATCCAAGCCCGGGACCGAGTGCCGCGGCCGGCGGGGTCGGAATGCGTTGGGCCCTGGCCGCAGCGGTGGCCGGCTTCGGAAACTGGGTGTTGTTCGATGCCCGCCCGGGAATCAACTGGACCCTGTGGACCGGCGCCGCCGTGGCCGGCCTCTTCGCGTGCGCCCGCCCGCACGGCCAGCCGCCGCGGTCGATCCTGATTCTGGGCGGCGCTACGGTCTTGATTGCCGGAGCGACGGCGGTGACCGCCAGTCCGGACCTCTGGAGGCTGATCGGCCTGGCCATCGTCTTCCTCTTGGCGATCCAGATGTTGCTGACCGCCAACCCTTCTCCCCGATCGATCACCGCCCGGTTCGCGGCGACCGCGCCGCTGGTGGCCATCGGGATCGCGGCGGTGCAGGCAATGCGCCAGGGCGTCGACGCAACCCACGTCATCCGGTCGACCCGGGCGCGGGCGCGGGTCCGGGGCCTCGCCATCACCCTGCCGGTCTTGGTCGGCTTTGCGTTGCTGCTCGCGGCGGCGGATCCGGTCTTCGCCGCATGGCGGGACGCGGTCGCAGACCTGGTGAGCCGGGAATTCGGGCCGCGCGTGGTGTTCTTCGGAGTCCTCCTCGTGATCGTGCTCGGTGCCTATGGATACGCGTCGATCGAGTCGGGACGCTCCCCCGCGATCGAGGGCAAGGCCCCCGATAAGTGGCTGGGATCGACCGAGCGCTTAATGCTGCTCGCCGGCGTCGCCGGACTGCTCTGGCTGTTCCTGGCGGTGCAGTTGGGCTACCTCTTTGGCACCCTCCCACAAACGCCGGCCTCCGGGGTGACTTTCGCGGAGTACGCCCGGCGGGGCTTCGGGGAACTCTCCGTCGTCGCCTCCGCGAGCGCGCTGCTCATCGTGGCCTCGGAGCGATATGGCAACGACGAGGGGCATGGGCGCACTCTCCGCGTGCTGACCCTCGCGGTCATCGCGGCGGTCATGCTACTGCTCGGCTCGGCCTTCCGGCGGGTGTGGCTGTACGAGGCGGCCTACGGATTCACGACCGCAAGGCTGTCTGCCCAGGTCTACATGAGCGCGGTCGCCGCGGGCTTAGGCATGCTCGCACTCGAAGTGGTGGGAGACTTCGATGCCGGCCGGCTCTTCCGCCGGGCGGCGGGGGGGGCCATGATCCTCTTCATCGCGCTCATCTACTGGAACCACCAGGCCTGGATCGCCGACCGGAACATCGACCGATACACGGACACGGGCAAACTCGACGTTGCCTATCTCACGCGGGGCCTGTCGTCCGACGCGATCCCGGCGATTGTGGCGCGGCTCCCTTCGCTTCCTGAGCCGATGCAGTCCGAGATCCGCCGGGACGTGGGCGAGGAGTTTGCCAAACGGACGGAAGGCCGTCCGCACCGCTGGTTCGAGTGGAATTGGGCCACTGGCCGGGCCCGCCAGGCACTAGGCGCGAACGGCGTGTCGCCCTAGCGGAGCGGGATCTCGAAGACCTCAGCCGGTACGGCGGGTGGCGAAGACACCGTTGAGGAAGTTGGTGGCGCGCCCGGTCCCGTCGCGACCCCAGAACGCCACATCCCATCCGCGATTGCCACCCATTGCCGGATCGACCGGGAGAAAACGATCGTCGCCTAACGGAAGAAGCTCGGTGGCCACGACATTGCTGCTGCCGGCCCCCGAGATCGACTGGACCATCAGCTTGCCGCCGACGGCGGTGAAGATCAACTTCGAGCCGAAGGCCTCGAAGGTCCCGACGTAGCGGGCGGGATCCATCGGGGCGCGGGTGACCGCCTCGGGGGTCAGTTGCTTCGGCTTGGCGATCCCGAACATCTCGGGCAGCACGGCGTCGAAGATCCGGTTCGCCAACGGGTAGCCCTGGTTCGGCACATTCGCGATCGTCGCGATGACCATCCGTTTGGCGGGCGACCAGAGGAGCATCGAGGAGCCGCCGCTGTTGGTGCCGCTGTGGCCGTAGAGCTCGACACCGCCCCAGCGCTTCCAGTAAGGACCGCAGCACCATTTTTCCGCCGTGAGCCGGGCCGCCAGGGTCACCTGCGGGGTGTGCATGAGCCGGACCGCCGGCGGCGAGAGGATCCGGGTTCCGTCCGGCGCAACGCCATCATCGAGGAACATCCGGCCGAGCCGAGCCAGGTCGCCGGCGCTGCAACAGAGGGTGCCGCCGGCGGGGGACATCGAGCGCGGCAGTCCCCAGACGGGCACCCGGGTCGGCGGGGCCCCCTGCTCACCGCGCCGATAGCCGAGCGACAACGGATGGAAGAGGAGCTCCTCGGCGAACGTGGCCGAGCGCTCGAGTCCGAGTGGCCGGAGTAGCTGGTCGCGGAGGAGCGCGTCCCAGTTCCGCTGGGTGGCCCGCTCTGCCGCGAGTCCGGCCACGTTGCTCCCGGCGTTGGAATAGCCGAACCCCGTGCCCGGCTCGAAGATGTTCGGAATCGAGGCCATCGCGGTGACGTATCGGCCGAGGGCGTCGTCGCCCCGGCCGTAGTCCTGATACGCGCCGTTGTCGAGACCGGCTGACATCGACAACAGCTGCCGAAGGGTGATCTTCGGCGCCCAGTCCGGCTCGGCGAGCGTGAAGCCGGTGATCCAGGAGCGGACCGGCCGATCGAGGTCGAGCACGCCGCGATCCACTAGGGTCATGATCATGGCGGCGTTGAAGACCTTGGTCGTCGAGCCGATCTGGAACAACGTGTCGGTGGTCACGGCCAGGCTCCGCTCCCGATTGGCCATTCCGGTGGCACATTCGTGGAGGGTGGTCCCGTCGAACACGGCCAGCTGGGCGCCGACCACGCCAAGGGCCTTCGCCGCCTCGTCCAGAATGATCTGGAGCCGGGCCGGATCGACGCCGGCTCGCCGGCTCGGACGAAGGATCGCGGGCGGAACGGCCATCGCGGCCCAGGCCGCCCCGGTGGAAGCGATTAGCTCTCTTCGGTTCATCATAGGATGCCTTCCGGTTGGATCGGCACGACGGTTCGCGGACGCTTCGGGAGAAGGTATCCCACCCCATGAGATCTCGCAGCCCCGGTCACCGGTCGTAGAGGCGCTCCAGAACAGCGCGGACCTCGCGGTAGATCCCCCCGGCACTGGACGTTACTGTTCCTCGAAGGTCGGCCAGCAGGCGGGCGAAGCCCAGCCACGACGACCGCTGGGAGAGGGGTCACCATGTTCGATGGAGAGCTCATGAACCGAGGACTCTGTACGTTCGGCCTTCTGTCCTTACTCTGCATGCGGGCGGGCCAGACCCAACCCAAACCGCCGATCATCGACGTCCACGTGCACGCGTTCGGTCGCCAACTTGGGTCCGATGGCCGGCCAACACCTCTTCCCTGCCCCAACGACCGCCGACCCTGTGAACACCGCCCCCCGGCGGCGACCACCGACGCCGCGCTCATTGCGGACGTCGTGACCGGGATGCAGAGACATAACATCGTCATGGGCGTTCTCTTGGGAGGCCCGCTCGAGGACGACTACCTTCGTGCCGGCCAAGGCCGTTTCATCCGAGCCGCGAAGGACGGTTCCTTCGGGGGCCCGTCGGTCGATTCGGTTCGATCCCTCCTCCGGAGCGGCACAGCCAAGGCCATCGGGGAGCTCCCGCCGCCATACCTGGGGCTCTCACCCGCGGACTCGTGTTTGCGCCGTATGTCGCGCTGGCGGAAGAATTCGACGTACCGATCCTGATGCATGTGGCCGGCATCGGGGGCCGGTTTCCGGCCTATCGGGCCGCCAAGGGTCGCCCGCTGCTCCTCGAGGACGTTCTCAAGAAGCACCCCGCACTCCGCCTCTACGTGGAAAACGCCGGCTATCCGTTCGGCGACGAGATGGTGGCGTTGCTCTACATGTATCCGAATGTCAATGTCGATGTGTCGACCATTACCTGGCTCATTCCTCGGACGGCGTTCCACGACTACCTGCGTCGACTCGTGCGGGCGGGGTTTGCGGACCGCATCATGTTCGGCACCGATCAATTCGGGTATCCCGAAATTACTTCCATGGCCATTGAGGCCATCGAATCGGCGAGCTTTTTGACCGCGGCCCAGAGACGAGGCATCCTGTATGACAACGCGGCCCGGTTCTTCCGGCTCAGTAAAGCCCAGATCGCGAAGCACCATGGCCAGTGAACCTCAAGCCGCAGGAGGCAGCCGCCGATACTTCAGGGGTCAGGATCATTGTCCACCACGACATTTGGATCACCGACCCTATGTTGCCGTTTCGAACCTCCGTATTGTCCGCATTGTCCGCGACCGCGAGCGCCGTGGTGCTGGCGGGATGTGTGGACGTGATCGAAGCTCCGCTCGCGCCGCCGCCCGAGGGCTTGACCGTCTCGCTCCGGGACACGGCGTTTGCCGGTGAAATGACCTGGATCGCGGTCGAGCGGCCGGTCCTCGACACCGGGGCGATCCGCTACGAATCCAGCGATCCGACCGTCATCGCGGTCGATGCCGATGGTCGGGTTTTCCCCTTCAAGAGCGGCACGGCCACGATCACGGTTCGGTCCCCCAATCTCACCGGGACGATCACGCCCCAGATTCGGTCGCGCCCCGACAGCTTCAAGGTGGCCTTCCGGTTCCGTTGGTCGCCGAGCGCGGACGAGCGAGCGGCATTCGACCGGGCGGCCATGCGGTGGCAACGAGTGCTCCGCCAGGCCGCCCCGACGACGACCGCATTTCCGGCGGGGGGGTGTCTTGCTGGGACGGTGGCCGAAGAAATCCGCCACCAAGGAGTGATCATCTGGCTCGATCGGTTTGACGACGGCTCCGTGGCCCCGGGCGTCACCGGAACCGCCGGTCCCTGTGTGGTGGACGAGCTCGGGCGGACCCGAGTCGGCGTGATGACGCTCCGCCGGTCTTTCAGTACTGCAGTGACGACCATGACCGCCCTCGAGAAGGCGGCGTGGGAGAATCAGTTCGTCCATCAGTTGGGGCAGACGCTCGGCCTGACCGGACTCACCGCGTTCGGGGTGCCGCGGCCGGAGCTCGATCAATCGGTGGCCGGACAACCGCGGTGGACGGGGGCCCAGGCACTCGGCGCCTATCGGGCCGCCGGGGGCACCGGGGCCGGCGTGCCGATCACCGCCGATCTCAACTTCTGGACCAGCGGCGACCCCGGCACCGCGGGGGACGTGATGCTGCCATCGGTCACCGCGGCCAGCCGCATCACCCGGGTCAGCGTCGGAGCCTTGGCCGACCGCGGGTACTCGGTCGACCTCTCGCGAGCAGAGCCGATGCCGATCCTGCTGGCACCGGCGTTTGCCCTTCGAACGGTCCGGTACCAGCCCTGACGCCTATTGCTGGCGCTTGAACAGATCTTCGCTGAACTTGAAGCCGAAGTGGAGGTAGAAACCGCGATCAGTCGTGGCGCCGTCGCTGGTCAGGTCCTGATTCTTGAACCCGAACACGTTGTACCCAACCGCCATTCGCATGTTGGTTACCACCGTCCGGCCCAGCTCGACACCGGTCCCATACTGGCGCCCGTTGCTCGACAACATGCTTCCAATCAGCCCCGCATCCCAACTCGGCAGGAAGTCGTAGAGGGCCCGGACCGAGCCCAGCACCGCCCGATTCGAGCTGACGAGCCCGTTGCTCTCGTCGGTAGCCCACTTGCCCGCCAACCGACCCGACATCCAGACGCTCCGAAGCGGCTGATAGTTGAGATGAGCCGAGAGGATATTGGTCTTCTGCACCGTACCGGCACCCCCGCTCGGGGCCAGGCGCTCGAACCGGTTTTCCCACCGCGCCAAGCCGTTCCACCGGTTCCGGTCGGTTTCCCGCCAGGCAAACCCGACCTGGTTCCGGGTCCGTTTGCCGCCGTCGCCGAAGGTGTTGTAGAGCGCCCGGCCCAACACGGTCCAATCGCGGTCGAGTTTCCGGGCGTAGCCTAACGTGGCCAGGAAATTGTCACCCGCCGCGTTCGGCGCGAACCGGTATTCGACCCGGGCGGTGCCGCGCCAGAGCGGACTGGTGGTGTACTCGACGCCGGCGGTCACCGCGGTCGCTTCGCCCTGACCGACGCCCTTCAGGACGTCGACCCGCTCGAAGCCGGTATTGAGTACCAACCCGCGGCGGAGGTTCCAGCGATTCCGAAGCCCGATTGCTGCCTCGGTCTGACGGCCGGAGAAGGCGTCACTGGCCCGGTACTCGCCGAAGAACTGGCCATCCTTGGTGTAGCCGGCATCGAGACCGATGACGGTGGTGGCCTGGCGCTGCGACCCATTCAGGGCAAACGGCCCCGCGAAGGAACTCAAGAACTCGTGCCGGCCATAGAGGCGGAGCCGGTCGAACAACACGTATTGACCGCCCAAGGCCCCGCGCCGCTGATCGCTCGCTTTCAGATCCTGCTCGAACTCACCGAACACCGAGGCCCGCGGCTGGCCCGGGACTTGGACCGTGACCCGGGTCCGGAGCGCGTTGGTTTCGTTGAGGCTATCGCGGCCGAACCGATAGCCCAACTCGGCCCGGACCGATTTGCCGAATTGCCTCTCGAACGAGGCCAGGAACCCGTCCCGGCGCCGACCCGACACTTTGTCATCGCTCCGAAGGGCCTCCCCGATGAACCGGGTCCGCTCGTCGAGCACCGCGCTGCCGCGGATCCCGAGTTCCGACCGGCCCCGCTGGAAGGTCGAGGATTGGTTCGAGAATCCACTATCGCTCGTCGCGCCAAACACCGTTCCCTGGAATTTGGCCGACGCGTGCCGGAGTTCGAACCGCGCGGCGCCGCCCCGGAAGCTCGCCGAGTCGCCGTCGGTGTGGGCCACCTCGGCCACCAGCACGGTCCCCGGAGCCACCTGCACCGCCGCGTTGGCGCTGTAGAGTTTTCGATTACTGAGCGGTTGCTCGTCTCGGACAATCCCGCCGCCGATCTCGGCCCTGTCACCCAGCTTCACCTGACCGTCGGCCCCGTAGACCCAGAACTCCTCGCCGGCGCGTTCCACCTCGTAGAGCACCCGGATCGACATCGGATTCAAATCCGCGTCGACGCTCGGCACCGGCGCGAAGAACAAGAGCCGGCCCGTAAACGGTTCCAGGGTGTAGTCGGTGAACCGGGACAACTGGACCGAAGCCACGATCCGGCTCGGCTGGTTCCGGTCCCGGGTCAGGATCTCAACCTTCTCGCTGTTGATCCGGCCGTCGGAGCGCCGCAGTTGATACGGGCCCGAGATGCCCCCCCCTGGAATTTCCTCGACCACCTGGCTCAACCGGTCGCGGCTCGCAAAGATGTTGAGTTGTCCCACCCGGCCCTCGGCGTGGCCCAACGCGCCGGTCAGACTTCGTTGATAGGCGCCTAACTCCCGGGCCGCGAGGGCGCCGTTCCCGGCGCTCGGCGTGATGTAGTCGCCGTAGAGGGCAAAGCTCCGGTCGGCATCGACCCGGACATAGAGCCGGTCGAAGGACTGGGCCCCGAACTCCTTGATCGAGGCATCGCCGTACACCGGATAGAACTCGTCGGGCTGGATGTCGCGGAACATCCGGCGCTCCGGATCGCCCTCGGTATCGTAGGCCAGCGTCAGGAGCGTCGAGCCCTTGACCTTGCCCTGGAGGAACAACGCGCCGCGGGCGGCCGCGGTAAACCGGCCGTCATCGCTCGTGGTGCGGAGATCCTTGAGTTCCCGTTCGAACCGGTCCGCGGCGGTAACCTGAGTCAAGCCGTTCTTGAGGAGCGACCGGAGGTCGATCCGGGCTTCGACCAAACCGTTCACCAGCATCGGGCGGGTGGCCGGCAGGAAGACGATCTGCGCCGTACTGATCCGGAGGCCGTTGGTGACGCGAATTTCCCCGACCCCGGCTTCGGAACTCGCTACCAAGGTGAAGTCACCCTGACCGTTGGCCAGCATGGCCTGCACGCCCGGCTCAACCGGATCGAGGTCCTGAGCCAACCACCGGCCCAGACTGGCCTCGAGGGTAATCGGCTGTTCGGACGAAATCAGGTTCCGGTCGCGATCGAGCACCTTGACCCGGACGGCCATCGCGGTGTTGCCGTCGGCCGGCAGGCTCCGTCGAGCCGGCGTCAGTTCAACGCTGCCGTTCGGAATGGCGGTGAGCGGCACGGTCGTCCCGGGCAGGCGGCTCACGGGCAGTCGGTTCGCTTCATCAATCGGGTTGGCGGAGGACTGCGCCGACAGCGGCCGGTAGGCCGGTGCCTGGGCGGTGTCGCTGGCGGCGTCGACGGCCACGACGGGCCGGTCCTGGCCCCCCCGATCGGTGCCGGCCAACGAATCGACGATCACGCCGGTGATCTCACCGCGATCGCGGCGGAATCCGACGGTGGCGCCGACCGAGTCGACGAACCGCACCGCGAAGTCGGCCTTGTGGAGCTCGCCGTTCTTGAGATCGACGAACCGGCTGGTGCCGTCGCGGGCGTTTCGGCTGTCGATGTCGATCAGCCGGGCGCCGCCGGGCAGCGTGGTCGGGTCGACCTTGACCACATGGAGGCCCGAGACGATGCCGTAGAGGTTGAACTTGCCTTCGAGATCAGTGACGACGCTGGTGCCGTCCTCGAGGAAGATCCGGACCCCGGGGACCCCGACACTATCTCGAACCGGGGCTCGGCTCGAGTCGGCGCCGACGGAATCGCGCTGGGTCAGATAGACCTTGCCGAAAATGATGCCGCGATCGGTAAAGACCCCGCGAGTGACCCGGACCACCGCGATCGCGACCGGCGACTCGAGGCCGGTCCCGCTCTTGGCTTGGGCCCGATTGGCGCCGTCACCGAGGGTGGCGCCGGCGCCGAGCTTGACGCGATAGGTGAGCCGGAAGGACGCGTTCGGACCGAGGTTCCCGGCCGCGAAGGTGAGTTTCGGTCCGGGGGCGCCGAGGGGATCGGCAATCGGGATGAGATCGATCCGGGCGGTGCTCCGCTGATACGTGAAGCCCCGGGGCAAGATGTCGGTGACCGAGACGTCGGGCACCTCGCTCGCGGTCCGGTTGGTGACGATGACGGTATAGTCGATCACATCGCCCACCTCGGCCTCGGCCCGCGAGGCCACCTTCTCGATGACCAGCGGGCTGACCCGTTGGAGCGGCGCCGAGTCGGTCGCGACGTTGTTGCCGCTTTCGTCGGTATCGCCGGGGGTGCTGATCACCACCCGGTTGACGACGGTGTTGGCCGCGGTGCCGCCGACCAGGACCTTGAGGGTAACGGTAGTCGTGGCTCCGGTCGCAAACGGCACGGTATCGAACCGGCAGGTCACGACTCGGCCGAGATTGGAGCAGCTCCACCCGGCGCCGGTGAACGAGCGGTACGTCAAACCGGCCGGCAGCGTATCGGTCATGGTGACCGGCCCGATGGTCGGCACCGGACCGACGTTGGTGACGGTGACCGTGTAGGTCGCGATCGCGCCCGGAATGAAGTCGCCGGTGTGGGCCTTGGCGACGGCCAGGTCAATCGGGGCGACGTCGGTGATCACGATGCCGCCGGGACCGGTGCTGTTGTTGTTGCCGGGGTTGGGGTCCTCGGTGGCGGCGGTGCTCGCCACGATGTTCTTGAGCTGAGCCGCCGCATTCGGGGCGGTGACGACCACCGTATAGACGACGCTGTCGCCGACGGCGAGTGTCGGGATGACGGGCCAGGTCACGACGCGGCCGGTCAGTGAGCCACCATCGGTGGCCGACTCGAAGGTGACGGCGGCCGGCAACGAATCGATAACCGTGACACCGACCGCGGCCTGCGGGCCGAGGTTCTTCGACGTGATGGTGTACGTGATGGTGGCACCGGCGTCGACCCGCGACGGACCGGTCTTGGTGGTGACGACGTCGGCGCTGGCCGCGATGGTGGTCGTCGCGGTGCCCCGGTTGTTGCCGGGAATCGGGTCGGCCGTGGTCGAAGTCGAGCGGGCCACGTTGACCACTTGGCTGACGTTCGGAATCACCAATGTCAGAGTGTAGGTCAGGGTGGCGCCGTTCGGCAAACTCGCGAGGGCCGGCCAGGTGACGACGCCATTGGCAAAGACGCCGCCGTTTGACGCGCCGACGAACAGGGCACCGGCCGGGAGCGAGTCGGTCACCACCACATTGGCGGCGGCGTCAGGACCGGCGTTCCGGGTTCCGATCGTGTAGGTAATCTGCCCGCCGACGCCGGCGGTGGCAGGTCCGGTCTTGGTGGTGACCAAGTCGGCGGTCGCGGCAATCGTGGTGACCACGCGCGACGTGGTGGCCGAGCCGTTGTTGTTGGCCGGATTCGGATCCGGCGTCGGCGAGGTGCTTGCCGCGAGGTTCGTGAAGGACCCTGACGCCGGCGCCTGCAACGTCACGGTAAAGATGACGCTGGCTCCGTTGGCCAGGCTCGGGATGATCGGCCAGGACAGGATGTTGCCCGACCTAGTCGGGTTGCCGGTGGCACTCACGAAGATGACGCCGGCCGGCAGCGTATCGGTAATCACCACGTCGGCCGCGGCGCTCGGGCCGGCGTTGATGGTCTGAATGGTGTAGACCACGGCACCCCCCGCCGCCGCGGTGGCCGGCCCCGACTTGGTCGTGATCAGATCGGCGCTCAGGGCCCCGGCCGTCACCGTGGTGGTGGCGGTGGCGCGGTTGTTGGCCGGCGTGGGGTCCGGGGCGGGCGAGACGGCTGCCGCCACGTTGGTGATCGAGCCGATGGCTGCGGCACGGAGGGTCACGGTATACGACACCGAGGCGCCGGCCGGCAACGACGCCAGCGCCGGCCAGGTGACCACATTGCCGACGAGGATCCCGCCGCCGGTCGATGCGACGAAAGTGGCGCTGGCCGGCAGCGTATCGGTGACCACTACGCTCGACGCGGTAGCCGGTCCGTCATTGAAGACGGTGATCGTGTAGCCGATGTCCTGGCCCACGGTGGTTACTGCGGGGCCGGTCTTGGTTACCCGGAGATCGGCGGTGCTCGAAACGACGGTGAGCACCCGGGCCGCCGGTGCCTGACCGTTGTTATTGGCCGGGGTCGGGTCCGGAGTCGTTGAGCCGCTGGCGGCGAGATTGGTGTAGGACCCGCCGGCGTTGGCCCGCACCGTCACCGTGAAGCTCACCGGCAGCCCGGCCGCCAAGGATGGGATCGAGGGCCAGGTCACGACATTGCCGGCCAGGGTGCCACCGGCGGTGGCGTTGACGAAAGTAAGCCCGGCCGGAAGCGTATCCGTGACCACGACGTTGGCCGCCACGCTCGGGCCGTTGTTCTGCACCGTGATCACGTAGCTGAAGTGCTGTGATACCGCGGCAGTGGCTGGGCCGGTCTTGGTGGTGACCACGTCGGCGAGGAGGCCGACGCCCGTGGTGACCTGGGCGGCCGGTTGGGAGCCGTCGTTGTTGCTCAAGTCCGGGTCGGGCGACGTGGCGGTGGTGGCCGCGCGATTCAGGAATGACCCGGCCGTGGTCGCCCGGGCTACGATGGTAAACGTGGCGCTGGCCCCGTTCGCCAGACTCGCGAGCGCCGGCCACGTCACGACGTTGCCGGTCAGGGTGCCGCCCGCACTCGCAGTGATGAATGCGAAGCCGGCCGGCAGGGTATCGGTCACCACGACGTCGGTAGCCGGAGTCGGACCGTTGTTGGTCACCATGATGGTGTAGGGAATATCCTGGCCGGCATTGGCGGTGGCCGGCCCGGTCTTGGTCGTCACCACATCGGCACTCGGTCCGATCGCGGTGTTGACCCGGCCGCTTGGCGGAGAGCCGTCGTTGTTGGCGGGCACAGGATCGGGCGTCGGCGAAGAGCTGGCCGCGAGATTGAGGTAATTCCCGGGCACCAGATACTTCACTACGGCCCCGTAGGTCACAGTGGCGCCACTGGTGAGCGACGCGATCGCGGGCCAGGTAATCACATTGCCCGCGAGAGTCCCACCGGCCGTTGCGCTCACGAACACGGCGCCCGCCGGGAGGGTATCGGTGACCACCACGTTGACGGCCGTGCTCGGGCCGTTGTTGGTGGTGCTGATGGTGTACGGCACGTCTTGGCCGGCGGCCGCGGCACCCGGACCGGTCTTGATCGTAACGACGTCGGCGCTGGCGCCGATGACCGTGACCACCCGGGCCGGGGCGGCCGAGCCGTTGTTATTGGCCGGCACCGGGTCGGCGGTGGTGGAGGTGCTGGCCGCGATATCGAGATACCCGGCGGCCGCGGTGTACCGGACCGTCAGCGTGAAGACGACACTGGCGCCATTGACCAGGGTCGGCACCGCGGGCCAGGTCACGACGCTTCCGGAGAGGACGCCGCCGTTCGATGCACTCACCACCGTGGCGCCGGCGGGCAACGTGTCGGTCACGATCACGTCGAACGCGGTGCTCGGCCCGTTGTTGAGGGCGGTGAGGGTGTACACCACATCCTGCCCGGCCGTGGCCGTGGCCGGACCGGTCTTCGTGGTAACTACATCGGCCGAGCCGGTGACGACCGTGGTCGTCTGGGCGTTAGGCGCCGAGCCGTCGTTGTCGCCCGGAGCCGGATCTGGAGTGGTGGCCGCGCTCGCGGCGAGATTGACGTACGAGCCGCCGTTCGACGCCCGGGCCACGACCGTGTAGCTCACGGTGGCGCCGTTGGCCAGGCTCGCGAGCGCGGGCCAGGTCACGACGCCGCTGGCGAAGGTGCCGCTGTTCGACGCACTCACGAAGGTGAGACCCGCCGGCAGGGTATCACTGATCACGACGCCGGTGGCCGCACTCGGGCCGTTGTTGAGCGTGGTAATCGCGTAGTTGATATCGAGCCCCGCGGTCGCGGCGGCGGGTCCGGTCTTGGTGGTGACGAGATCGGCACTCGGCCCGACCACCGTGCTGACCTGGCTGGCCGGCGCGGAGCCGTCGTTATTCCCGGCGTCCGGATCGAACGTGGCCGACTGGCTCGCCACCCGGTTGACGAAGGTCCCGGTCGACCCGGCGCGAGCGGTCACGGTAAGGGTGACCGTGGCACCGTTGGCGATCGGCCCGATGATCGGCCAGGTGACCACGTTGCCGGACGCCGTTCCGCCGCCGGATGCGCTGACGAAGTTGAGTCCGGCTGGCAAGGTGTCGGTCACGACGACCGTCGCTGCCGGGTTCGGGCCGTTGTTGGTCATCGACACCGTATAGACGATGTCCTGGGCAATCGTGACCGCCGCGGGCCCGGTCTTGGTGGTCACCACGTCGGCGGACGGCGCGACGTCGACGGTGGCCCGCGCGGCCGGGGCCGAGCCGTTGTTATTCGCCGGCGTCGGGTCGGCGGTGGTCGAGGAGTTCGCTGCAATATTGACGAAGGTGCCGACCGCCGTCGGCCGGGCCACGACGGCAAAGCTCTGACTGGCCGCGGCGGCCAACGATCCGATGGCCGGCCAGGTCACGACGTTGCCGGCCAAGGTTCCGCCGCCCGACGCGCTGACGAAGGCCAGGCCGGCAGGCAGGGTATCGGTAACCACCACGTTGACGGCCCCACTGGGCCCGTTGTTCGTGGTGACGATGGTGAACGTAAGGGGCTGCCCGACGATGCCGGTGGCGGGGCCGGATTTGGTCGTTGCCACATCGGCCAACGCCACGACGGGAACGGTGGCTTGGGCGCCGGGCGCCGAGCCGTTGTTGTTGGACAGCACCGGATCAGGCGTGGTGGCGGTGCTGGCGGCGAGGTTGGTGTAACCGCCGCCGTTGGCCGCCCGCGTGGTCAGGGTAAACGAGACGCTGGCGCCGTTGGCAAGACTCGGCACCGCGGGCCAGGTCACCACGTTACCGGACAAGGTCCCGCCGTTGGAGGCACTGACGAAGGTCAGTCCGGCCGGCAACGTGTCGGCAATGACGACGTTTGTGGCCGTACTGGGCCCGGTGTTGACCGTGGTGATCGTGAAGGGAATGTCTTGCCCGGCGGTCGCGGTGGCCGGACCGGTTTTCGTTGTCGCCACATCGGCACTCGCGCCAACGAGGGTCGAGACCCGGGCCGCCGGCAACGTGCCGTCGTTGTTGGTCGGATCGGGATCGGCGGTCGGGGACGAACCAGCGGCCCGATTGGTGTAGGTGCCGGTGCTGGTGGCCCTAACGGTCACGGTGTACGGGGCCGATCCGCCGCTCGCCAAGGAGGCAATGGCCGGGAAGGTCACGACGCCGCTCGACAGGGTGCCGCCGCCCGAGGCGCTCACGAACACGAGGCCGGCCGGCAGGGTATCGACGACGACCACATTCACCGCCGCGCTCGGACCGACGCTCGAGACCGTGATGGCGTAGCTGAAGTCCAGGCCGGCCGTGGCGGTGGCCGGACCGGTCTTGGTCACGGCAACATCGGCCACCGCAGTGACCACCGTGGCGGCTCGAGCGCCGGGCGCCGACCCGTTGTTGTTGGCCGGCGTCGGATCGGCGGTCGTGGCGGTGCTGGCCGCGATGTTGGTGTAGGTCCCGGCAACCCCGGTGCGAGCCACCACCGTATAGCCCTGGCTCGCGCTCGGCGCGAGCGACCCGATCACCGGCCACGTCACGACCGCGCCGGACAGGATCCCGCCGTTGGTAGCGCTCACGAACGTCAGCCCGGCCGGCAGGGTGTCAGTGACGACGACGCCGGTTGCGGTACTCGGTCCGTTGTTGGTCGTGGTGATGAGATAGGTGATATCCTGGCCGGCGGCCACCGTAGCCGGGCCCGACTTGGTGGTGATCACGTCGGCGCTGGCCGCGACCACGGTCGTGACCCGCGATCCCGGCGCGGAGCCGTTGTTGTTGGCCGGGGTGGGGTCGGGCGTGGTAGCGGTGCTGGCCACGACGTTCGTGTAGGTGCCGCCGGACGCGGCTTGGATCACGACGGTGTAGGTCTGGCTCGCGGCGGCGGCCAGCGAAGCAATCGCGGGCCAGGACACCACGTTGCCCGTGAGGATGCCGCCGTTCGAGGCGCTCACGAACGCCAGACCGGCCGGCAGCGTATCAGTTACCACGACGTTGACCGCCGCACTCGGGCCGCTGTTGAGCGTGGTGATCGTGTAGGTGATGTTCTGACCGGCCGATGCCGTGGCCGGCCCGGTCTTGGTGGTGACCACATCGGCGCTGGCATCGACGGTCGTCGTGGCCGGGGCCCGGTTGTTGGTGAGATTCGGATCCGGCGTCGGAGACCCGACGGCTGCCGCGTTCGAATAGCTCCCCGCTGCGGCGTACGTCACGGTCATGGTGAAGACGGTCGACGCTCCCGAGGCCAGGGTCCCGATGGCGGGCCAGGTCACGACGTTGCCCGACAAGGTGCCGCCGCCCGTGGCGCCGACGAACGTGGCGCCGGCCGGCAGGGTATCGGTCACCACGACCCCAATCGCGGTGCTCGGGCCGTTGTTCGTGGCGGTGATGGTATAGACCGCGGGGGCACCCGCGGTCACCAGCGCCGGCCCGACGTTGGTCACGGCAAGGTCGGCCGAGGGGGTTACCGATGTGGTGACCCGAGCACCCCCCGCCGAGCCGTTGTTGTTGGCCGGCGTTGGATCCGGCGTGGGCGAAGTGCTGGCCGCGATATTCTGGTAGCTCCCACCCGCCGCGAAGGTCACGGTGACGTCGAAGCTGGCGGTCAGGCCGTTGGCGATGCTGGCCACCGCGGGCCAGGTCACGACGTTGCCCGCCACGACGCCGCCCAGCGTGGTGCTCACGAACGCCGCGCCAGCCGGCAGGGTGTCAGTCACGACCACGTTCGTCGCCGAGCTCGGCCCGTTGTTGAGCGCGGTGATGGTGTAGGTCGCGGTGCCGCCGGCCACGACGGTAGCCGGACCGGTCTTGGTGGTGACGATGTCGCCGCTTGCACCGACGGAGGTCGTGGCGGTAGCCCCGTTGTTGGCGAGGTTAGGATCCGACGTGGTGGACCCCACCGCCGCCAGGTTCGAGTAGCTGCCAGCCGCGGCGTAGGTGAGCGTCAGGGTGTAATTCGTCGAGGCCAAAGGCGCCAGGCTCGCAAGCGCGGGCCAGGTGACGACGTTGCCCGCGAGGATCCCGGCGCCCGATGCACTCACGAAGGTCGCGCCGGCCGGGAGCGTATCGGTCACCACCACGTTGGCCGCCGGGCTCGGGCCGTTGTTGGTGGCGGTAATCGTATAGGCGACGTTGGTGCCGGCCGTTGCGGTGACCGGACCCAGGTTGGTAACCGCCACGTCGGCCGAGGCCGTGACCGTGGTCGTGACCCGAGCCCCTGGGGCCGAGCCGTTGTTGTTGGCCGGCGTCGGGTCGGGGGTGGCCGCCGTGCTCGCGGCAAGATTCTGATAGACGCCGGCGGTCGCGAAACTCACCGTCACGGTGAAACTCACGGTGCCGCCGCTGGCGATGCTCCCCGCGGCCGGCCACGTGACCACGTTACCCGACGCGGTGCCGCCGCCGGAGGCACTCACGAACGTGGCGCCGGCGGGGAGCGTGTCGATCACGATGACAGTGGCCGCCGCACTCGGGCCATTGTTCAGGGCGGTCAGGGTGAACGTCGTATTGATCCCGGCCGCCACGGTGGCCGGGCCGGTCTTGGTCGTCACGACATCGGCGCTGGTTCCAACGGCCGTGGTGGCGAGGGCCGAGTTGTTGGCTTGATTCGGATCGGGCGTGGCGGACCCGGCGGCCGCGACGTTCGGGTAGTTCCCAGCCGCGGCATAGGTCAGGACCATCGTGTAGACGGTTGGGATGCCGGTCGCGAGGTTCGGAATGGCCGGCCAGGTGACCACGTTACCCGATAGCGTGCCGCCGCCGGATGCGCTGACGAAGGTCGCGCCCGCGGGGAGCGTGTCGGTGATGACCACGTTCACGGCCGGACTCGGTCCGCCGTTCGTCGCCGTAATCGTATAGGTCACGTTGGTGCCGGCGGTGGCGGTGGCCGGACCAACGTTGGTCACCGCGACATCAGCGGCAGGGGTGACGGTGGTGGTGACCCGGGCGCCGCCGGGCGAGCCGTCATTGTTGGCGGGCACCGGATCCGGCGTGGTAGCGGTACTGGCCGCGAGGTTGAGGTATGACCCGGTGGCGGCAAACGTCACGGTAACGCTGAAAGAGGCGGTGGCCCCGTTGGCAATGCTCGCCACAGCGGGCCAGGTGACGACGCTGCCGGCCAGGGTGCCGCCGGCCGTGGCGCTCACGAAGGCGGCCCCCACCGGCAGGGTGTCGGTCACGATGACGTTGGCGGCCGCACTCGGGCCGGTGTTCACCGCGGTGATGACGTAAGCGGCATTGCTCCCGGCCGCCACACTGGCCGGACCGGTCTTGGCGGTCACGATATCGGCGCTGGTGCCGACGGCGGTCGTGGCCGGCGCCCGGTTGTTCGCGAGGTTCGGATCCGGGGTGCTCGACGTGCCGGCGGCCACATTGGTATAGTTGCCGGCGGCCGGGTACGTCAAAGTCAGAGTGTAGCCGGCCGACGCGCCGGACCCGAGGCTCGGGATCGTTGGCCAGGTGACGACGTTGCCGGATAACGTGCCGCCGCCGGAAGCGCTCACGAAGGTGGCGCCGGCCGGCAGGGTGTCGGTGACGATCACGTTGGTTGCCGCGGTCGGCCCGTTGTTGGTAGCGGTGATGGTGGATGCGGCGTTGGTGCCCGCCGTGGCCGTGGCCGGTCCGCTGTTCGTCACCGCCAACTCGGCGGCAGGCGTCACCGTGGTGGTGACCTGCGCCCCGGACGCCGAGCCATTGTTGTTGGCGGGGGTCGGGTCCGGCGTCGCGGCCGCGCTCGCGGCCAGATTCAGATACGATCCAGTGGCCGGATAGGTCACGGTGACGGTGAAGCCGACCGTGGCGCCGGGCGCGATGCTGGGTACGGCGGGCCAGGTCACCACGTTGCCGGCGAGTACTCCGCCGCCGGTGGCGCTCACGAACATCGCGCCGGGCGGCAGCGTGTCGCTCACCACGACACCGGTGGCTGTGCTTGGGCCGTTGTTGACGGTCGTAATCGCATAGACCGCGGCAACACCGGCGGCCACTCCGGCCGGTCCGGTCTTCGTGGTGACGACATCCGCACTGACGCCAACGACGGTCGTGGCCGGAGCCCGGTTATTGGCCAGGTTTGGATCGGCGGTGGTCGAGGCCGCAGCGGCGGCGGCGGCGAAACTGCCGGCGGCGGGGTAGGTCAGTGTCAGGGTGTATGCGGTCGGCGCCCCGGTGGCCAGACTCGCGATGGCGGGCCACGTCACCACGTTGCCGGACAGGATACCGCCACCGGAGGCACTCACGAACGTCGCGCCGGCCGGGAGGGTATCGGTCACGACGACATTGGCAGCGGCACTCGGACCGCTATTGGAGACGGTAATGGTGTAGGAAACATTGGTGCCGGCGGTGGCGGAAGCCGGACCGACATTGGTGATCCCGACATCGGCCGACGGGGTGACGGTGGTGGTGACCCGAGCGCCCGCTGCCGAGCCGTTGTTGTTGGCTAGCACGGGATCCGGCGTTGCAGCGTCGCTTGCCGCCAGGTTCAGGTACGAACCCGCGACCCCGAACGTCACCGTGACACTGAAATTGACCGTGGCGCCATTCGCAATGCTGGCCACGGCGGGCCAGGTCACGATGTTGCCGAGTGCGGTGCCGCTCCCGGTGGCGCTCACGAACGTGGCCCCAGCGGGCAGGGTGTCGGTCACGACCACCGTGGCGGCCGCGCTTGGCCCGTTGTTCTGGACCGTGATCGAGTAGGTGGCGTTGACCCCGGCCGCGACGCCGGCCGGCCCGGTCTTGGTGGTCACGACATCGGCGCTGGTCCCGACTGTGGTAGTGGCCACGGCGCGGTTGTTGGTCAGGTTCGGGTCCGGCGAACCTGAGGTTGCGGCCGCGGCGTTCGGATAGGTGCCCGAGGCCGGATAGCTCAACGTCAGGGTATAGCTGCTCGGCGCGCCGGAAGCGAGACTCGCAATCACGGGCCAGGTGACCACGTTGCCGGCGAGGGTTCCTCCGCCCGACGCGCTCACGAACGTGGCCCCGGCCGGGAGCGTGTCGGTCACGACGACATTGGTTGCGGCGCTCGGTCCATTGTTCGTGGCCGTAATCGTGTAGGCCACGTTGGTGCCGGCCGTGGCGGTTGCCGGACCCACGTTGGTCACGGCAACCTCGGCCGACGGGGTAACCGTCGTGGTGACCCGGGCCGGCCCCGCCGAGCCATTGTTGTTGGCGGCCGCCGGGTCGGGGGTCGCGGCAGTACTGGCGGCCAGGTTGAGATAGGAACCGGCCGCCGCGAACGTCACCGTAACTGAAAAACTGGCATTGGCCCCGTTGACGATGCTGGCCACCACGGGCCAGGTGACCACTGAGCCCGACACGGTGCCCCCGCCGGTGGCGCTCACGAAGGTGGCGCCGCCCGGGAGCGTATCGGTGATCACGACGGCCGTCGCCGCGTCAGGCCCGATGTTCGTGGCGGTGACGGTGTAGACCGCATTGGCGCCGGCGGCAACGCTCACGGGGCCCGATTTGGTCATAACGACATCGGCCGTGGTTGCGACGGCCGTGACGGCGGTGGTCCGGTTGTTGGCCAGACTCGGATCGGTTGACGAGCTCGTTGCGGCAGCCACGTTGGTGAACGACCCGCCGGCCGCGAAGCTCAGGGTCACGGTGAAGCTCACCGGTGCCCCGACGGCCAGACTCGCGATCAGAGGCCACGTCACCACGTTCCCGGCCAAGGTCCCGCCGCCGGTGGCGGCGACGAACGTCGCGCCGGCCGGTAGCGTATCGGTCACCACGACATTGGTGGCGGCGCTCGGCCCGGCATTGCTGACCGTGAGCGTGTACCCGACGTTGGTGGCGGCCGGCGCGGTGGCCGGACCGGTTTTCGCAATGCTAACATCGGCGGCGGCGGACACCACCGTGGTCGCTCGAGCGCCGGCCGCGGAGCCGTTGTTGTTGGCTGGGGTCGGATCGGCGCTGGCCGCCTGGCTCGCCGCGAGGTTCTGATAGCTGCCTGCCGCCGCATAGCTGACGGTGACGGTGCGAACCACCGCAGGGGCGCCGCTGGCCAGGCTGGCAATCGTCGGCCACGTCACCACGTTGCCGGCCAGGGTTCCGCCGTTGGACGCGGATCCGAAGGTTGCGCCGGCCGGCAGGGTATCGGAAATGACAACGTTGACGGCTGCATTAGGCCCGGCGTTCGTCGTCGAGATGGTGTAGACGACGTTAGCACCGGCGGCGGCCGAGCCGGGGCCGGTCTTCGTGGTGGCCACGTTGGCCGGCGGAAGGTTGACCGTGGTGGGGTCGGTGGCGGTGTTGTTGGCCTGGTTGCCGGTCGGTTCTCCCCCTCCAAGAGCGGTGACCCCGTTGGTCACCGATGGTGCGGCCGCCACTCCCACACTCACGGTCAGCGTGATGTTGGGGGCGTTAGCGCCGGCGTTGATCGCATTCGGCCGGGTACAGGTGACGATTTGGCCGGCGACGCCGCAGGTCCACGCGGTTCCGGTCCCGGAGACGAAGGTCAAGCCCGTGGGCAGGGTATCGGTCACCGTCACCGTACCGCTCGACGCCACGTTGCCGGAGTTCCGAACCCGAATCGTATAGACCCCGTTGACGCCGACCGTGAAGGAGCCGGTATGGGTCTTGGTCACCGTCAAATCCGGACCCCGAACCGTGACGTTCTCGCCGGCGCCGGCCGGATTGTAGGCGGCACTCGTGGTGCCGGTCGGGGTGGCCCGGGCCGGGTCGAAGTAGATGGCGCGGGCGGGATTGTTGTAGGTCCCGTTTGGAACACTCGACGCCACGGTCACGACGAACGTCTGGCTGACACTCCCCCCGGCCGGAATCGAGAAGGCCGTCCATTGCGGAATCGGGGCGCCGGCCGCGGGGTCTGCGG
The DNA here is from genome assembly GCA_031431925.1 of Gemmatimonadota bacterium. Lineage (GTDB taxonomy): Bacteria > Gemmatimonadota > Gemmatimonadetes > Gemmatimonadales > GWC2-71-9 > SHZU01. The sequence continues at coordinate 6,732 of JANPEL010000012.1, read as the reverse complement.
TGGTCGGGCGGCTGGCCCCGCCGGTAAAGACCGGTGCCGAGCTCGACGCATAGATAAAACCGGCGGGCAGCGTGTCGAGCAGGAACACGCTCCGCGCGGTGTCCCGGGTGGCTGCGTTGGCCGCCACGATCCGGTAGGTGGCGGTGGTTCCGGCGGGGCCGTTGGTGACGGTGGCGGTGGTGGTGGTCTTCGTGACCGTCAGGGCCGGAACGCAAAGGACCCCGGCCGAGGTGCCGGGCGAGGCGCCAATGGCCGCGATCAGACTTCGGCCGCCTCCGCCGTTGGTGGCGCCGAACGGGAGCAGTCCAGTGGTGGTGCTGCCTCGGACGCCACCGGCCACGTCCACCGTCGTAGCGCCCGACAAGATCACCGTGCCGCCGCCACCGCCGCCCCCGGGACCGTGGGCCGAACCGGCTCCGGCCTGCGCGATCCACGCGTCCCCGCCCCGGCCCCCGCGGGCTTGGACGGTCAAGCCGCCGAGGCCGTCGTTGGTCGTCAATACCACCACGCTCCCGCCCGCTCCACCACCACCGGCGCCATCGTTGGCCGGCACGTTGCCGGCCAGGCCGTTAGCGGTGATCGTCCCCACCCCGGTGACGGTCCCGGCGCGAATCAACACCATGCCGCCACCAGCTCCGCCGCCGTTTTCGGGCGCCGCGGAGTTGTTGCGGCTGCCGGCTCCTCCACCGCCGCCCAACACGACCCGATTGGCCGCGCCGACCAGGAACGCCGTTCCGCCGATGCCGCCGACGTCGAGGGCCGAACTCCACGAAAAGCCGCCTTGACCGCCGGCCCCGCCGTTGGACCCGCCGCCGCCACCGGAGTTCTGGTCATTGAGGGTCGGGTTGCCGTCGGTGCCGCCACCGCCGGCGGTGGCCGGCGCACCCCGCGCCGCATCACCCGCGGGGTAGCCTTCGAGGCCCAAATCGAGGTTGGTGTTGGTCCTGGGGTCGATCACCCAGCGGGGAGTGCCGGCCACCCCTTCGCCCTTCATGCCGTGGAACGGATTGCTCGAGAGGTTCACGTAGTCGGCGCTCGAACCCCCGGCCCCGCCGGCGAGCCCAAGTCCGGCGCCACCCCGAAACCCGCGACCGTCGACGCTGACCGGACCGCCGAGGGTGAGTTGGCCGGCCACGTCGATGGCCAGGATGCCGCCGGAGGTGCCGTTCCAGAATCCGGCGGTCAGGCTCGATCCGAGGGTGGCCTGGGAGTACTGAGGCACCCGGACCACCTGATAGCGACGCTGACCCTGCGTGACGGTCGCAGCGGCATTGGCATACGTGTTGAGGAGACCGTTCCCGGCCCCGGTGCCCCGGAAAGTGAGCGATCCGCCGCCGGCCCCAACCGAGTTGGTGGCGGTGACGTATTCGTAGCGGCCGGAGTTGTTGAGGTTGGTGCTGCCGCTACCGGTCGTCGTACCCGCGCCGTATCCGGAGTTGTTGCCGGAATTGATCGCGGCATCCTGCATCTGGATGATGAGGAGCAGGTCGCCGGGGGTGATGGTGGCAATAGCGCCGGTTGCGGTGCCGAGGGTGATGGCGGAGGCCCCGCTCGCCGTGGCGGTTTGGCCGGGATAGTAGGTGTTGACGATCCCGGCGAGCGTTCCACCGGGGCCGTCTTTGCCCGGTGTCCCGCAGACGGCTTGGGCACTCACCGACACCGAACCGAGCGTCAGGACGCTGACGAGACCCCAGATTGACCGTGCCAACGACATGAGCGAGCCGATTCGAAAAGAAGCTGAGTTATGGATGAGGCCAAGTGGCCCTAGCTGCAGCGAAATAGCCAAAACCATGCCATCAAATATAAAGCGTTATAACACAACAGCTTACAATGGACCAGCCGAACGAATAACTGACTGGAATTCGGGCGAAGCAGGGACGACCAGTGGTTTCCACGTTTCCCGGTGACCGGGACCGTTCGCTTGACCCGGCCCGGTTGGACTCTTAATTCTCAGGCCGATGCCATTCTCCACCTACACCAACTTCGAACGAGACGAGTGGGCCCCGCTCCGGTTCAACACCCCCCTTACCTTGACCGAAGCGGACCTGGCCGAGCTTCGGGGTGTAAACGACCAGCTGTCGATGCGGGATGTGGAGGAAGTTTATCTGCCCCTCTCGCGGCTTCTCAACCTCCATGTGGCCGCCACCCGCGACCTGGCCCGGGTGGCCGACATCTTCCTCGGCAAAACGGCCGGCCGGAAGCCCTACATCATCGGGATTGCGGGTAGCGTGGCGGTCGGGAAGAGCACCACCGCCCGGGTCATGCAGGCCTTGCTGGCTCGATGGCCCGACCACCCGACCGTTGAGCTGATTACCACCGATGGGTTCCTGTACCCCAATGCGCAACTAGAAGCGCGGGGGTTGATGCAGCGGAAGGGCTTTCCGGAGAGCTACGACGCCCGACGCCTGGTTCAGTTCGTGGCCGATGTGAAGGGGGGCGCTCCGGCGGTTTCAGCCCCGGTATATTCGCATCTGGTGTATGACGTCGTTCCGGGGGCCGAAGAGGTGGTCCGTCAGCCCGACATCTTGATCATCGAAGGCCTCAACGTGCTCCAGGGGGCCGACGGCCGGCTGGGCGACGGCGACCGGCCCTTCGTGTCGGATTTTTTCGATTTCTCGATCTATGTCGACGCCGACGAGACTCACATCCGGCAATGGTTCCTAAGCCGGTTCCAGCGGCTTCGGGACACCGCGTTTCGCGACCCCAAATCCTTCTTCCGCCGGTACGCCGAGATGAGCGACGCGGAGGCGCTGGCGTTTGCCGGTCGGGTCTGGACCGAGATCAATGGCCGGAACTTGCAGGAGAACATCGAGCCCACCAAGGAGCGGGCCCATCTGATTCTGGAAAAAGGTGCCGACCACAGTGTGACCAGGGTCAGGCTCCGGCGTCTCTAAACGAAACCTCGGGGCCCAAGGCCCCGTACACACCAGTTCACAACCGCCCGTCCTGACTGAAAGGAATTTGATGCGCTCCCTCGACCTCGTCGCCATCCTCCTCACTGGCGCCATCTCCGCCACCCTGGCATCATCGGCCGCCGCCCAAGCCGCCGCGCCTGCCGCCACCGCGGCCGCCAATCCGAAACTTCTAGGCACCTGGGAAGGGCCTTACACCACCGACGGGCCCTCGGGCACCATGACCGTCACCCTCGCCAAGGACGGTACGGGCTTCAAGGTCACCGCCTCGTTAGGCGGAGGCGAGGCCCCAGCCCCCGGCGAGCCCCGGGACCTGGTAATCGATGGCGACACCGTCACCTGGAAGCAGGTCTTCGGCGAGTACGACGTGACGTTTAAGGCCACCCTTGGCACCGACGGGACCCAGGTTACCGGGACCCTGGAAGCGATGCAGGGCGGGAGCTTCGTGGGCGGGGGGAGCTACACGCTGGCCAAGAAATAGCGAAAAAAGGCCGGGGCGAGCAGACGCTCGCTCCGGCCCTTCGCTGGTCTCACCCCGCCCTATTGTCGAAGCCGGTTGGTCTTGAGCAAGATCGCACCGGACTCGTGCCCCGCCCCGTACCGCCCCGACGCGTCGTTCCCGTTCATATAGCGGATTTCCGCGACCTCGGCGACTCGAATGTTTTTGAGGTCCTCGACGCTTTCCTGCTTGACGTCATCGACGTAGGCCACCGGGCCCGACTTTTTGTTGGCTTCGTCAGCCATCATCCGATCCCGCCCGGCATTGGCGGTTTGGGACGCGGCGTCGATGGATCCCGTCGGGTTGTCCTCGCTCCCGGTGTTGCGGCTGGACGGCCGGGAGGCCGCCGATCCGAACGAAGCCGACCCGAGGCTTCCCTTAGAGCGGGCGGTCTTGAGCCACTGGGGCCGCAGGAGCCGAACCGCGTCATGCACGGTCGAGATATCCTCCCGCTCCTTGATTTCCTCGACGGTGATCAAATACCGGTCCTTCTTTTGGGCTGCGGCGGCCGTGCTGCCGACCGTCAGTCCGGATCCCGCGATGACCAACGCCAACCCGATCTTCCCGATCATGGAGCCTCCTCTGGAGCCGAGTTTACCACTTCATGCCATCCCTCAACGTACCCGTCGGTCGGCCTGGACGTCAACAACCTCGATCCGGTCGATGACATCGCCCTCGAGGATCTCATCGACGACGTCCATGCCGCGGGTGATCTGACCCCAGACGGTATAATCGAAATCGAGCCGGAGGTTGTCGACCAGATTCACGAAGAGCTGAGCATCGCCGGTGTTCCGGCCCCGAGTCGAAATTCCAAGAGTACCCCGTTCGTGGGAGAGCGGTCCGACTTCATCGGCCAGGAACCGGGCATCGCCATAGTACTCGTTGGCATTGGGGCTGCCGCCTTGAATCACGAAGTTCGGCTCCACCCGGTGCCAGGTCAGCAGGTCGTAGTACCCTTGGCGAGCCAAGGCGACGACCCGGGCGGTGGTGACGGGAGCCAGATCCGGTCGCAGGGTGATCTCGAAACTGCCGCCGCCCGACCCGGGGCTCATGACCACCACGAGCTTGGTTCCATTGGCGGGGACCGAATCCGGGGCCTGTTTGGGCAGCGGGACCGGATTGGCCACCTTGGTCACCCCGGTCCACTGGGTCACCAACCGAGCGGCCCGGTTGGCTACCTCGGGATCGAAATCCCTGAGATAGGGCTCGAGGTTCGCGGCCAACGACGGGTCACCAAGCTCAGCTAACCGATCCAGGATCGCGACTCGGGGATCGCGGGCGTTCTCCCGGCGTTCGGCCGTGAGTCGGCGGAGGGCCGCCACCAGCGATCCCGCCGCCCGGGCGCGATCGGGGGCGCCTTCGAGCAGCTGGGCGGCGGTCATCACGAGTTGGTAGTCGGTCCGGGCCAGCTGGGCGCGGAGCACCGAATCATTGGCGTGACCGCGGACCTTGAGGAGCCCGGTGATCGCGGCGTGGCGCACGTTGTCCTCTGGATCGGCGGCGAGAGCCAAGAGCCGGTCGCCATCACCAACAATGGCCGCCGCGCGGGCGGCATAGGCACGAACCTGCCAGGTTGGATCGGCTGCCAGGCGGCCCAGCAGGGTGGCGGCCCGGGCCGGCGCCGCTTTGGCCAAGGCCAGCACGGCATGGGCGCCTCGGTGCCAACTGGCGAGGCTTTCGATCCGCCCCCGGGGCGAGGCCGCCAGCGAGTCGACGATCCGCCCCAACGCGTCGGCCGCGGCGAGTGAGTCCGGACACGGGTTACCCAGGAGATCGAGCGCCTGCAGGGCAACAGCGCCGGAACGATCCTTGGTGGCGCGGAGCACCGGACCGCAATCGCCCGACTGGAAGTGACGACCGAAGGCGCGAAGCGCCTCGAGCCGGACCCTGGGCTCCGGGTCGGTCATCCCCCGCGTCACGGCATCCCGTCGCTCGGCGAGGTCGGGCGGTGCCGAGGCCCACCCGATCGCGAGCCGGCGGACCTCGGGATCGGCGTCGGTCAGTGCCTTGGCGAGCAAAGCCTGAGGCCGGCGGCCGGCCCGCGCGAGCGTGGCGACCGCGGCGCGCCGCACGCGGGCTGCCGCCGCCGGATCGCTCCCGCCGGGGTAGCGGGCCAGTTGCTCCAAGCGATCGAGCGCTCCGCTGCTCAAGGGCGCCACCCGGCCGTTGATCCGGACAAATGACTCGGCCCCGCGAACGATCTCGACCAAAGTGGCGGGCGAGGCAGCCTCCGCCAGCCAGCCGTCGAACAACGCCGCGGTCTTGGCCGCCCGACCCGGATTCGTCAGCCGCACCCGCCCGAGCGCTCGCGCCGCCGCCGCGAGTTCGAGCGGCCGGGGCCCGAGGGCCAAGAGCAACCCGGCCACGGTATCGGCGGCGGTCGAGTCTTTGGCAAGCTGGGCCAACGCCCAGATCGCTTCGGCTCGAATGGCGGGGTTCGGGTCTTTCAGGTAAAAGGCGACTCGGGGCACGGCGGCCGCCCGTTCGGACCGGCCCAGGGCTCGGATTTCGGCACTCGGCGCTCGGCACTCGGCACTCGGTGCACGGCACTCGGCAGGGAGCTGGAGGAGCAGGAGGAGGGCGATCATTGGATGCCGACCATGCCTTTGGCGGAGAGACGGAGTTTGGGGGCGTCGTAGCCGATGCCGTCTTTGAAGACTAACCGGACGTTGCGGATGACGGCGGGGGTGGCCGCGAGGTTGCCGTCGAGAATCACCAGGTCGGCTTGCTTGCCGATGGTGATGGTGCCGCGCTGGTTGAGTTCGCGGAGGACTTGGGCGCCGTTGGCCGAGATGATCTTGATGGCTTCGACCGGGGTGAATCCGGCTTCGATCAGGAGTTCGTAGTTCCGGTGATCGCCGGAGCCGGGCAGGCTTCCGTTGCCCCAGGGATCGACCCCGGCGGCGAGGAGGCCGCCGGCTTGGACCCACTTCCGTTCGAACTGCATCATCTTCTGGAACAGCCGGGGCGAGACGAAACCGTTGCCCTCGTTGGTGGCTTTGAGTTCGGAGAGAACGACGGCCCGGGCGGCCGGGGCGATCATCTCAAGCGCTTCCGGAGGAACCTTGGCGCGGCCGGGCACGAACAACTCATAGACCGATAGCGTCGAGGTCAGCGCCACGTTTCGGGCGAGCAGCTCGCGGATCGTTGAATCAACCGCGGGCGAGTCGACGTCGACGTCGGCTTGGATTCGCATGTTCTTGGGCGAGCACCGGTCGGGCTCGCGGTCCGGGACCCAGTCGCTGTTGGTGATGAAGCCGTGTTCGAGGTTGTCGATGCCGAGGGCGGCGGCTTCGCGGAAGCTGATATATATATATATAT
>JANPEL010000011.1:0-10386 GCA_031431925.1 Gemmatimonadota bacterium | reverse complement strand
CTGACCTTCTCGCTTGTCGGGGCCGACAATCTCCAGATCGGGTGGGGCGGCCAAGTGGTCCGAAACTCGCCCTATACGGTCGCGCTGGTCTCCTTCGTCATGGTGCTGTGGGCGATCTTCATCGTGACGACCTTCGTGGCGCATGTCGTGGTACGCGACGACGAGACCCAGTTCGGTCCGATCATCTACGCGACCCCGCTGTCGCGGTTCGACTACTTGTTCGGGCGCTTTGCCGGTGCCTTCGGGGCCGGGTGCCTCGCGTTCCTGAGCGTTCCCCTCGGCATCATGATCAGCGCCGCGATGCCGTGGCTCGACCCCGAGACGGTCGGTCCATTCCGGCTCGGCGACTATCTCTACGTGTACGTCGTCCTCTGCGTGCCGACGCTGTTCATCATGAGCGCGGGCCTCTTTGCTTTGGCAACGGCGACGCGTTCGATGTTCGCCACCTACCTCGGTGCGCTCGTCGTCATCATGCTCTACCTCGTCACGGTGATCTACTTCCGGCGAGCTGAGTATGCTTCCACGGCCGCGTTGCTCGATCCGTTCGGTCTGTCGGCCCTGCGCGCGGTGACCCGGAACTGGACCCCGAGCGAGCGGAACGTTCTGTTGCCGCCGATGCAGGGAGCCATGCTTCAGAACCGCGCCCTCTGGCTCGCCGTGAGTGTCGCACTGCTCGGCTTTGCTTGGCGGGTGTTTCGCCCGGAGCGCCGATGGCTGGCCAAGGGGCGCAAGGCGGACCCCGTGGCGCAGGGCGTCGAGCCGACGGTGGCGCCGGCCCGCCGGCTTCCCGCCGGACCGCCTTCGCATCGCGACTTGGGTTGGGGGCCGCTCGCCGCGTTGACCCGGTTCGACATGTTGACCGCGCTTCGGAGCCCCGCCTACGTGATCATGCTCGGGATCGCGTTCATCAATGCGATCGTGGGGTTGTGGCTGGCCGGCGATGATTCCGTGAGCACGATCTTTCCGGTCACCCGCGTCATGATTCAGACGCTGATCGAGCAATTCACGGTCATCCCGTTGGTTATCGCCGCTTATTACGCGGGTGAACTCGTCTGGCGGGATCGGGACCTCCGGGTCCACGAGATCGTCGATGCGACGCCGGCCTCGGATGTGGCCTTCTTCGTGCCGAAGATCCTCGCGATCTCGATCGTGCTGTTCACGACGGCTCTCATCAGCGTCGCCGCCGCGATCTCGGTGCAGGCGCTCAAGGGCTACACTACGTTCGAGCTCACCCATTACCTCTTCTGGTATGTGCTGCCGTGGCTCGTCAACGTGGTGCTCTACGCTGTGCTCGCGGTCTTCGTCCAGACCCTGGTGCCGCACAAGTTCGTGGGTCTCTTGGTCATGCTGCTGTTCATCGTCGCGCAGTTGACGCTCGCGGGGCTCGGTTTCGAGCATAACCTCTACCGTTATGGCTCGACCCCGCCGGTGCCGCTCTCGGACATGAACGGCCAAGGCCCGTTCGCCCGGTACGCCGCCTGGTTCCACGCGTACTGGACGGCGGGCGCAACGGTCCTTGCCGTACTCGCCTACACGCTGTGGCGGCGGGGTATGGCCGCGTCGCTCGCCGTGCGCCTGCGGCGAGTACCGGCCCGGCTGGCCGGCCCGGCGGGGTGGATCCTGACCGTCGCCGCCGTCGTCATGGCGGCCATCGGCGGCTTCATCTACTACAACACCAATATCCTCAACGAGTATCGGACGTTCCTCGGCAGCGAACGGTGGCTCGCGGCGCATGAGAAGGCGGTGGTCGAGTTTGCCTCCGCACCGCAGCCGCGCATCACGGACGTGACCCTCGCGATCGACATCTTTCCGAACGAGCCGAGGGTCGTCACCCGCGGCAGCTACGTCATCGAGAACCGCACGGACTCGGCGTTAAGCCAAGTGCATGTGTCGTGGCCGCACGCGCTCGAGGTGAAGTCATTTATCGGCCCGATCAATGTGGGCGAGCTCGAGATGCGCTCGCTCGAGGTCACCGGCGCGCGCCTGACCCGCGAGTTGCCGGACATGAACTACCGGATCTACACGTTCGACGTGCCCCTCGCACCGGGCGCGCGTGGCGAAATCCGCTTCGAGACCGTCCGCGAGCAGCGCGGGTTCCGGAACTCGAACAACGAGACCCGGGTCGTCGCGAACGGGACCTTCCTCGACAACTTGCAGATCACGCCGTCGCTCGGCGTGGACCGCCAGTATCGCATCAGCGGCCGTGCCAAGCGCCGCCAGTACGGGTTGCCGGATGATCTCGGACCGGCGAAGCTCGAAGACGAGGGCGCTCGGGGGTTCCACTACCTCAGGCGCGACAGCGACTGGGTCAACGCCGACCTCACGGTGTCCTCGGCCGCGGATCAGACGGTTCTAGCGCCCGGCTACCTCGTCGACACGAGGGTCGTCGACGGCCGGCGGGTCGCGCACTTTCGAACCGAGGCGCCGATCCACAACTTCTTCTCGATCCAGTCGGCCGCCTACGCGGTTCGCGAGGATCGCTGGAAGGACGTGGCCCTCGCCGTGTACCATCACCCGGCGCACGCCTACAACGTCGAGGGCATGATCGCCCTGATGAAGGAATCACTCGCCTACTTCTCGGAGAATTTCAGTCCGTTCCAGTTCCGGCAGCTCCGCGTGGTCGAGTTCCCGGCCTACCGCAACTTCGCGCAGTCGTTCCCGGGCACGGTCGCCCACTCGGAGGCCGCCGGCTTCATCTTCGATACGTCGAGGCCGGCGAACGCCGACTTGGTCACCTACATCACCGCGCATGAAACGGCCCACCAATGGTGGTTTCACCAGGTCGTGAGCGCCGACATGCAGGGCATGACCGTGCTCTCGGAGACGCTCGCGCAGTACTCGGCGCTCATGATCATGGAGCGGCTCTATGGGCCGGAGAACATCCGCAGGTTCCTCAAGCGGTCACTCGACGGGTATTTGAACGGCCGGGGTAGTGAGGCCGTCGAGGAGCTGCCGCTCGAGCGCGTCAACGGCCAGAGCCAGGCATACATCGGGTACCAGAAGGGTGCGCTCGTCATGTACCTGCTCAAGGACCAGATCGGCGAGGCGGCGGTCAACCGCGCGCTGCAGGCTCTGCTCCGTGACTTTGCGTTCAAGGGTCCGCCCTATCCGCGGTCACTCGAACTGGTCAGTCGCCTCCGGGCCGAGGCGGGGCCCGAGCATCAGCAGCTCATCACGGACCTGTTCGAGAAGATCACGCTCTACGACCTCAAGGTCGCCGGCGCGCGTTCATCCCAGCGGCCGGATGGCACGTGGAACGTGGAGATTGAGGTCGAGGCCCGCAAGCTCTACGCGGACGGCAAGGGTGTTGAGACCGAGGCGGTTCTCGACGAGGCCTTCGACATCGGCGTGTTTGCCGCAGAGCCGGGCACGACCGGCTTCACCAAGGCGAGCGTCTTGTCGATGGAACGAGGGCGCGTGCACAGCGGGCGGCAGACGGTGACCGTGGTGGTCGAGCACGAGCCCAAGTTCGCGGGGGTCGACCCGTACAACAAATACGTCGACCGGAATTCCGGGGACAACGTGGCGAGGGTGGAGGGTACCGTGGCGCCCAAGTAGCGCGCCTAGGGCATCCGGCCGTACTTCTTGAGCGCCGCCACCACCCGCTCCCCCGGCAGGCCGAAGAGCCGGATCCCGTCGGCTCCGGTCATCGTCTCGGCCGCGAGCATCGCGTTCACGACCGCCTCCTCCGTCGCGTCGATCGTGGCTTGGAAGAAGCCGTCGATCCGATCGTTCTCGAGCATCTTGATCGTCGCGATCGGGGCGATCCCGCCGGCGTAGCCCGCGGCCCGAGCGTCCTCCCGATTGGCGGTCGAGAAGGCGAGGAAGAGGTCGCCCGACCCGTTGGCGGCCCAGCTCCCCAACCGGCCGAGGCCCATACCCACCCGCCGAGCGACCCGCTCCAGCTGATGCGGCAGGAGCGGCGCGTCGGTGGCCACCACGACGATGATCGAGCCTCGACCTAACGGCCCGTCGGCGGGCTCGCCGCCACCGGCCCCGCTTCCATCCCGGCGCCCGTCGCACCGGCGGATGCCCCGGGTCCACGGCCGGCTCAGGGGGCCGTCCTGGACCGTGCAGATCCGGAGGTCGGTGATTTCCCGGCCGACCGGCGCCCCGAGGATGTGAAGGTCGCCGCCGAAATTGCACTGGACCAGGACACCTAACGTGAAGCTCGTGGCCGAATCGACCTGGACCACCCGGGATGAGGTCCCGATGCCGCCCTTGAAGCCGTTGCATCCCATGCCGGTCCCGCCCCCAACCGCTCCTTCGACCACCCGACCGGTCCGGGCGCTGTCGAGGGCCGCCCACGCGTGCTCAGGCTTGACGTGCTCGCCGTTGGCGTCGTTGAGGAAATCGAAGGTCTCCGCCACCAGCGGATAGGTGAACAGGAGCTCGCGGCCCCGGGCCAGTTGCCATTGAATCGCGGCGTCCCGGACGGTGCCGACACTGTGGGTCCCGGTGATCAGGATCGGGCCCTCGAGGAAGCCCGATTCCTTGACCCAGTTGGTCCCGGTCATGTCGCCGTTGCCGTTCTGGTTGAAGGTCGCCGCCATCACGAAGTCCCAGTCGCCGCGGGGACGAGGGAGGATCGCGGTCACCCCGGTGCGAACCGGCCCTTGGTGGGGAATCAACTTGCCCGAGCCCCGAATGATGGTGGCGTGTCCGACCGCGACCCCCGGCACGTCGGTGATCGCGTTGGCGGGACCAGGGCGCCCGGGGAAGGGGATTCCGAGGTCGCGACCACGGGGCCGGGACTGGGCGCCGAGGGGCGCGACAAGTACCGTGAGCAGGAGGAGGAATCTCATGGGGGTCCTTTCGGGTCGATCGGCGGGGAGCTCGCCAATCGACCCAATGTGCTCGGTCGGCCGCGCTCGGGGAAGTCCATCCACTGGGATTGGTGCGGTCCGCTAGCGGATCACGCGGACGGGATCGACCCGCGGCGGTGAGCCGCAATCGTCAAGAGCAAAGCATTCCATGCCCGCACTCCACGCTCAAAAGAGATCGACCGACCGATTTGAGCGACGACCAAAGCGAAGACAGCAGATGTCAGTGTCGCTGATACTTCACATAAACACTATTAGTACCATTTGATCCTGCCGGCGGTTTTCGCTAGCTTGTCCGCAGGCCTGGAGCCTGCGTCGCGCTTCGATCCACTGGTTGTTGCGGCATACCGAGACCCCGCGGAGGTCGCAATTCTCACGATGACAATGCCATCATGGTGGATCACCCTCTCGCTGCCGGTGATGCTCTGGTCTCCGGTCCTGCTCGAGGCCCAGCAGACGTCGAAGGTGACGCCGATCGTCAAGCCGGGCGGCGACATTCCGAAGAGCCTCGCTCCGGTCAACGCCGATTTCGACCGGCGCGAAGTCATGATTCCGATGCGCGACGGGGTGAAGCTGTATACCGTGGTCCTGGTCCCCAAGGGGGCGACGAACGCGCCGATCGTTCTCACCCGCACCCCCTACAACGCCTCGGCCCGGTCCGCGCGAACGACCAGCGGCTCGATGATCAACGCGCTGGCCCGCGAAGACGAGGAGTTCGTCAAGGCCCGCTACATCCGGGCCTGGCAGGACGTCCGCGGGAAGTACCGATCCGAAGGGGACTACGTCGTCACCCGTCCGATGATCGGTCCGCTCAATACGAGCGGCACCGACCACGGTACCGACACGTATGACACGATTGAATGGCTGACGACCAAGGCCAATCTGCCGGAGAGCAACGGCCGGGTCGGGATGATCGGTTCGTCTTATGAAGGCACCACGACCGTCATGGCGCTGATCAAGCCGCATCCGGCGCTCAAGGTCGCGGCGCCGGAGAGCCCGCTGGTGGACGGCTGGATCGGCGACGACTGGTTCCACAACGGCGCGTTTCGCCAGGTGATGGCGGACTACATCTTCCAGCAGACGGGCAATCAGGCGATCGCGCGCGCTCCGTCTCGCGGGGGCTACGACGACTATGACAATTTCCTCCGGGTTGGATCAGCCGGTACCTGGGGCAGCGCGCGGGGCTACGACCAGCTTCCCTTCTGGCGGCGGCTGGTGGACAATCCGACCTACAACGAGGTGTGGCAGGGCATGGCGCTCGACAAGCTGCTCGCCGCCAACCCTTCCGACATCCCCACTCTGTGGGTCCAGCCCCTGTGGGATCAGGACGACATCTACGGCGCGATCACGTCGTTCGAGGCGCTTCGAGCGAAGGGTAAGACCGAGAACAATCACATCGTCCTGGGTCCCTGGTCCCACAGTCAGCTGAATCGCGAGGGCCGCAAGCTCGGCCCGTTCGAGTGGGACGGTGAAACGGTTCACGACTATTGGCGCGGCATGGTGCTCCCGTTCTTCAACCACTACTTGAAGGACGGGCCGCCGGCCAAACTGCCGGCGGCGATCGCCTACAACACCGGCGAGGACCGGTGGGAGCGGCTGACCACCTGGCCGCTGGCGTGCGAGAAAGGCTGTCCCGCGCCGCTCACGCCGATTTATCTCAGCGCCAATGGCGGCCTCGATCTCCGACCAGGACCCGCGGGGGGCGACAGCTATGTTGCCGATCCCGCCAAGCCGGTGCCGCACTTTCCCAGGCCGGTGAACTTCGACGACGGCAGCTGGGTGGCATGGCTGACCGCCGATCAGAGGAGCGTGGACGGTCGGCCCGACGTGATGAGCTATCAAACGGCGGTGCTCGAGCAACCGGTGCGGGTCTCGGGCCCGCCGATCGCCGACATCTTCGCGCGGACGACCGGCACCGATGGCGATTTCGTGGTCAAGGTGATCGACGTCTACCCGCCGGAAAACGCCAGCAACCCGAAGATGGGAGGGTATCAGCTTGCGATCAGCCTCGAAATCCTTCGCGGCCGCTACCGCAAGAGCTTCGAGCATCCTTCGCCGATCCCCGCCGGCCTGGTCCAGCAATACAAGTTCCGGATGCCGACGGTGAACCACGTATTCCAGCCGGGCCACCGGATCATGGTCCAGATCCAATCAAGTCTGTTTCCCTACTATGATCGCAATCCGCAAACCTACGTGCCGAACATCTTCCTCGCGAAGGCCTCAGACTACCAGGCGGCGACGGTCACGCTCGAGCGGGGTGGGACCAATGCCAGCCGGGTGTGGCTCCCGATCGTGCCGGTGGACCAGTCGGCGGTGATGGCGCGTTAACCGACAGGGAGGAACGCTTTGATGACAAGCCGCAACAAGGTCTGGTACTCGTTAGGCGGCTCCTGGCTCGTCGCCGCCGCGGCCCTGTCGGGCACCCAACGCACGGCGCCCGAGCGTGTTGCCCTCGTCGGCGCGACCGTCATCGACGGCACCGGCGCCCCCCCGCTACCGGACGCGACGATTCTCGTCGAGGGCGATTCGATCGTGGCGGTCGGCCCACGGACCAGGGTCCGCGTCCCGGCCGACGCCAAGGTGGTCGACCTGGCGGGACGGTGGATTCTGCCGGGCTTCGTCGATCTCCACATGCACCTCACCTTCCCGAACGATCAGTCGAAGGACGCGCTCCAGACGAACAGCGAGGCGACGGTTCGGGCGATCTCGTTCATGGAGCAATTCCTCCGGAAGGGCATCACGTCGGTCCGCGACGTTGCCGCGCCGATCGAGCCGATGCGGGCGATCGTCCGCGGGATCGCCGATGGGTCACTCGAGTCGATCCGAGTCTTTTCGGTCGGCCAGCTGATTACCACGACCGGCGGGCATGGGGCGGGACTCCGAGGCGCGATCACCGTCGACGGTCCCTGGGCGTTTCGCAAGGCGGTGCGAACGATGTTCGACGCCGGGTTTCGCCACATCAAACTCTCGCCGACCTACACGCCCGACGAGGTCGCCGCGGCGGTGGACGAAGCGAAGACCCTTGGCATGCGGGTGACCAGCCACGGCGGAGGGTTGTCGGACACCTGGCCCAGGACGACCATGACCCGGATCGCGGTCGAGGCCGGGGTCCAGTGCATCGAGCATTTGAACCAGATGGACGACGACGTGCTGGACCTGATCGCGACGCGGGGCGTGCACGTGGTCCCGACGCTCGCGATCTATCGCGAGCTCTACCGGAACCACGAGATCCCGGCGGAGCTACTCATCGCGCGAAAGTGGTCGCAGCAGCTGCACGAGGACCTGTTCAGGAAGGCCCACGCCCGAAAAATCCTGATGGGAATCGGCACCGACGCGGTCAGCGACCTGATGCGGCTCTACCCCGGGCTCTATTTCACCGAGCTCGAATACTTCACCAGCCTGGGGATGACGCCGATGGAGACGCTTGTGGCGGCCACCAGAAACGGCGGCATCATTCTTGGCAACGACCGGCTGGGCACGCTCGAAACCGGGAAGCTGGCCGACCTCCAGGTCATCGATCGGGACCCGCTCCAGTCGTTGGCGGCGCTCGGCCACCCTCGGCTCGTAATGGTGGGCGGCCGGATCCACCGATTTGATCCAGCCGAGGGACGTTGAAGATGAAGCAGCTGTCAGCCTTTGCCGCACTCGTCCTGGCCAGTTCGGCGCCGATGGCGGCGCAGCAGGTCCCTGCTACCGCCTACGCCCGTGCCGAAGCCTTGTTGCCGCAACACGTCCGCAAGCTGATCCCCGGCCTGAGCGTCCGCCCGCGATGGATCGGCGAGACGTCCCGCTTCTGGTTCGAAAAGCAGACCCGCGACCGCCGCGAGTACCTGCTGGTCGACGCCTCCCGGGGCACGACGGAGCCGCTGTTCGACCGCGACGCGCTGATTGCCGCGCTGGCCGCCGCAACCGGCAAGCCGATCGCGGACAAGGACTTTCAGCTCCCGGCACTCCGGGTCGATGGGAAGACCGGCACCCTCCGTTTTCTCCGTGACGGGAAGGGCTGGCAATACGATCCGAATGCGCGCGCGCTGACGGCGGACACCGATACCCTCGGCGGTGCGGAATCGCCCGACGGCGCCTGGCGGGCGGTGGTCCGCGCCGGCAACCTGTTCCTCGTCTCCACCAAGGACGGGAGGGAGAAGCAGCTCACGACCGACGGCACGACCGAGGGGCCCTATGCGACGCCGGTGATCGACCCGAAGATCATGATCGCCCAGGGGACCGAGCACCCGGTGGTCCAACCTCTTCTCAGTTGGTCTCCTGATTCTCGGCGGATCGCGACCTTTCGCCTGAATCAGGAAGGGGCGCGGCGACTCGCACTGGTCCAGTCGACGCCGCCGGGTGGCGCCGCGCCGAGGGTGTTCCAGTATGTGTACACGCTGCCCGGAGACACCGCGACAGCGGTCGCCAAGGGAATGTTCTTCGACGTGGGTACGGGGACGCGTACCGACATGACGCTGCCCCCGGATCCGGTGCTCTATTATTTCGGGCCGTACTATCAGTGGAGCGCCGACGGCAAGGCGGTCTTCGCGCGCCTGGCCGAGCGGGGCTACCGGCGGCTGCAGCTCTATCGGGTCGATGCCGCCACCGGCGCGGCGAGCGTCCTCTCGGAGGATCGGTCGGACACCTATCTCGACAGCTGGACGCACTTCTGGTTCTACGACGACAAGACCGACATGGTCTATTGGACCGCAGACCAGACTGGATACTTCCAGCTCTACGGGATCGATCCGCGCACTGGTTCCCGGCGGCGGCTCACGTCGGGTGACTGGGTGGTGCGCGGCGTCGCCGGCGTCGAGAAGACTTCGGCCACGCTTCTGGTGATCGGCACCGGCCGCGAAGCGGAACGCGACCCTTACCTCCGCTATCTCTATGCGCTGCCGAGCCAGGGCGGCACGATCAAGCTGCTGACGCCCGAGCCGCTCGACCATGACGTGTCGGTCTCGCCCGACGGCCGCTTCTTCGTCGACAACATGTCGTTCATCAATCAGCCGACGCGATCGGTGCTCCGGAGCGCCACGGACGGGCGCATTCTCATGGAACTCGGCCGGGCCGACATCAGCGCCTACCTCGCCGCCGGATACAGCCTGCCCGAGCCGTTCGAGACAATGGCGGCGGACGGCAAGACGACGATCTATGGCGCGATCTTCAAACCGGCGCATTTCGACCCGGCCAAACGCTATCCGATCATCGAGGAGATCTATACGGGGCCCCAGATCATCGCGAACAGCCCGAAGGCATTCGAAGCGGCATTCGTCGCCCGCTTCATCATGCCGCAAGCGCAGATCGGCGCGATCGGGGTGACGGTCGACGGGCGCGGGGTGGCCGGCCGGTCGCGCGCCTTCCAGCAACCTGCCTATCAGAACGTCCACGCCGTTGGCCTCGACGATCACGTCGCCATGATCCGCGCGATGGCCGCGACGTATCGCTGGATGGATACCTCCCGCGTTGGCCTCTACGGCTACTCGGCAGGGGGCTACGATGTGGTGCGGGCACTTACCGAGCGGCCGGATTTCTACAAGGTCGGTCTGACCGGGGCCGGCGTCCAGGACAACCGGCT
>JANPEL010000010.1:0-3772 GCA_031431925.1 Gemmatimonadota bacterium | reverse complement strand
CGAATTTCATCAACACCATGATGGCCAGCAGGAAGGCTCCCGACATCAGCAGGACGGCTTTGACGATCTGGACCCAGGTGGTCGCGATCATGCCGCCGAGCAGGACATAGAGAATCATCACCGAACCGACGATGATTACCGCCGACTCGTAGGACAGGCCGAACATCAGCTTGATCAGGCCGCCCGCCCCGACCATCTGGGCAATTAAATAGAAGGTGACCGTGGACAACGTCCCGATGGCCGACGCCACCCGGATCGGCTTCTGCTCCCGGTGGAGCGCCACCACGTCCGCGAAGGTGTACCGCCCCATGTTCCGGAGCGGCTCGGCAATCAAGAACAACACCACCGGCCAGCCGACCAGCCACCCGGTCGAATAGATCAGGCCATCGAACCCGGTGGTCGAGACCAGCCCCGCGATCCCTAAGAACGAGGCCGCGCTCATATAGTCGCCGGCGAGCGCCCAGCCGTTCTGGCCGGCGGTCACCGACCGGCCCGCGGCGTAGAACTGTTCGGTGGTCTTGGTCCGCCGGGCGGCCCAGTAGGTAATCCCGAGCGTGATGCTGATGAAGGCGAAGAAGAACCCGATCGCGACCGGATTCCGCTGGCCGATGGCGGTGGTGGCGGCGTCGACCTGGAGGATCATCGGCCCGCCTCGTGCCGGAGGCGCTCGAGCTCCGGATCATAGGTCCGGTTGGCCCACCAGATATAGGCGTAGGTGAGAACCCAAGACGCCCCGATCACCAGCGCGCCGAGCAAGATGCCGAGACTCAAACCCGGTGCCACGAGCGTGGCCATCAGGGGCTTGTTGTAGGCGATCAACAGGATGAACCCGAAATAGACCACCACCATCACCGTCGTCAGGCTGATCGCGACGCGCCAGCGCGTCCGGGCAAGCGCCCGAAGGGGTTCGGACATATGTCGTGTGGCCTATGGTTGGTCTTGGGAGCGAGGAGCGACAAGGCTAACGTTACCCTATTCCCGGAAAGTGAGCAACGATGCGCGGATGGTTCTTCGTCGCTGGTTTGGCCGGCGTTGCTGGACCGGCCGGAGCCCAGGCCCCTCCTGCCACCGACATCTACTTGGTGCCGATCAAGACCCAGGGCGCGAAGCTGATAGTTGGGGCGCCGAAGAACCTGACCCATCGAAAGGGTTTCGACAATCAGCCATCCTTTTCGCCCGATGGGAAGTCGCTGTTCTACACGTTGATTCACGGCGGCGGTCCGAAGGGCACCGACCAATCGGATATCTTTCGGGTCGATCTGGCCACCGGTCGGACCGTCGCCGTTACCGCCACGCCCGAAAGCGAATACTCGGCCACCGTCATTCCAGGAACTTCCGACATCTCGGTGATCCGGGTCGAGGCTGATTCAACCCAGCGCCTGTGGGCCTTTCCGCTGAAGGGCGGCGCGCCCCGGCTCTTGTTCGATCGGATCAAGCCGGTCGGCTACCAAGCCTGGCTCAGTCCGACGACGGTCGGGCTGTTCGTGCTGGGATCGCCGTCGACACTGCGGTTGGCCAACCTGACCACCGGGGAGTCACGGGTCGCGTTGTCCGACATCGGCCGCGCCCTCCAACCCTCGCCCAAGTCGAAAGCACTGTCAGTCAACCACCAAACGGCGGAAAAGGAGTGGTGGGTTGTTGAGATCGACCCGGCAACCTTGGCGCGGACGCCCATCGCCATGCTACCCGCCGGCGCCGATTTCTTTGTCTGGCTCCCCGATGGAAGCCTGCTGACGGCGGCGGGCAAGAATCTGCTTCGCCGGGCCACGGGCGGGGACTGGGCCGTCGTGGCCACCCTGGCCGTACCCGGTGCGATCAGCCGCCTGGCCTTGAGTCGCCGCGGCGACTGGTTGGCCCTCGTGGCGGACGACGGTGCCCCATGAGCATCCGACCCCTGATCGTGATCGTGGCCGTGCTGACCGGATGCGGGGAGAAGCCACCCGCTGATCAGGCGAAAGCGGCCGACACGCTGTCCACCCGCGAGCGCCGGGAAGCGATCGGCAACAGCGGGATTCCTGGGGCTCGCGGCATCAACCGCGCCCTCGATATCGCCGACACGGCGGCCGCCCGGAACCAACGGCTCGATTCCATCGGCCAATAGGAGTTGCCATGCGTAGCGTCTTGATCGGACTTGTCGTTGGAGCTGGAACATGGGTGGGTGGCGCGGCCCAAGCCCGCCCGGACACCGCCACGATCGTGCTCGAACCGGCCCAGGTGTTCGATGGCGACTCGCTCCGGGCCGGGTGGCGGGTGGCGGTGCGGGGCGGGCGGATCGTGGCGGTTGGACCGAACGTCACCGGCGGGCGGCGGATCCCGCTGCCCCGCCTGACCCTGCTGCCGGGGCTGATCGAAGCCCATTCGCACCTGCTGCTCCATCCCTACGACGAGACGCCCTGGGTCGACCAAGTGCTCAAGGAACCGCTGGCGCTCCGGGTGGCCCGGGCCGTCAACCACGCCCGGCAAACCCTGATGGCCGGATGGACCACCGTCCGGGACCTGGGCACCGAGGGGGCCGACGACGCCGACGTCGGGCTCAAGGCCGCCGTCGACCAGGGGATCATCTCGGGCCCCCGGATCCTCACCACCACCCGGGCCATCGTGGCCACCGGCAGCTATGCGCCGAAGGGCTTCGACCCCCGCTGGCAGGTTCCCCAGGGAGCCGAAGAAGCCGACGGGGTCGAAGAACTGACCAAGGTCGTTAGGCGCCAGATCGGGAAAGGCGCCGACTGGATCAAGGTCTACGCTGACTATCGCTGGGGTCCCCACAACGAGGCCCGTCCGACCTTCTCGGTCGAAGAATTGACCCGGATCGTCGAGACCGCCCGGACCAGTGGTCGCTTCGTGGTGGCCCATGCCTCGACCGCCGAGGGGATGCGGCGCGCCACCCTGGCCGGGGTGCGCACTATCGACCACGGCGACGACGGGACCCCCGAGGTCTTCCGCCTGATGGCCGAGCGCGGGGTGGCCCTCTGTCCGACCGTGGCGGCCGGCGACGCGGTCGATCAGTATCGGGGCTGGAGGAAGGGGACCGACCCCGAACCGGACGATATCAAGGCCAAGCGGGCCAGTGTCAAGGCCGCGCTCGACGCCGGGGTCACCATTTGTAACGGGAGCGACGTCGGAGTCTTTGCCCACGGCGATAACGTCCGGGAACTCGAGCTTCTGGTCGACTACGGGATGACCCCGCTGGCGGCCCTCAAGGCGGCCACCAGCGTCAACGCCCGGGTCCTCGGCCTCGACGACCGGGGGCGGGTCGCGGTCGGCCTCCTGGCCGACCTGATTGCCGTCGACGGCGACCCGACCCAGGCGGTCGCAGCCCTTCGGCGGGTTAGGTTTGTGATGAAGGGGGGCTCCGTGGTCTTGACGGGGTCGCCATTCGGCGGCTAGGATGCGAGGCTGCTAGACCCCTTTTCTGGAGCCAACGATTCGTCTCAAACCCTTCCGCGCGTGGCGCCCCGAACCGAGTGTCGCCGCAAGGGTTGCGGCTCCTCCCTACGACGTCGTGGACCGTGCCGAAGCCGCCCAATTGGCTCGAGGAAACCCCTTCAGTTTCCTCCACGTCGGTCGGTCGGATATCGACCTCCCGCCCGATGTTGGCCCCTACGACGAACGGGTCTATCTCAAGGCCCGCGACAACCTCAAGGCATTCATGCTCGACGGAACCCTGATTCAGGACCGGGATCCGTCGCTCTATCTCTACGAACTCACGATGGATGGCCGGTCCCAGGTCGGCGTCGTCGGCTGCGTCCATATTCAGGACTACGAGCTGGAC
>JANPEL010000009.1:0-18274 GCA_031431925.1 Gemmatimonadota bacterium | reverse complement strand
TCTATGCTCGGATTACTACTGATGGCAGCGGGAGCGAGCACCAGTCTGGGCGGATGCAGATCGGACCAGCTTTCAGATCCTGCCTCGGTGGAAAGTAAGGATGCCCGCCTGCCAGGGCTCGGGCTTCCAAGCTTTTTGTACGACGACCCAGGGGGCGTCGGATCGGCGGACGCGGGGCTCACCGTGAGCCTCTCGGGCTCAACCAGTTTGCGGATCAACCCGGCCGGCAGTTGGACGGCGACCGCTTCCGGGGGGTCAGGATCCTACTACTATCGCTGGTTCTATGCGCTATGCGATACGCCTGCAACGCCGTGCTCGGAGTTGA
The DNA here is from genome assembly GCA_031431925.1 of Gemmatimonadota bacterium. GTDB lineage: Bacteria > Gemmatimonadota > Gemmatimonadetes > Gemmatimonadales > GWC2-71-9 > SHZU01. Next base: position 17,949 of record JANPEL010000009.1, on the reverse strand, counting down.
CCCTGATTTCCGGCTCCAGCGACAGTACCTCTTCGTCCTTCAGCTATACGGCACCGTCGAATGCAGTCAGGGTGCGAATTCAGGTCTACGTTTGGGAGCAGGGTGGTGCGAACATCAACACCTGGACCGCCTACCTGGCAGGGCTGCCAGGACCGGCCTGGACCTTTAGCCTCAACCCAAATGAACCCTGGATCAACTGTCAAAAACCTGCGATCGTCCAGTGGCAAGAACATATTGGCATCAACCCACACACACACAAGAAATATGGAAGGAACCCTTGTTCAAGGCTCGTCGAGGAGATCGGCACGGACACCTTGCCTTGACGAACAAAGCAGACCTTCGAGACTGACGCGGGACAGGAGACGGCGGGCGGGCGCACCAGCGCCGTCCGCCGTCTTCAATTCTCAGACCCCCTGCCGCCTACTGTACAGGAGGAGTACAAGGAACTGTCAAGCCGCGAGCATCACATTCCGCCGCCAGGATCAGCATGTTCGGGAAGATCACGTCGCCGGCCCGGTCGATCGGGAGCGTCGAGGTCTTGCCGAACCGGCGGGCGTCAACCCACCGGGTTCCCTGTTCCCAAAGCAAGGAATAAGTTCGCTCGTACATCAACGCGGTAATGAATTGGTCGTTGGTGCTGCCGACGGTCAACGCCACTGGGCCGAGGCCACCGGCCCGGGTCCGAACGGTATTGATGTCGTCGATAGCCGCCTGCTTCGAACCCGCAAACCAGTTGGCCTCGGCGCGGAGCAGAATCAACTCCTCGTTCCGGATGATGGCCACATCGGCACCCAAGTCGGCAGCGCCGGCGGAGGTGTTGAACATCGTGGGCTTGTGGGTTCCGGTCAGTCCACCGGTGACCCGGTTGGCCCCGTCGCCGGTCGCCAGCGTCACCTTCGACGTCCTTCGGTCGTCCGGCTGGCCGTTGCCCTTCAACTGGGCCCCGGTGACGAGCGACGGGTGGATGTAGAACCGCTGGGCGGCCAGACCTTCGGTGATCGGATTGTTCGGCTCACCAGAGGCCGTGGAGAAGGCGTAGTACACGCCGTCGGTCAAACTGCCGGCCGAGTTGACGAACGACTCGCCCAGGGCGGTCAGCGCGGCGCTGTAGGACGAATTGCCGGCGTTGGCGAGGGTAGCCCGGTGGACATGGACCTTGGCCGCATACGCCCGATTGAACCTGAGGAAGGCCGCCGGAGTGTTGGCGGTTTCGAAGCCCGGCGGGGTGAGGAACGGAAATGCCGCGCCGCCGGCCAGCAGGTTGGTCTTCGCGGAGTCGAGCAACGCCACGAGGTAGGCGTAGGTGTTGGCCTGACTCACGAACGGGGCCGGCTCCGCGTTGAGGTCGGCATCGACCCGGATCGGCGTGCCCAAAACCCCGTTGCGGACGATCAAGCGGTGGAACAGCACCGCCTTCAACGTCTGGCCGAAGCCCTTGGAAGCCGCCTTTTCCGCCGCCGTCATGTCCGCAGCCGCGTCAATCGAGGCCAGGTAGGTGTTGATGGTTCGCAGGGCGATGAACTTGCCCTGGAAGTTGGCCCCACCGAACCCGCCGGCCTCGAGCGGACCCCGGAGCATCTCCTGGGTCAACCGCGGGTCGTTACCCAGGAGGTTGTAGCCCTCCCGGCCAAAGATCGCGAAGAAGGACATTTCGCCGCCCAAGTCGGCGTTCATGTTTGCCGCAGACCCCAATGCGGCCCGGGCCAGAATGGCCTTGCTCGGGGCCCCGGTCAGTTGCTCGACCGTTGGGGCGTTGGTGTTCAGGATGTCGTAATGCTTGTCGGAGCAGGCGGCCGTGAACACCAGCGCGCCGAGGCCCAACGTCGTCAGAATTCGAGTGTTAGTCATGGCTCGTTAGGTTCCCCGTTAGAAGCTGATCGCAACGTTGAAAAACACGCTGCGGCTCGGCGGGTATGGGGTGACGTCCACGGCGCTCCGGATCGCGGCGGAGCCGAAGTTCGACACCTCCGGATCAAGACCGGTGTACGGAGTGGACCAGAACAGGTCGCGGCCGGTGAGGCCCAGCCGCGCTTCCCGGGCGCCGATCCCGAGCGCCTGGGTCACACTCTTGGGCAAGCCCCAGTTGACCGACAGTTCCCGGAGCTTCAAGAAGCTGGCCGATTCGATGTACGGTCCGACGGAACCTCCGACCGCGAAGCTCCGCGGACCGTCCCAACGGTCGGTGTAAGCCTGGGTCCCGAAGTCTACGGCGGTCTGACCGTCATCATAGAGCAACTGGGTCAGGTTGGTCACGACGCCGCCGGACTGCCAGTCGACCGTCATGGCGATATTGACGCTCTTGTACGTCACGCTGTTCGTGAAGCCGAGACGGAAATCGGGATTGGTGTCGCCGAGATCGGTCTGCTCGAGGACGCCAGCCTCGTTGAAAGTCGGGCCGAATTTCCGGGTGAGCGACTTGCCCTGCTCGATGAACAACACGCCCAAGCCGCCGAACCCGGAGCCTGGCGGACGGAACGGAGGCACCGGGAGCGAATCAACGTTCGACCGGACGACGCTCAGGGAGGTGGACGACGTCCAGCTCAAGTTGCGACCCTGAATCGGCACCAAGCCAAGCACGACCTCGATGCCCTTGTTGCTGATCTGGCCGCCATTGATGATCTGGCTGGTGAAGCCGGTCGACGGCGCCGGCGTCCTGGACAGCAGCAGGTTGGTGGTCCGGCGGCGGAAAGCCGTCACGTCCAAGTTCACCCGGCCGCTGGCGAGGTTGAGGTCAAACCCGGCCTCGACCTCTTTGACCCGTTCCGGTTCGATGTTCGGGTCACCGGCCACTGTGCCGACGGCAAATCCGTTCTGGCCGCCGAACTGCGGCGTGCCAAGTACCGTGAACTTGTTGCCGAAGTTCGGCTGGTTCCCGAGTTCACCATAGCTGGCGCGGAGCTTGAACTCACTCCCGGCCCCGATCAGGTCGCGGAAGCTGTACTTACCGGAAACCCGGGGGTACACGAAGTACTTCCCGATGTCACCGTTGGCGCTCGACCGTTCGGCGCGGGCCCCGACCGTGACCAGGAGCCGGTCATCGAACATCTGGATGTCTTCCTGACCGTAGACCGCGAAAGTGCGTTCCGGAGTCAGGGTTTGACCGACGACGACGTTGGTACCCTGGTTTACGTTCTGCTGGCCGGGGACCAGGTTGTCGGTCGTGATCCGGCTGGTGAGCAACCGGCGGTCTTCATACTGCACGCCGGCCGAGGTGGTGAGCCCAAGTCCGCCGGAGCGGAAGTTGTGAATGCCGCTCACGTTCCAGTTCATCTGCCGGCTCTTGCCGTTGTTCTGGATCGAGGTGCCGGGGCGCGACTGGGACGCCTCGTAAAACAGATCGTTTGGCGACCACAGTTCATCGTTTTGATTGAACAAGTCGGCGCCGCCCGAGGCCACGAAACGGAGGCTTTGCTTCTCGTTCGTGAACGCCTTGTAGGTGATCGTGGTGCCGCCGGTGAACCGGTACGTTTCGGCCTGGTTCCGGGAGAACTCCGCCGTCTGGAGCGGATTCGACGCGACGCCGCCGCCGGAGGACGGATTGACGTAGCTGCCATCGGCCCGCTTCCGGAGGTCGATGTAGCTCGGAATGTAGGCCAACGCGTAGCCGTAGCACGCGTAGTTGTTGCAGTTGTTGCCCCAACCACGGGCGTGATCGGCGCGGTTGAACACGCTCGACACCGAGATCTCGACTTTCGAGCCCAGGGTTTGGTCGACGTTGACCCGAAGGGCCTGGCGGCTAAAGCCGGTGCCCGGCTCGATCGCGTTGTCGCGCTTGGTGGTGGCGGACATGAAGTACTTGGTGGTCTCAGTCCCGCCGCTCACGTCCGCGACGGTCTCATACGAGACCCGGTTCTTGCCCCAAACCTGCTCATAGTGGTTGTAGGGGGTCAACGAGTTGCTGGCGAGGTAGGTGCCCGCGTTGGCGCCGTGCGAGGTGACCGCCGCGGCGGCGTTGGCGTACACCCGGGCCTCATATTTCCGCATCAGATCGAAGGTACCCACGCGCTGCGACACGTTGACCCGGGTGGCGCCGGCGGCGCCGCGGATCGTCTTGATGACGACGACGCCACTCGCGGCCTTGGAACCGTAGATCGCGGCGGCGGCGGCACCTTTCAGCACCTCGATGCTCGCGATGTCGGCCGGGTTGATGTCGGCCAGGCGGTTCGCCGGGTCGTCCTCAAGCACACTGGCACCGTTGTCGATGGTCGAACGGCCGCCGAGGACTCGGGCGTTGGAGTAGATGACCCCGTCGACGACGAAGAGCGGATCGAAGGCACCAAGAATGGTGTTGTTGCCCCGGATCTGCATCTGCATCCCGCCGCCGGGCGCGCCACCGTTGCCCTGGATGTTGACGCCGGCCAGCTTGCCGTAGAGGGCGCCCTCGATGGTGGGCGAGGCAACCTTGGTCAGGTCTTCACCCGAAACGTAGCCGATCGAGGTGGTCGAGTTCCGGCGTTCAACCGTCGTGACCTGCCCCGACACCACGACTTCGTCGAGTTTGAAGACGTCCTGATCGAGCGAGAAATTGACGGTGGCCTGCGAGCCCGAGACGAGGGCGTCCGACCGGGTAAAACCGATGGCCCGAACCGTGAGCCGAACTTGGCCGGCCGGTGCTTCGACCGTGAATTTGCCCTGCGCGTCGGTCCGCGTACTGTTGGCCGTGCCTACGACGGCGACAACGGCCTCAGCGACCGGCCCTCCGCCCGCCTTCCGCGTGACGGTGCCGGAGATCTGGCGCCCCTGGGCGTTTACTACGCCGGGAAGGGCAAACAACGCCGCCAGACCAAGCCCCAGTAACCTGCGATAAATACCCATCGATCCCCCGAGTTGGTGTGATTGGGAAGGTCTGGAACGCAACTGCGGGCCGCCACGAGGCGGGACCGACGGTTGGGTTGTTCCGTAGTGATTCAGATGTCCGACGCCGGTTGGCCACCTTCCCGCAGCCAATCGGAACTGCAACAGCCCGATACATTAAGATGTTGTCACAATCGCGGGGAGACAACCCCATGCCCGCAGCGCTACCTTGCCGGACCCCCAGTGCAACTCACGGACCGACTCTTACCGGCTCCGTAACTCTTTTGTCGACAGACTGATAGAAACCAGGGCCGCGCCGCGCCGCGTCATTTTAACACAGACCCACAAGCGCCGGCGTTGTCGAAACGACACAGTCGGCGTCGCCGCCCCCCACCCTACCGGCCGGCCACCACCGTTAGCCGGCAGGCATTCGACTGGAAGTGGTAGAGCCACTCCTCGACGGAATCAGCCGCCATCACGGCAAAGTCAGCCCGCTTCCCCGGCTCCAACGAGCCAAGTTCCGATTCGAGCCCGATGGCCCGGGCCGCGTAGATCGTGGCGCCCTTGAGCGCCTCGGCGGGAGTCATCCGCTGGAGGGTGCACGCCAGCATCATGGCCAACGGCAAGTGATAGCTGGGCGCGGACCCGGGGTTGAAATCCGTGGCAACCGCGACGGCGACGCCGGCGTCGATCAGCGGGCGGGCCCGAACCGGGGGTTGATTCAGATAGAGCGAGGCGAGCGGCAGGGTGACCGCCACCACTCCGGCCCGGGCCAAGGCGGTGATCCCGGCCGGACTGATCCGTTCGAGATGATCCGCCGAGGCGGCGCCCACTTCGGCAGCCAGCTCGGCGCCACCGGTCCAGGTGATTTGATCGGCGTGGATTTTCGGGATCATCCCGTACCGGGTTCCGGTCTCGAGGATCCGCCGCCCCTCGGCAATCGAGAACGCGGTCTCCTCCACAAACACGTCACAAAACCGGGCCGCCCCCGCCGCCGCCGCGGCCGGGATGATCACGTCGCAAACCAAGTCCACGTAATCGCCGGTCCGCCCCCGAAACTCCGGCGGCACGGTGTGGGCGGCCAACAGGGTCGGCACCAGCCGCTGGGGGGTCGACGCCGCCACTTGGCGGTAGACGTCGAGGAGCCGAAGCTCGTGGACTGGGTCGAGCCCGTAGCCGGACTTGGCCTCGACCGCCGTCACGCCTAACGCGAGCATGGCCGCGAGGTGATCCCGGCACCGCCCCACCAGCGCCTCAGTCGAGGTGGCGCGGGTCCGGGCCACGGTGGACAGGATCCCGCCGCCGGCCTTGGCGATGTCGAGGTAGCCGGCGCCCCGGATCTTCTGCTCGAACTCTTCGGCTCGCCATCCCGCGAAGGCCAGATGGGTGTGGCAGTCCACCAACCCGGGGACGACGATTCGACCGCCCGCGTCCTCGGGAGCCACCGACCGGAACTCGGCCGGCAGGGCCGCGGCCGGGCCGACCCACCGAATCGTGTCACCCTGCCACACCAGGGCGGCGGCGGCAATCGGGTGAACGGCGGCCTGCCCGCCCTCCGCCCGGCATTGATAGAGCCGGGCAATATTTCTGAGCACCCGCATCGGGGCCACGCTCACCCCACCGCCGGCATTGCGGTCACGGCCGCCAGGGTGAAGGAGGCCGATGAGGTTGAGAGTCCAGGCTTGCGAGATCGGCATTGGGCGCGAGCGGAAAAAGTACCCCCGCTCACCGATCTTGGGAACGGACAGCCGGCCGTTCCAGACGGCCCGCGGGGCGGATTACATTGGGCCCATGGCATTGGCCTTTTCGGACCCGTGGGCGCAAGCGTGGGGCGCCGCTCTCAACGCGAGTTCCGTCTACCGGGAGGCCGCAGCCACCTGGGAAGGCTCGATCGCGGTGGTCGTCAGCGAGGCCTCCGGCCCAGCGGGCCCCGCCGTGTTTCTCGATGTCTGGCATGGGCAATGCCGGGCCGCCCGTGAGGCCACCGCCGCCGATGTGGCCGATGCGGCCTTCGTCTTGGAAGCCGCGCCGGCCGCGTGGAAGCAGGTGCTTGCCTCTCAGATTTCCCCCGTCATGGCCCTTTTGACCGGCCAGATCCGGCTGGCCCGCGGCGACCTGACGCGCCTGCTTCCGTACACCGCAGCGGCCAAAGAACTGGTTCACCTGGCCGGCACCATCGAAACCGAGTTTCCGCCCAGCTGGTAGCCATCGCGGGTTCCGGCCCGCCCGGACCCGGACTAGCTTCCCCGACGGAGTTCGGGGATCCAAACGACCAACTCGTGTCGGGACGACACGCCAACTGGTCCGGACTGTGTCGAAGCAACACACGCAACCGGTCCCTGGTATCGTAACTGTCAGCTTCACAAGCGCTTAGGTTACCAAACTGCACGGCACAGCCCGTGCTTTTGCAGCTAGGATAAACAGCCGTACCCCATTATCAGGAGGGACCATGACGATTCGCGTGCTCCGCGGCCTCGCGGTGCTCACCGCCGTACTCTGCCTCGCGCCGGCCGCTTGGGCGCAATCCGGCGCCACGGTCACCGGACGGGTCACCGACGTGGCGAGCAAAGCCCCGCTGGTCGGCGCCCGGGTGGCCGTCATTGGTACATCCTTGGTCACGGCAACCAACGCGGACGGCCGCTATCGACTCGTCGGGGTGCCGGCGGGGGCCCAGACGGTCCGGGCCTACCTGATCGGGTACCGGGCCGGTTCCCGGGCCATGTCCGCCACGGCCGGCGGGACGGAAACGCTCGACTTCGAGATGTCGATCGCCGCCTTCTCGCTCGATGAATTCGTCGTCACGGCCACCGGCGAGGAGTCGAAGCGGAGCGTCGGCAACGCGGTCTCCACGGTCGACGTTTCGCCGCTGGTGGCCACCACGCCCATCGCCAACATGAGCGATCTCTTGGTTGGCAAGGCACCCGGCGTGGTGGTCCTCCCCGGTTCGATTACCGGCGCGGGCGGCCGGGTCCGGATCCGGGGCAATAGCTCGTTGTCGCTGTCCAACAACCCGATCTACGTCGTGGACGGCATCCGGGTGGCGAGCGACGTCAACTCCAGTTCGATCGGCATCGGCGGCTCGAGCCCGAGTCGGGTCAACGACCTCAATCCGGAAGACATCGAGGCCATCGACATCGTCCGGGGGCCCTCGGCGGCCACCCTCTACGGCACCGATGCCGCCAACGGCGTCATCGTGATCCGGACCAAACGGGGCAAGGCCGGCCGCACCGTGTGGAACGCCTACACTGAGCAAGGCACCATCACCGACCGGAATAAGTACCCGACGGCCTATCGGGGCTGGCGGAACACCTCGACGGCCTCCAATACAACCCAGTGTCTGCTGAACCAAGTCGTGACCGGCATCTGCGCTCAGGACAGCGTCAGCTCGTACAACCTTTGGGAAGACCCCGAGTCGTCACCCCTCGGCACCGGGAGCCGGAACCAGACCGGCCTCCAGGCATCCGGCGGCACCGACAACGTCCGGTTCTTCGTCGCGGGTGAGTTCGAGCAGGAGACCGGGGTCTACAAGTTGCCCGCGGCCTTTGCGAATCGAATCTACGCCGGCCGGAACACCACCGAGTTGCCGAGCGAACTCGACCGGCCGAACGCCCTCCGCCGAGTGAACTTTCGGGCCAACGTGAACGCGACGCTCAACGAAAAAATGGACGTCGCGGTGTCCACGGGCTTCGTGACCAGCCGGCTCCGGCTCCCACAGACCGACAACAATGCCGTCGGGGTCGGCTCGAACGCCTTTGGCGGACCCGGGTTCAAGAACTACACATTCACACCCGGCGGCGCCCCGGCTCGAAACAACCTCGGCTGGCGGGCCTCGACACCGGATGAGATCTTCGCGTTTACCAACCAGCAGGATATCAATCGGAGCATCACGAGCGGCACCTTCAACTATCGGCCGAACTCGTGGCTGACCGGTCGGGCGGTGGGCGGACTCGACTTCATTGCCCGGCAAGACACCGAGCTCTGCCGCCGCGACGAATGTGCCTACCTCGCGACGATCCGGACCGGATACAAAGCCCACAACCGGACCAACTTCTTCAACTACACCGGCGATGTCTCGATGGCCGCGACGTACACGCTGCCCAAGGCCATCGGCGCCAAGTCGACGATCGGAGTGCAGTACGGCAAGGACAACAACACCCGGAACCTCTCCTATGGCGAAAACCTCGTCCCGGGAAGCACGATCGTGTCGGCCGGCTCGATCCAGACCGCGGGCGAAGCCACCATCACCAGCGTCACCCTCGGCTACTTCGCCGAGCAGCAGCTCAGCTGGAAAGACCGGGTCTATTTGACCGGCGCCATCCGGTCCGACCGCAACAGCGCGTTCGGAAACCAGTTCGCCCGGGTCTACTACCCGAAAGTCTCCCTGTCCTACGTCCTGTCCGACGAGCCGTTCTTCCCGAAGGGCTTCATCTCGAGCCTCCGGTTGCGAGGCGGCTTCGGCGCCACCGGCCGCCAGCCCGGCGGCAACGACGCAATCCCCATCTTCTCGCCGTCGACCGTGAGCTACGACAACGTCGACTCGCCGGGCTTGGTCTTGAGCGCGTTGGGCAACGCCAACCTGAAGCCGGAGCGGTCTCAAGAGCTCGAGGCCGGGTTTGACGCGTCCTTCGCCAACTCCACCATCAACCTCGAAGTGACGGGGTACAGCAAGCGGAGCAAGGACGCGTTGATCAACCGGACGATTCCGGGCTCGGTTGGCGGCCCGGCGGCGCGGTTCGAGAACATCGGCGAAGTCCGGAACCGTGGGATCGAGGCGTCACTCAACGTGGTGGCGGTCAACGCGAAGTCGGTGGGCTGGGATTTCACGATTAGCGGATCCTACAATAAGAACAAAATCGTGAGCCTGGGCGGCACCCCGCCTAACCGGGGCACCACGACGTCGGACATCGAGGGCTACCCGATCCAGGCCTGGTGGATGCGGACCTACACCTTCCAGGACAAGAACGGCGATGGCCTGATCACCGGCGACACCGCGAGTGCGGTCCGGGAGCTCTTCGTGACCGATACGGCCGTCTATATCGGCCCCTCGTTGCCCGCGGCCGAGTTGACGTTCTACAACACCTTCGAGTTCTTTGGCCGGAAGCTCCGGATTCAGACCCTCCTCGACTCGAAGCTGGGCGGCTATCAGCTCAACGGCACCGAGCGGATTCGGTGCGACAACCGCCTGAACTGCCGGGGTGACGTCGATCCGAAGGCGCCACTCTGGGAGCAGGCCAGGGCCATCGCGGTCCGGGTCCACCCGGCGCGCACGCAAGCCGGATTTGCCGAGAAGACCAACATGCTCCGGTTCCGGGAGTTGTCGCTGACCTATACCCTGCCGACCAAACTGTCGCGGGTGTTCGGTTCGACCCGGTCGACGTTCACCGTTGCCGGACGGAACCTCGGTATCATCACCGGATACAGCGGCATCGACCCTGAAGGCGGGTATTTCGGCACCAACGTCGGGGTCCAGAGTGACTTCCAGACTCAACCGCCCCCGACCTATTTCACGTTCCGTCTGAACGTCGCCTTCTAACCGGGCCACACCATGACAACTTCCTCTATGCATACACCGAACGTGCTTGGCCGCTGGCTCCGGCCCCTGGCGCTGGCCGGGGTCCTCAGCGCCACTGCTTGCGACAGCATCCTCGAGGTCAACGACCCCGACATCATTACCACCGCCACCTCGACGGCGGCAGCGCTCGCCCTTCGCAACGGGGTGGTGCTTCGCCTGGCTCAATCGATGTCCGGCGGCGGAGACAATCCTGACGGCATGTTCCCGTTCTCGGGTCTGCTGGCCGACGAGTGGCAGTCCGGCGACTCATTTGAACAGCGAAACTCCACCGACCAGCGGGTCATCGCCACGACCAACAGCTTCGTGGCCAATCTATTCCGGCGGGTTCACCGGGTTCGGATCGAGGGAGCTTCGGCCATCGCTTCGCTGCGGCAGTACGCTCCCACCCCGACGTCGAACATCGGCCTGATGTTTGCCCTGGCTGGCTTTGCGGAAAACCAACTCGGTGAGAATTTTTGCAACGGGATTCCGTTCAGCGAAATCGATAACGGGGCGATCATCTTCGGCCCCGGCATCAGCAACGACTCGACCTTTGGCCGAGCGATTGCCCACGCGGACTCGGCCCGGGCCTGGATTGGCGGAACCGACGGGCCCCGGATCACGTCCCTGGCGGCGATCATCAAGGGGCGGGCGCTGCTCAACCGGAACAAGCCGGCCGACGCGGCCGCCGCGGTGGCGGCGGTCCCCACCGCCTTTGCCTACCAGATCACCCATTCGATCAACACGTCCGACAACGCGACCTGGCTCCAGAACATCAGCCTCAAGCGGTATACGGTCGGTAACAGCGAGGGCACCAATGGCCTCAACTTCCGGGGCGCCAACGATCCCCGGATTCCAGCGGGGCCGACGAGCGGCGGGGTGTCCTTTGACGGCGTTGCGCCCTACCTGTCCCAGGGGATCTGGGTCAACCGGACCGACCCGGTCAACATGGCGACCGGTATCGAAGCCCGGTTGATCGAAGCCGAGGCGGCCCTTCGTGCCGACAACATCGCGACCTTCCTGGCCAAGCTCAACGAGGCGCGGGCCACCAAGACCGGATTGGCTCCGTTGACCGATCCCGGCACGGCGGACGAACGGGTCAACCTGTTGTTCCGGGAGCGGGCGTTCTGGATGTTCGGCACCGGCCACCGGCACGGCGACCTGCGCCGCCTGATCCGGCAATACAACCGAAGCGCCAACTCGGTGTTCCCAACCGGGAACTGGTTCAAGGGCGGGCCCTACGGGAGTGACATCAACTTCCCGATCCCGTTCGAGGAAACCAACAACCCGAACTTTACGACCTGCACCGACCGGAACGCCTAACGACCTCGGTCAGCCGGGATGGAACGAGGGGCGGGCCGCTATGCCCGCCCCTTTTCCGTTTGGGGCATCACACTGTGGAGCAGCCCGACGGCCACGACGGCGGCGACCCCAACGACGTTATGCCAGAGGAACGAGACCGACGGCGCCCCGAAGGTGACCAGTGCCACGGCTCCCATCCCCGCCAACAACCCGGCGAAGGCGCCGAACGGCCGGACCCTCGGGACCATGGCCAGCAAAAACACCCCCAAGATCGAGCCGTAGAAGAACGACCCAAACCGGTTCACCACTTCGATCAGGGAACCGAGCCCGGCGGCGAAGGTCGCGACGAGGCAGGCAAAGAGGCCCCAGACCCCGGTCGCGAGCTTCGAGACCCGCAAGAAGTGAGCATCCGAAGCCTCGGGACGAACCCACCGGCGATAAAAATCGATGACCGTGGCGGTCGAGAGCGAGTTCAACTCAGCGGCAATACTGGACATGGCGGCCGCCAGGATCGCGGCCAGGAACGCGCCCGCCAGGCCTAACGGGAGCTGATCGAGGACGAATCGGGGCATGATGTAGTTGACGTCTTTGGCCGGTTCGCCCGTCACCCGCTCGGCCAACGCCAACGCCTCGGTCCGAATCGCGCCGACCTCGAGGTCGGCCGCGCGGAACGCCTCCCGTGGCGCCACGCCGTCCTCGGTGGCGATGGCCTGGGCCGCCGAGCGCCGGACCTCATTCCGATCGGCATAGCGCGCCTCCAGTTGCTCGAACTCCGCCGGGGCCGCGGTCCGGACGGTGGCCTCCTGGGCCGGATTGAACAGCAACGGCGGAGGCTGAAACAGATAGAAGACGAACACCAGCACGCCGATCAGGAGCACCAAGGCCTGGAGCGGGATCTTCCAGTAGGCGCTCATCAAGAGCGAGCTCCGGGCCTCCGGCACCGACCGGGCCGTGAGATAGCGCTGGACCTGGCTCTGGTCGGTTCCGAAGTACGACAGCATCAGAAAGGTGCCGCCCAACATCCCGGACCAGAACGTGTAGGTCTTGCTCAGGTCAAATGAAAAGTCGAAGACCTGGAGCCGGCCGGCGGCCCCGGCAATCCGAAGGGCGGCGTCAGGCCCGACCGGGAGCCGGACCAGCAGCACAACCACGACCGCGAGCAGGGCAAACACGATCAGCACCATCTGTTTCACGTCGGCCCACGTTACCGCTTGGACCCCGCCGACCATCGTGTAGATGACCGTCGGAATCCCGATGACCGCCACCGACCACCCGAGGTGCCAACCGAAGATGGCGGAAAACACCACCGCCGGCGCGGCGATGATGGTCCCGCACGACATCCCTCGCGACACCAGAAACAAGAAACTGGTGAGTGAGCGGGTCCGGGCGTCGAACCGCCGCTCCAAAAACTCATAGGCGGTGAAGACCCGGGCTCGATGGAGAAAGGGCACCAGGGTCACCCCGAGGATGACCATGGCCACCGGGAGTCCGAAATAGAACTGGACGAACCGCATCCCGTCGGTCGCGCCTTGGCCGGTGGTGCCGATCATGGTGACGGCGGAAAGTTGGGTGGCCATGACGGAAAGTCCCACCGCCCACCACGGGAGGCTCCGGTTGGCCAGGAAGTAGCCTTCGATCTCCGTCGTCCCCTTGGAACGACGAAGGCCGTCGACCACGATGTAGACGAGGTAGCCGACGACGATGACCCAGTTCAGCGGATGCATGTTTAGCGGCCGTACCGCGCCTGAAGGAGCCACAACACCAGCAAGGTCAGGACTTGGACGGTCATGACCCGGAGCAGGTTCCGCCGGAAGGACGGTTCGGGGGCCTCGGTCACCATGGGGGCAAAGATCAGCGCAACCACCCCTTCGGGCAACCCAGGCGATTGGAGTTGCCGGGCGCCGCCCGTGACGACACCTTTCGGCAGCCCAACTTCTTGGACCTTTCTCATGCGCCTCAGCGTCACCCGAGTCCTCGGACTCGTGGTTCTCGTCTCCGCCGATCTCTCGGCCCAAACGGCGACGAAAACGACGTCCCCCGCCGAGCAGTTTGGTTTTGCCATCGGCGACGACTACCAACTCGCCACCTACACCCAATTGACGGACTACTGGAAAAAGCTCGACGCCCAATCCGACCGGATGAAGCTGGTGTCGATCGGCAAGACGGCCGAGGGGCGCGACCAGTGGATGGCGATCATGACGTCCCCCGCCAACCACGCCAAGCTCGACCGGATTCGCGAGATCTCGGCGCGGCTGTCCCGGGCGGAGGGCCTGTCCGACGAGCAAGCGCAGAGCCTGGCGAAGGAAGGCAAGTCGGTGATCTGGATCGACGGCGGCCTCCACGCCACCGAGGTGCTGGGCGCGCACCAACTGATCGAGCACGTGTATCAGATGGTCAGCCGGACCGACGAGGAAACCCTCCGGCTGCTCGACGATGTCGTCCAACTCGTCGTTCATGCCAACCCGGACGGGATGGAGTTGGTCTCAGGCTGGTATATGCGCCGCGCCGACCCCACCACCCGAAGCACGGGCGGCTTGCCCCGGCTCTATCAGAAGTACATCGGGCACGACAACAACCGCGACTTCTACATGAACGCGATGCCGGAGTCGAAGAACATCAGCCGGGCGATGTACCGCGAGTGGTACCCCCAGATCATGTATAACCACCACCAGACCGGTCCAGCGGGGGCCGTGATGTTCGCGCCCCCGTTCCGGGATCCCCATAACTACAACATCGACCCGATCCTGATCAATTCCCTCAACATGGTGGGGAACGCCATGCACACCCGGTTTGCGGTGGAAGGGAAACCGGGCGTGGTCCAGCGGGAAGCGGCGAGCTACCAGACCTGGTGGAACGGCGGCCTCCGGACCACCGCCTATTTCCACAATCAGGTCGGGATCCTGACCGAGACCATCGGCAGCCCGACCCCGATGTCGATCCCGGTCGTGCCGGGACGTTTAGTGGCCGACGGCAACGGCCCGTTCCCGATCATGCCCCAACCGTGGAAGTTCCGCCAATCAATCGACTACTCGATCACGGCCAACCGGGCCATCCTGGACTATGCCTCCCGCTACCGGGAGCACCTGCTCTACAACGTCTACCTGATGGGCAAATCAGCCATCCGGAGGGGCGGCGAGGATACCTGGACCCTGATTCCGAAACGGGTCGAGGCCATGCGGGCCGAAGCGGCCAAGGACAACCGAGGGGCCACGACCCTCGACCTCAAGTACTTTGCCCTGCTCCGGAAGCCCTCCGACCGTGACCCCCGGGGCTACGTGATTCCGGCCAACCAGCCGGATTTCCTGACCGCCACCAAGTTCGTCAATGCCCTGATTGAGTCCGGCGTGGACGTTCAGGTAGCCAACAGCCCCTTTTCGGCCGGCGGGATGGCGTACCCGGCCGGTTCCTTCGTCATCAAATCGGCGCAGGCGTTCCGGGCTCATGTACTCGATTTGATGGAGCCGCAGGATTATCCGAACGACATCCCCTACCCCGGCGGGCCGCCGAAGGCACCCTACGACAACGCCGGCTACACCCTGGCCCTCCAGATGGGGGTGCGTTTCGACCGCCACCTCGACGGGTTTGACTGCCCCTGCACGAAGATTCCCGACGTCCTGAAGAAGCCCCCGGTCCTCGCGGCGTTGCCGAGTGGCGGGAACTACCTGATTTCCCGGTCGGTCAACGACGCCTATTTGGCGGTCAATCGGCTGCTGGCCGCCAAGCAGGCAGTCCAAGCCAACCGCACCGATTTCATCGCCGCCGCCAATCCGACCACCACCAAAGTGCTCCGGGAGCTGGTGGAGACCCGTGGCCTTCCGGTGCGTACCGGCCAAGGGAGCGGCGCGGCCCTCAAGCCGGTTCGGGTGGGCCTCTGGGATCAATACGGCGGCTCAATGCCATCGGGGTGGGTCAGGTTCATTCTCGAGCAGTTCGAGTTTCCGTTCGAAGTGGTGTACGCCAAACGGCTCGACGACGGCAACCTGAACCAGCGGTTCGATGCCCTGTTGTTCGTGGACGGCGCCATCCCGGCGGCGGCGAGCGGCGGGGCCGTCCCTGGCTTCCGCCCCGACGACGGACCGGCCGACATCCCGGCCGAGTTCCGAGACCAGATCGGCCGAATCAGCGCGGCCAAAACGGTCCCGGCCCTGAAGGCGTTTCTCGACAACGGCGGCCGAATCGTGACCATCGGGAGTTCCACCTCTCTGGCCACCCATCTCAATCTTCCGATCGAGAACCATTTGGTGGAACGGACCCCAACCGGGGTGGTTCGCCCGCTGCCGCGGGAACGGTTCTTCGTGCCCGCTTCCTTGCTTGAGGTGGCGGTCGATACCTCCGCTCCGAGTGCCGCCGGGATGGCGTCCTCCGCGATTGTCATGTTCGACGAGAGTCCGGTATTCCGGCTGCTGCCCGACGCCCCGGCCCAGGGTGTCCGGCCGGTGATGCGGTTTCCGAACGCCAGTCCGCTCCGAAGCGGGTGGGCCTGGGGCCAGACCTATCTCGAGGGTGGGATCGCGGCGGTGGAAGCGAAGGTCGGCAAAGGACTGCTCTACCTATTTGGTCCGGAGATGATGTTCCGGTCCCAGCCGCACGGGACCTATCGGATGGTGTTCAACGGCCTCCTGGGGATGTGATCATGCCAGCCTTACCGCCAATCGAGTACGCCGACGCGTCCCCCCGAGTGCGGGCCGTCTACGATGACATCATGACCAGCCGGAAGGTGGACTGGATCAACAACTTCTGGAAAGCCATGGCCAACGACCCCGCCGCCCTCGAGCGCACCTGGGAGAGCGTCAAGCAGGTGATGGCACCCGGAGCCCTCGACGCCTTGACCAAGGAGTTGATCTACGTGGCCGTGAGCACCACCAACGGCTGCGAATACTGCATCGCCTCCCATACCGCGGCCGCCCGAAAGAAAGGGATGACCGATGCCATGTTCGGCGAATTGATGAGTGTCATCGGGATGGCCAACGAAACGAACGCGTTAGTGAATGGCTACCGGGTCGAAATCGACGCGGCGTTCAAGTAGGGGTGCAAAAAGCTGCAGACTCGGGAAAGACAAAGCCCCCGGCCGTTAGGTGGCCGGGGGCTCGACGCCGCAGAGGATTTGTGAGCTAGATCACAGCGAGATCGGCTTGGCCGGGGTCTTCGTCGCCTTCGTCCTCGAAGGCCTCGGAGCCCATCAGCCGGGCGGCGAGCAGCGGCAGCGCCGCGGGAAACACCAGCTCCGGATCGAGCTGCATCAACTGGGCAAAGTACTGGGCCGACTGCTTCGCCTGATGCAGGTGATGGAACACAGGATCGAGCATCTCGCTACCCTCCGACCGTTCAAACGGTCTCCTTGGCACGCCACCACGGCATCGCGTTGCCGATGGTTCAACGGTATTCAGCAAAAAAGGTTCCACGTGCTTTCTACTCTTCAAAACTGGTGCCTCAAGGTCACGGCCGAGGGTCGGCGGGGTAACACCTCAGTATTGGCGAAGGCGCATTGTGTCGATTCGTCATGGCCGCTGATGTCGAAACGTCACGTGCAAAGTTCGGCGCCGAGCCTAACCACGCCTGGCAGTGGCCTGACGAGCGGGACGTGATCGCCGACCTCCTCCTCGACCCGGGGGGACACCCCATCATTGGCCACCGGGGGGCTTCGGGTCTTGCGCCGGAAAACACCCTGGCCTCGTTCGATCTGGCCCGGTCGGTGGGGGCTGACGCATTCGAATTCGATATTCGGCTGACCGCCGACGGCATCCCGGTCGTGGTCCACGACGCCACCCTGGACCGGACCACCGACGGAACTGGTCCGGTCGCCGCCCTGACGTGGTCGGAGCTGCAGCGGTTTGACGCCGGGGCTCGGTTCACCCGGGACGGGATCTCGTTTCCATTCCGCGGGCAAGGCATCCGGATTCCAACCCTGGCTGAGGTGTTGGCTCGGTACCCCGAGATCCCGATGCTGGTCGAGCTCAAACTGGTTGCCGCGGGTAGACCGGTCCGGGAAGTCCTCCTCGCAGCCAAGGCAACCGAACGGGTGGTCATTGCGTCGTTTCAGCCGGCAGCCGTCGATCCGTTCCGCGAGCCCCCGTTTCTACCGGGCGCCTCCCGCCGGGAAATCGCCGACTTGGCGATTCGGTCGTGGCTCGGGTTCCCGCCGGTTGACCGGGGCGTCCGGCTCTACTCTGTCCCCGACCGATACCGCGGCTGGATCCCGGTGCCGACCCGCCGGTTCGTGCGAAATGCGAAGGCCCTTGGCCGGCCGGTCCATGTCTGGACCGTCAATGAGGTGCCCACCGCGGAGGCGTTGTGGTCGATCG
>JANPEL010000008.1:0-6018 GCA_031431925.1 Gemmatimonadota bacterium | reverse complement strand
CCTGGGTGGTGGGCCGATCGGACCGACCACCGAGTTGGACCGGGCGGCCGTCGATGGACGAGTGCTCCACTGGGTCACGGACTGGCGGGGCAAGGCGCCGAACACCGGTCAGGTGCTGATCGCCGCCGCCAACGCGGGAGCCGCGCTGGTCATCTTCTCGGTCAACAGCGACAGTGCCTTCGACCGGCTCCGCGGACAGGTCGCCGGGATCGCCACGGCCGAGTCGGTCGGGTGGCCCGCCGTGATCGCGATCCGGGAGTCGGCCCTGATTGCCCAGGTCCCGGAGGTGGCGGGCGCGCTCGACGCCGCCCGGGCAGCCCCCGAGGTCCGAGTCGAACCGGCGCTCGCCTGGACTGCCACCGCGGCGCTGGCCTACTCCCGCGACGAACGCAGCGAAGTGCCGAACGTCGTCGGGATCGTGCGCGGCACGGATCCGGCGCTCCGCGACGAGTACGTCGCCATCTCGGCCCACTTCGACCACGTCGGATCGCGGTGCCGTGGGGTCACGCCCGCGGACTCGATCTGTAACGGGGCCGACGACAACGGCTCCGGCACCACCGGCCTCCTCGAACTGGCCGAGGCCTTCGCGAACCCGGCCGCGCGGCCTCGGCGCTCCATGCTGTTCGTGGCGGTGAGCGGCGAAGAGCGGGGCCTCT
Source organism: Gemmatimonadota bacterium (assembly GCA_031431925.1). Lineage (GTDB taxonomy): Bacteria > Gemmatimonadota > Gemmatimonadetes > Gemmatimonadales > GWC2-71-9 > SHZU01. The sequence continues at coordinate 5,362 of JANPEL010000008.1, read as the reverse complement.
GGGGCAGCGAGTACTACGCGAAGCATCCGACCGTGCCGATCGAGCGGATCGTGGCCAACATCAACATGGATCACCTGGGCCGAAACTGGCGCGATTCGATCGTCGTGATCGGCCGGGAGCATTCGGACCTTGGCGCCACCGTCGACCGGACCGCGGCCGCCAACCGGGACCTCGGTGTCGGGGTCCTGGCGGATCAGTGGCCGACGGAGCGGATCTATTTCCGGTCCGATCACTACAACTTCGCCCGGAATGGGGTGCCGATCCTGTTCTTCACCAATGGCTTCCATCCGGATTATCACGCGGTCACCGATTCACCGGACAAGATCGACGCCGAGAAGCAAGCCCGGGTGGTCCGGCTGATTTTCGAAACGGCGCTCTCGGTCGCCAATCGGACCGAGCGGCCGCAGTGGAATCCGGAGAGCGCCCGCCAGATCATCCGGCGGCGGCCGGTTCCCTGACCACCTCAGACTCTGCGAGCCTTCATGTCACTCAACATCGACCCGCGGCCCGCGGCGACCGAACGCCACGAGCAGTTCGAAGTGTCCGCCGAAGGACTTGGCCGCTACGTCATCGACGTCTCGCTTCCTCGCGGATACGCGGCCTCCAGTGTGAAGTATCCCGTCATCTTGGTGGTTGACGGCAATCTGCTGTTCGACACCGTCCAAGCTCAAGTCCATGGGCGGTTCAACATCGGCGGTGGTGTATGGCCTCCGTCGATCATCGTCGGCGTCGGATACCCGGCCGACGAAGGCTTCTCGGGCTTCTACGCCCGGCGGAACCACGACTTCTTCGGGCCTTGGGACATGACCGACGAACTCGGTCAGACCCTCCAGCAGATCTTCACTACGCTCAAGACCGGCGAGGGCCGGCCCGAACTCACCATGGTGGCCGGCGGATACGACCGCTTCATGGGTTTCCTTCGCGATGAACTCCTGCCGGCACTCGGCCGTCACTACCGGATCGATCCCGCGGCCCGTCACACCCTGGTCGGCGATTCCTCGGGCGGTCACTTCGCGCTCCGCGCGGTCTATGATCCGACCAGCCCGTTCCGGCGGGTCGTTGCCATCAGTCCGGCCTTCCGGGCCGCGGCCGGCTCGATTCAGCGGGCCGAAGCGGCGTATGCCGCCAGCGGTTCGGATCTCGATATCGATCTCTTTGTCTGTTGCGGGACGGTCGAGGTCGACGAGGCGAAGATCCCGGCGCTCTGCGGTTTCGGGAGCGGCGTGATCTGGGTGGCGGAGCAGTTTGCGATTCGGGAATGGCCGAGGGCCCGGCTGGAGTGGGAAATCATGAACCACGAGAACCACACGTCAATTCCGGCGCGGGCGGTGGCGGCGGGGCTTCGGTCGGTGCACCGGATCCGGCCCGGAGTGCACGACGCCGAACTCGCCAAGGCCATGGCCGCCGGTCAGGCGGCGTTGACCACCCCGAAAGACTAAGGAACGACCGAATGCGACTCGCTCCATTTTTCGCGGCGGGCCCTTCCACTGGCCCTTCCACCGGCTCTTGCGGCCGCCCAGCCGCGGCCCGTTAGGCCGGAAACCATCGGGCTCTCGACGGCCGCACTGGCGCAGATCAAGCCGGCATCGTCGGCGTCGTGGCCCGTCACGGCAAGGTCGGGTACCTCGAGACGGTCGGCCGGATGGATCTCGAGGACATGTCCAAGGTGCCGGCCCTCACCGAGGCCTTGGTGGCCTGGGGGCACTCCGACGAGGTGATCCTCAAGTTTCTGGGAGAGAAGTACCTCCGGGTGTTTGAAACCGTCTGGGGCGCCTGACCTGAACCATGTCGTGGGAGTACCGAATGCAAACCAGGATCACTCGCTTGCTTGGCATCCGCCACCCGATCATCCAAGGCGGGATGCACTATGTGGGCTTCGCGGAACTCGCGGCGGCCGTCTCCAACGCGGGCGGGCTCGGCATCATTACCGGCCTCACCCAGAAGACCCCGGAACTCCTAGCCCGGGAGATCGTTCGCTGCCGAGAGATGACCGACCAGCCGATCGGGGTCAATCTCACGTTCTTACCCACGTTCGCCTCGCCGCCCTATCCTGAGTACATCCGCGCGATCATCGAAGGCGGCGTCAAGGTGGTCGAGACGGCCGGCCGGAATCCCGAGGCCCACCTGCCGGCGCTCAAAGCCGCCGGCATCAAGGTGATTCACAAGTGCACCTCGGTCCGGCACGCCCTCAAGGCCGAGTCGATCGGGTGCGATGCCGTCAGCGTGGATGGGTTCGAATGCGGAGGGCACCCCGGCGAGGATGACGTCCCGAACTTCATCCTGCTCCCGCGAGCGGCCGACGAACTCACGATCCCATTCGTGGCGTCCGGCGGGATGGCCGACGGCCGGAGCCTGGTCGCGGCCCTGGCGCTCGGCGCCGAAGGCATCAACATGGGGACCCGCTTCATCGCGACCCGCGAGGCTCCGGTGCATCAGCGGGTGAAAGACGCGATCGTCGCGGCCACCGAGTTGGATACCCGGCTGATCATGCGATCGCTCCGGAATACCGAGCGGGTCTTGATGAACGAAGGGGTCCGGCGGGTCCTCGAGATCGAGCGCGAGAAGGGCGCGGCCTTGACGATTGGCGATATCCACGATCAGGTCGCAGGTGTCTATCCGAAGATCATGACCGAGGGCGACATGGACGCCGGCGCCTGGAGCTGTGGCATGGTGGCGGGGTTGATCGATGACATCCCGACGTGCCGGGAATTGATCGATCGGATCATGGCGGAGGCCGAAGCCCTGATTACCAAGCGGCTCCCCGCCACCCTCGTGCGATCATCCTGACGCCGGAGGCGCTGGCGCGGTTCGATACGAGGTGGGAGCAGGGGGTCGGGGCCGACCTCCTGTGGCGGACGCCGGAACCGGTTCGCGCCCGGGTCCGTCATTCCTTGGAGTAATAGTCCCTTCGATCGATGGTCGAGTGCCCCTCCCAAGTCTAGCGTTCTCGGCAACGCCGGGCCGCACTCGACCTGACGCCGAGTCGTCCACCGGCCACAATGAGTTGCCCGCCGATACCACGAGGAACTTGCCATGCAGAACATGTCGAACGATGTCATGAACCACGATGCCAACGGCTTCATGGGTGGGTACGGAATCTGGCCGATTGTCGGGATCCTGCTCGCCATCTTCCTGGTCGCTGCCATCGTCAGAATGGCTCGGGCGAAGTAGAACGGATTGCGATGTCATCGAGCTCTGCAGGTCCACCCGTTACCCGAGGCAATGCCACATGACCGCTGCGACCACCGCCAAGGATCCCATCTGCGGAATGACCGTCGATGAAGGGACCGCGATTCACGCCGACCGCGATGGCAAGACGTTCTACTTCTGCAGTGAGACCTGTCGGCACAAGTTTCTCGCCACGCCGGGCGCTGCCGCCCCCGACGGCAAGCCGGGCGCCTGCTGCGGATGAGCCCCGGCTCACCGCCGGCAATCGCTCCGATCCCTGACCCCGTGATCTCGCAATCCGAGCCGGGGAAGACGATCTATACCTGCCCGATGCACCCCGAGATCCGGCAGGATCACCCCGGCACCTGCCCGATCTGCGGCATGGCCCTCGAGCCGGACGTGGCGACGGCGGCTTCGGCCGACGAGGGCGACGCGGAACTGCGCGACATGACCCGGCGCTTCTGGATCGGCGCGGCCTTGGCGCTGCCGGTATTCATCCTCGCGATGGCGCACCTGATTCCGTCGTTGGGGAGGCAGCACTGGCTCAGTGGCTCTCCGGCGCGGTGGACGCAATTTGCGCTCACCACTCCGGTCGTCTGGTGGGCGGGCTGGCCGTTCTTCGAGCGCGGCTGGCGCTCGGTCGTGACCCGGCACCTGAACATGTTCACGCTGATCGCCATTGGCGTCGGCGCGGCGTTCACGTTCAGCTCGGTCGCCCTGTTTCTGCCCGGCCTCTTTCCGGCCGCGATGCAGCAGGACGGCCACCTACCCCTCTACTTCGAGGCGGCGGCCGTGATCGTGGTATTGGTGCTGCTGGGTCAGGTCCTCGAACTTCGGGCCCGCAGCCGCACCGGGACCGCCATCAAGGCCCTGCTCAACCTCGCCCCGCCGACGGCGCGACAGGTCGGACCCGGCGGCGACCATGAAGTCCCGCTCGACCGAGTCCAGGTCGGCGACCGGTTGCGGGTGGTGCCGGGGGACAAGGTGCCGGTCGACGGGGAGGTGGTCGAGGGCCACTCGAGCGTGGAAGAATCGATGGTGACCGGCGAACCGGTTCCGGTCGAGAAGACCGTCGGCGACCGGGTGACGGGTGGCACCGTGAATGGTCCGGGCAGCTTTGTCATGCGGGCCGAGCGGGTGGGCAACGACACCTTGCTTGGGCAGATCGTGAAGATGGTGGGGGAAGCGCAGCGCAGCCGCGCGCCGATCCAAGGGCTGGCCGACAAGGTGGCCGGCATCTTCGTGCCGGCGGTGCTGGTTGTCGCGGTGCTCACCTTTGGGTGCTGGCTCTGGCTCGGACCGGAACCGAAGCTCGCCCACGCGATCGTCAACGCGGTGGCGGTCCTGATCATTGCCTGTCCCTGCGCCCTCGGCCTGGCGACACCGATGTCGATCATGGTCGGCGTGGGGCGTGGGGCGCGGGACGGGGTGCTGGTGAAGAACGCCGAGGCGCTCGAACGACTGGAGAAAGTCACCACGCTAGTGGTGGACAAGACGGGGACCCTGACGGAGGGTGCGCCGAAGCTCATCGACGTCCTGCCCGTTGAGGGCCAAGACGCGAAGGAGCTGCTGCGCCTGGCTGCCTCACTGGAGCAGGGGAGCGAACACCCGCTTGCCGCCGCGATTGTGCAGGGAGCCAAGGCGCAGGGGGTCGAGCCCGAGGCCGCGAAGGACTTTCGCTCGGTGACGGCCGGCGGTGTGGTCGGCACCGTCGCCGGGCGGGCGGTGCTGGTCGGCAAGCCGGACTTCCTCCGGGCCGAGAAGGTGACCGGCCTCGAGGCGCTCGAGGCCTCGGCCGTCACGCTGCAGGAGGATGGCAAGACCGCGATCTTCGTTGCCATCGATGGTAAGCCGGCCGGCATTCTCGCCGTCGCCGACCCGATCAAGGCCACTTCAGCCGAGGCGATCCGCGACCTGCAATCGCTCGGGCTCAACGTCGTGATGCTGACCGGGGACAACCGCCGGACCGCGGCCGCGGTGGCGAAGCAACTCAAGCTTGCTGACGTGGTGGCCGAGATCGAACCCGCCGGGAAGGTGGCCAAGGTCAAGGCGCTCCGGGCGGAGGGGAAGCACGTCGCGATGGCCGGGGACGGCATCAACGATGCCCCCGCCCTCAGCGAGGCGGAGGTCGGCATCGCGATGGGCACCGGGACCGACGTCGCGATCCAGAGTGCCGGCATCACCCTCGTGCAAG
>JANPEL010000007.1:0-45965 GCA_031431925.1 Gemmatimonadota bacterium | reverse complement strand
CTCCCTGCCGAAGCGGCGTTCTGCATGATGTGCGGAGCGGCCACGCCGCACGCCATCGACAAGGCAACCGGCGAAATTCGGCAATTGAGCTCGGACCGGATCCCGTCACCGGATTTGGACCGACTACAGCGGGCACTGGGGGGTAACTACGACCTCGGCAAGCTGATCGGCCGGGGTGGGTTTGCCGAGGTGTTTTTGGTGCACGACCGCCGCCTCAAGCGGGACCTGGCGCTTAAGGCGCTCCGCCCCGACCTGGTGATTTCCGAGGCGTTGTTGGCCCGGTTCCGGCGGGAGGCCGAAACGGTGGCGGCCCTTCGGCACCCTCACATCGTCCCGATCTATGACATCGGTGAGGCGGAAGGCATCGCCTATATCCTGATGCCGTTGATCCAGGGTGAGAGCCTTCGCGGGCTACTCATGCGAGAGGGCCCCCGGCCGGTCCGAGAGGCGTCCCGCATTCTCCTCGAAGCATCGGACGCGTTGGGCGCCGCCCACGAAGCGGGTGTCATCCATCGGGACATCAAGCCCGAAAACATCATGCTCGAAGGCAAGGCCCGGCGAGTCCAGTTGATGGACTTCGGCATCGCGAAGGCCATCGACCACACCGACGGAACCCCCGGGCTGACCAGCACCGGGATGCTCGTCGGGACCCCGCACTACATGAGCCCGGAACAGGCCAGCGGGGAACCTCACCTCGACAATCGGAGCGACCAGTATTCGCTGGCCGTGGTCGGTTTTCAGATGATTACCGGGTCGCTCCCGTTCGACGGCGAGTCGACCCGCGCGGTCCTGTTCCAGCAGATGGTCGGCGTACCCAAGAGCCTCCGGGATCTCGTGCCTGACGTGCCACCAGGATTAGCGTTTGCGGTTGATCGCGCGCTCTCCAAGGATCCGAAGGACCGGTTCCCCTCGATGGACGCATTTCGGGAGGCGATCTCCGGCCTTGATTCGTGGCCGCCATCGGCAATCGAGAGTGCGGGCTCCGCGACCATCCCGCGCCCGTCGGTGTCAACCCCGGCGGTCGGCACCCCGACGGCAGCGGCCACTCCGATCCCCTCCACCCGACCGCGATGGATTCCGGTCGCGGCGTTAGGCACCGTGGCGGTCGTTGCCACTGCCGTCGCTTTGTGGTCGACCACTCGAGATCGATCAACAACCCCTGCCGCGCCGCCGCCAGCCGAAGTAGCCGCCGCGGTGCCGGTCGCTCCGTCAACCGTCGCCACCCTGCCCGCGGTCGATCCGGCTGCGCCGCCCGCCAAGAAGCTTGCCGGGGGGGCCGTTTCGCCACCGGCAGCCGGCGGAACCCGCCGGCCCGGCGGCACCGGCCCGGCCACCCCGGCCCCAGGACCGGCCATCCCGCCGGTGGCCGGCCCGGCGGCCGGGGCCGCCACCTGCCAAGCCGCCAATGGCGCGAAGAAGTGGCCCGACGCGCTCCGGCTTTGCGCTGCGGAGGCCGAGGCGGGCAGCGTGGCCGCAAGCCGGATCCTAGCCGGCCTGTACCAGCGCGGCACCGGCGTGACTGCTTCCGATTCCGCCACCGCGTACTGGTATCGCAAGGCCAGCGCCGGCGGCGACCCGCAGTCCGCCTTCCGGCTCGCCCTGATGTACGGGGCCGGGACCGGCGTAATCCAGAACGATGTCGAAGCCACCAACCTGATGCGGAAAGCCGCGGAAGGAAATGTGGACGACGCGTGGCCTCTCTTGGCCGAGCGCTACGAGCAGGGCCTCGGCGTCAAACGGAACGACAAGGAAGCAGCGATTTGGTATCGAAAGGCCGCCGAGAGCGGCAGCCGGTCGTCCCAATACAACTTGGGTGAAATGTTCATGCGGGGCCGCGGGATCGAGAAGAGCGAAGACGAAGCCGCGCAGTGGTTCAGCAAGGCCGCGCAGCTCGACCACCCCGGGGCGGAGTATCAGCTTGGGATGATGTATATCCGGGGCCGCGGCGGTATCCCCAAGGACGAAGGTGTCGGCCTCCAATGGCTTGAAAAGGCCGCAGCCCAAGGACACGAAGAAGCCAAGAAGGAGGTGGCCAAGCGCCGCCGACCTGAGTGAGAGCCGTGTCCGCTAGAACCTGCCCAACCTGCAATCTTCCCCTCGCCCACGGCGCAGCCTACTGTGCGCAGTGCGGGTCCCCGACCGCTACCCAGGTCATCGGGGAACCTGAGGGCGTTCGGGATCCCTCTCTGTCGGCGAGTTACGAGAACGCGCCGGAGCGCCTTGGCCGGGCCCTGGGTTCAAACTTTGAATTGGGCCGGCTGATCGGACGAGGAGGCTACGCCGAGGTCTTCGCGGTCCGAGACCTCAAGTTGAAGCGCGAACTCGCGGTCAAAGTACTCCGCCCCGACCTGATCGTGACTCCGGCATTGCTCGAGCGATTTCGCCGGGAAGCCCTGGCCGTAGCCGCGCTCCATCATCCGGCGATCGTGCCGGTCTATGATGTGGGTGAGGCCGGCGGGATTTGCTACATCCTGATGCCGCTGATCAAAGGGGAGAGCCTCAAAGCCGTGTTGCAGCGCCAACGCCGGCTTCCGATCGAAGAGGTGCAGCGCATCGTGCTCGAGGCGGCCAACGCGCTGGCGGTGGCCCACGGGGCCAACGTCATCCACCGCGATATCAAGCCCGAAAACATCATGCTCGAGGGTGTCGAGCGGCACGTTCGGCTCATGGATTTCGGGATCGCCAAGGCGGTCGATTCGAGCGAAAAGGAACTCACCGGCACCGGCGTCGTGGTGGGGACACCGCAGTATATGAGTCCCGAGCAGGCCAGCGGCGAACCCACCATCGATCACCGCAGCGACCAGTACTCCCTGGCCGTCGTTGCCTACCAAATGCTGGCGGGCCGGGCTCCGTTCGAAGGCGAAACCGCTCGGGCCATCATCGCCAAGCAACTGCTCGACCAACCACCCCCACTCGCTACGCTCGTCGAGGACCTGCCCCTTCATATTGCCGCCGCCCTCCACCGGGCAATGCAGAAGAACGCCAAGAATCGATTTGATTCCATCAAAGACTTCGCGACCGCCCTCAAGGACCGCGGGTTCGTTGGACCCATCGAGGAGGAAAGGGCGCCCGGTCCGGGTCCGGTCCGGAAGCCCACGCTTCGGGCGACTTGGATTGCGGCGCTCGCCATGGTTGCACTCGTTGCAGTGGCGTTGACTCAGTGGCGGACTCCAGTCCTGATTCCGAGCCCGACGATTGTTCGCGACACGGTTCGGATCCCGAGCCTTCAGGTGCCGGGCGATCCACCGGCCAATACTGAAACCGCCGCGCCAGCGCCCACGCCGCCGCCAGGCACGCGGCCGGACTCCGCGACGAAAATTCCCGCCGCGACCGGAGTTCTCGGCGCGGCGGACTCCGCGACGAAGCCGGAGCCTCCAGCGCCGACCTGCGCCACCCTGTACGATCGGGGCGACTTCGAGAAGGCCCTTCCAGTCTGCGAAGCCGAGGCCAGGGCGGATAACGTTCGATCAAGCCGGCTGGCCGGAAAAATCCTGAGCGCTCGATCCGACGATGACCGGGCTGCTTTGTGGTTCGACAAGGCGGCGCGCGGCAACGACGCCGAGGCCCAGTTTTGGATGGCCAAGCGAGTGGAGGCATCGGATCCGTCAGGGGCGACCCAATACTATCTCGACGCCGCCACCAACAACCATCGGGCCGCGTATCCGATTATCGCGAGCCGCCTCGATCAAGGACTCGGTACCGCCAAGAGCGAGGCCAAAGCACTCCGGTGGTATCTGCTCGCGGCAGGCAATGGCGACCGGACCAGCCAACTCAGATTGGCAAAGATCTACTCCGAGAGCGCCGATCGGACCGTTCGCAGCGATTCGCTCTCGCGGTTCTGGTATGGGCAAGCTGCGGCCGGCGACAACCCAAGCCACGAAGCCGAGTATCGACTTGCGTTGATATACCTCCAGGGGAGGGGTGTCCGGAAATCAGAGGAGGAAGGTCTTCGCTGGCTCAAGCGGGCGGCGGATGGGGGGCATGCCGAGGCGAGGAAGGAACTCGGCAAGCGAACCGACTAGGACCTACCAATCCACCAGCCCGCCGAGGCTGATCACCCGACCCCGAAGCGGGGCCCACGGAGTCGGGGTGCGACGGCCTCCGGCGACCGGAGCGGTAAAAAACACGGCGTGGTAATCAGCCAACCTGACGTCCAACAAGTTCTCCGCGCTAAGGTAAAGACGGGCTCGCCCCGATCGTTGCGACACTACTCCGTTCATGAGTCCATACCCCTTCGTAGCGGTCAGGAACGGGTTGTCGGTAACCGACTGGGAGCCTACGTACCTAGCATCGAGGCTTACCGTTGTACCCGCTCCGCCAGGCGCATGCCACTGAAACGAGGCGCCGACCGTGTGCCGGGGTGTTAACTCGGCATCGCGACGAGTGGCCGCCCCAGGTATTCCCTCGGTGGCGTTGATCAGGCCGACAAACCCGTCGACAACCACCGGACTCTTTTGGTATTCGACCCGAAGCTCGGCCGACGCCACTCGAGTGGGCTCGGCCACATTGATCAGCCGGAGGCGGAACGCCGTGTCCCCCGCAAACGGCACCGCCCGGATCGGGAGACTCACTTGGGTAAAGGCCAGCGATCCGGTCACCTGGATGGGGCGGCGCCGCCACTGAAGATCGATCCCGGTCGACCGAGACCTCGACGCTTTCGTTGTGACTGGAAGCATGGCATGGAAGCCGAGCGTCTCGACCGCATCGGCCAAGGGTGTTGCCGGGTTGTAGCCGGCGGCCGCGAACGCCCGCAGTTCGAGCTGGCCCGAGGGCCGGAATAACACGTCAGCCCGGGGCATACACTGGGCACCGTGGAGATTGTGATAGTCACACCGCCCCGCCACGGTGGCGGTGAGGTCCTCGCGCATTTCCTTGGTGACCGTACCAAACACCGAGGGAATCTGGTGGGTAAAATCGAACCCGGCGAAGTCCCGTTGCCGGAGCGTTTCGCGGAGATAAGCGATCCCGGCCACGACGTCGACAGGCCCGATGGCGTCGTGGTATGCGAGTTCGGTGAAGATCGTCGATCGGCGGTCTCGCTCCAGGACCTCGGCAAACGCGTGGCGAAGGGATTGGCTCGCACCTGAGAATTTGAAGTTGAGGGTCCCGAAGTTTCCCAGGCTCCGGCGAGCCGTCAAGCCGGCATCGAAGCGACGGGCCCGGCGTTCTTCCCGATAGAGAGTGGCGCCCGTATTGGTAAACAAGAATCCGCCGGTCCGGTCTTCGGACATTGCGCCCACGGTTGCCATCAGACCGTCGCCGTTCGGGCGCTCGAGATAAACCCGGGGCCGAACCGACAATCGAATCGCCCGGGGAAATTCGCCCCACCCGTCATCGTCCGAGTCAACAAGTCGCTGCTGGTGGAAGTCGGCGAACAGGCTGGCCGAGAGTGTGGACGATTGGCGCCGCGAGCCCCAGAAGAGGACATCACCGCCCTTTTCGGACGATTGGTTGATGCCCAAGCGGATTTGATCACGCTCAGGCCGACGCGCCACCAAGTTTACCAGTCCGCCGCCCGAGCCACCGGTGGCGAACACGGTGGCGGGGCCCCCAATCACCTCGACTTGGTCGAACTCCAGCGGAGACAGTTGAAGCAGCCCAAAGGGACCGGGTTGCGCTCCGAGGAGAGGGAGCCCATCGATCAGGATACCGACGGGTTGTCCGCGGACACCGTTGAGCTGGAGCGCGCTCCCGTCGACTAAGCCGCTTTGGGTCTGGACGAACACCTGAGGTCGTCCGGTAAACAACCGGGTCAGGTCGGTTGGATGACCGATGGCGCGAAGGTTCAGTTCCTCCCGTCCGAGAATCCGCACGGCGACGGGTTCGGAGGCAGCCGCTCGATCGGCCCTGGTGGCGTGGACCGTGGCGTCCGCCAATTGGCCGTTCAGTGGATCGAGAGCGAGGTCGTAGCGCTGGGTAACATCCGGAACGATGGTGATTTCGAATCTGTCGGGACGGTAGCCGGGATGAGACACGAGAACGGACACCAAGCGGGCCGGCAGCGTGATCCGGGCCTGGCCCGATTCATTCGTCACCCCGCCCAGCCGGTCTGATCGAACGAACGCACCGCGAAGTGGCAGCGAGTCCGGCCCGCGGACCGTGACGACCAGGGTGCCGATAGCTTGCTGGGCGGACGCCGTCCCAGCAAGGGCGACGACCAGGGTGACCAAAAACCGCCACCACCGGGGGCGGTGAATCAGGGCGGCCGAATCAGCGCGGGCTGGCACCGTGGAAATGTAAACGAGGCGGCCGTGGTGGCCTAACGTTCACCCTCGGCCAGCGGCGGCCGCTCTCGAAAGGCCGCCAGGAAGAACAGGCCGGTGCCCAGACCGATGAAGGCAACGACCCGCCAAAGGGCTGCGAAATCGACACCGGTTGGGGTGGCGTAATGATTGGCAAGCCATCCGGAAAGAATGCCGCCGAGGACCGGGCCTCCGCCCAGGATGATGACGCCGAACACGGTCTGGACCGAGTTGCGGATGTCGGGCGGCGCGATCCGATCGGCATAGATGTAGGCGCCGGCAAAGAAACAGGCATAGCAGACGCCATGCAGCGCCTGACTCGCCACCTGGACGGCAACCGGGAGGGACGGCACGCTCCACACCATGTAGCGGGCGAAGTAGGCGAAGGCGCCGATTGCAATGACGGTTTTGAACCCGAACTTCGTCAGAGCCCAGCCGAGGAGACCCATGACCAGAATTTCACTGAACTGGCCGATGGTCATAGCCGGACCAATCTGGCTGTCGAGGAGACCAAGGTGCGAGAGGAACGGAGGGGTCTGAATGAAATAGATCTGGTGGATGATACTGATCGGAAGACTGGCCGCGACCAGCACCGCAAACGAGGGATCCTTCAGTAGCCGAAAAGCCTTGGCGAAGGCCAGGGGCTCGACGGAATCACGTTTGGGCGGGGTGGCCGGCAAGAACCAGCAGAACGCGGCGTAGGCCCATGAGATCAAGGCGGAGAATCGAAGGGAATCGGCAAGCCGCGCGGTGACGCCATCGTTCTCGGGGCCGACCAGGAAGGGCGGCATCCACTGCCAGTGGAGGTTGTGCTGGAGATAGAGCATCGGAAAGATCCAGCTCACCGCAATCCAGCCGATCGTGCCCCAAACCCGAACCTTCGGAAACTGCCGATCTCGATCGTCGAGATGGGCAAAGGCCATCGAGTTCGAAAGTGCGAGGGTCGGCATATAGACGACGCTGTAGAGAATCGAAAGCCAGAGCCAGGAGGAGAAGGTGGTTTGGGAAGCGGTATACCACTTGAGACCGCCACCGATCAGCAGGAGGGCCGTCAGGAAGCGTTCAGTCCGGAAGTACCGGTCGGCGAGTTGGCCGGCGATAAAGGGCGAGGCGATCGCGCCGATCGAACCGGCGAGTCCAAGAATCAGGCCGATTTGGCCACCGGTGAACCCAAGCCCCCCGTCGGCGGCCGGCGCGGAGAGGTAGCGACCGGCCAAGGGAAGCCACGCACCCCACACGGCGTACTGGAGGAACATCATGATCGAGAGGCGACCGAGTTTCCCAGCGGAGCGTAGCGGCATTGTGGTCCGTATGTAAAGGACTATTTCGTTATTTCTATCGTTAATCACCGCAAGAGGTTGGCAGATTAACTACCGCCGCCGACCCGTCGTAGCCCGAGGAAGTTTTGCCCCTCGTTTCGCCACGTCCGGAACGAAGCGGTCCAACCCGGACGGCGGGAAGGCCAGGGTCTTCCCCTGCTCCGCACTCTGATACGCTGCCATCAGCATCCGCACCACCTCAACCCCGTGATCGAAGGTCAGGGCCGGCTCCTCCTTCCCCAGGAAGGCCCGAACAAAGTGCCGGTTCTCGCCTTCATAGCCGTAGGCCACGGCTTCCTGGGCTACGACCGGCATCAGCCCCATCTCAGCGTTCTGTTTCTCGACCAAGTCTTCCCCGGTCTTGCCTTGGACTTTGCGGCTGAAGAAGAGCTTGAGCCCGCTGTCGAGCGTATTCCACGCCATTGAATACTCGGGCCCCAGCAACTCGGCTGAGAGCCGGAGCCCGGCACCCACGAAACTCCAGGAGGTGCTGGCCTCGCCGAAGACCCGATAGCCATCCGCGGTTTCAAACTCGATCATCACGCTCGCAAAATCTTCGGCTGGTTCGCGAGCGTAGTCGACGCCGGGGCCCATGACCTTCTTGAGCCGCTTGGCGTATTCGGGCCGCGTCCATTTGAGGCTGGCGATGTGGCCGGTAATCCGGACTGGCTTGACCGTGCTGATATCGTCGCCGGGTTTCGTCAGGAGGTGTCGGACCACCAACGCCGAATGACACATCATGTCGTTCAAGACGCCGCCGCCCTGAAGCTTGCCCCGCCAGAACCACGGCATATGCGGTCCGCTGTGCTCTTCGGCGGCCCGGGCCAGATAGGGCCGTCCAGTGATTGCCGCGCCCCGGGCCCACAGGAGCTCCCGTCCCCGTTCGACCTGCGGAGAAAAGCACTGGTTTTCGAGATACCCGTGCTTTAATCCGGCCCGCTTGACCAGGGCGGTGACCTGTTTGGCCTCCGCGACGTTTCGGGCCAGCGGCTTTTCGCAGGCGATTCCGGTCAATTCGGCCCGGCCCCGGAGAATCGGATCGACCAACTCCTCCACGTTCTCGATTCGGGCGTGGTTCGGACCGCAGAGCCAAATGGCATCGATGGCCGGATCAGCCACCATCTCGGCAATCGACCGATATGGCTTGCAGGATCCGACGTCGAGCGCGCGGGCGTACCGGGCGGCACTCTCCGCGTGCTGATGATTCGGGCTGTAGACGCCGAGCACATCGGCGTCGCGAATCCCGGTCCACGAGAGCATATGAAAGCGGGCGTTGAACCCGCTACCGATGAAGCCAACGCCGAGTCGTTTGTTTGCCATAGGGACACAAGCTAGCACGGCGGCCCGGGGTCGCAACGTCAGTCGTTGCCGAGTGCCCTTAGATTGGATCGCACCCACCCAACCGAGTGTCCCATGCGCATCGCGTTGCTGCTCTGCTCGTCCCTGCTCGTCGCCCCGGCCCTCATGGCCCAGGCGGATCCCAAAGTTGCCGGATTCGAGGCCTACGCCGCCCAGGCCGCCAAGGATTGGGGCGCGGTCGGACTGGCCGTGGCGGTCATTAAAGACGGGAAGACGATCTTCGCGAAGGGGTATGGCGTTCGGGAACTCGGAAAGCCGGACACCGTCAACGAGCATACCCTCTTTTCGATTGGCTCGACCACCAAAGCCATCACGGCTGCCGCGATCGGGATGTTGGTCGATGAGGGGAAGCTCCGGTGGGACGATCCGGTCACCAAGCACTTGCCCTGGTTCCAGGTCAGCGACCCATACGTCACGAGAGAGATTACGATCCGCGACCTCTTGGTCCACCGGGCCGGCCTCGCCAACGGCGATGTGTTGTGGTATCGGACCACGGCCTCGCCGGCCGAGGTCATCCGCCGCGCCCGGTTCATTCCGATGGCCTACTCCTTCCGATCCGGATTCATCTATCAGAACGTCATGTACGCCACCGCCGGGGCCGTGGTGGCGGCCGTCAGCGGGATGTCCTGGGAGCGCTTCATCGAATCCCGGATCTTCGAACCCCTAGGCATGAGCCGCACCGTGGCCACCCTGCGGGGAACAGTCGGCAAGCCCAACGTTGCCGCACCGCACCAGCGAGTCGGCGGCGAGATCCGGGTCATCAGCAACGCCGCGGTGGACTCGGTGGCGGCGGCCGGGTCGGTTTGGTCGAGTGTTTCGGATATGGCTCGGTGGGCCGCGTTTATCATCGACAGCGGGAGGGCGAACGGTCGTCCCCTGCTGAAACCCGCCACCTGGGCTGAACTCCTGAAGGCCCAAACCATGGTCCCGCCGTCCGAGTTCTATCCCACCCAACAGCTCACCAGGCCGCACTGGATGACCTATGGGCTCGGTTGGTTCCAGCACGATTACCAGGGCCGGACGCTTCAGTTCCATACCGGGAGTATCGATGGAATGGTGGCGATCATTGGGGTGATCCCCGAAGAGCGACTGGGCATTTACGTTCTCGGAAACTTGGATCACGTCGAGGTGCGCCACGCCCTCCTCTATCGCGGTCTCGACACCTGGCTCGGCTTGCCGGCCCGGGATTGGAGCACCGATCTTCGGACTTTGTACGGCGGCCTGGCCGCGGCCGGGGACAGTGCGCTCGTAAAGACCCAGCGGAACCGGATCGCAGCCACCAAGCCGTCCCTCGACGTGAAGGGCTACGCGGGCACCTACACTGACTCATTGGTCGGACCCCTCGAGGTTCGGATCGAGGAGGGCGGTCTCGCCCTCCAATTCGGGTCAGAGCAGCACGCCAAAATGAGCCATTGGCATTTCGATACCTTCGAGGCCCGCTGGGACAATTCGTGGCAGGGGACTGACCTGGTGACCTTCACGATGAACGGCGCCGGCGTCGTCGATGGCCTCCGATTCGCCGGGCGGCGGCTCGGCAGGTCCAAGCCGTAGGAAGTGATCGTTTGGTCGCGCGGCGGCCACCAGAACGCTACCATTCGACCAACCCGAACGGAGAGATTCCCATGGATCGACGGGAATTCGTGGTCGGGGCAACCGCCGCCTTGGCGTTGCCCTCCCTGCCGCTGTTTTCAACTGCTGCGGCGCCCTTCAAGATTTCGCTGGCGCAATGGTCGCTCCACAAAGCGCTGTTCGCGAAGGAACTCGATCACCTGGATTTCGCGCGGGTGGCCCGGCGGGACTTCGGGATCGAGGCCATTGAATACGTCAATGTGTTCTTCAAAGACCGGGTCCGGGACGCCGGCTACCTCGCGGAAATGAATCGGCGGGCGGCGGACGAGGGGGTCTATCAACATTTGATCATGTGTGACGGCGAGGGTAACCTGGGCGACCCGGACGCCACCAAACGCCTCGCGGCGGTCGAGAATCACCGCAAGTGGCTCGAAGCCGCTAAGACCCTCGGCTGCGCCACGATCCGAGTCAACGCCCAGAGCGCCGGCCGTCCGGACGAGCAACAACGGTTGGCCGCCGACGGGCTTCGGAAGCTGACCGAACTCGCGGCGCCGATGGAGCTCAATGTGATCGTGGAGAACCACGGGGGCCTGTCGTCCCACGGAGACTGGTTGGTCGGCGTGATGCGAATGGTCAACCACCCGCGCTGCGGTACCTTGCCGGACTTCGGCAACTTCTACGAGTATGACCGGTACCAGGGCACCGAGGACATGATGCCGTTCGCAAAGGCGGTCAGCGCCAAGTCCCATGACTTCGACAGCCTCGGCAACGAAACGACCAAGGACTACCGCCGCCTGCTTGGCATCGTCCTCAAAGCCAATTTCCATTCGTGGATCGGGATCGAATACGAAGGCGAGCGGCTCCCGGAGCGGGAGGGGATCGGCGCAACACTTCGCCTACTGAAGCGCTATCAGGCGGAGTTGGCAACCCAATGAGCGACCATTCCCGCCGCGAGTTTCTCGCCTCCAGCGCGGCCGCCGCGTTGGGGGCGGGGACCACCGGGCCCCTGACCTGGTCCGCCGAGTCCCCCGCCACGCTCCCAGCGCCGCGGGCAGTCCGTGGCGCCGAGCCAGTGAGGCTTGGGGTCATCGGCACTGGCGGCATGGGCACCGGCCACGTTGAGGCGTTTCTGAATCTCGCCAAGAGCCAACGGGCCGACGTGACGATCGCGGCCCTGGCTGATGTCTGCCAGGCGCGCCTCGACGAGGCCCGGGCCAAGGTCGAGGCGGCGCAAGGCAGCGGGACCGTTCAGACATTCTACGCCAACTACCCTGGACTCCTGGCCCGCGAGGATCTCCACGGGGTGTTGATCGCCACGCCCGAACATTGGCATGCCAAGATGGTCGAGGACGGGGTGGCAGCGGGTAAGGCCGTGTACGTCGAGAAGCCGATGACACTTCGGCTTCCCGAGGCCCTGCGCCTCCATGCACTCGTCAAGGCCAACCCGCAGGCGCTCGTGGTGGTAGGAACCCAGTTCGTCATGATGCCGAGCTACCGGAAGGCCCAAGACCTGATCGCCGGCGGCGCGATCGGCAAGCCGGTCTGGAGTCAGACCAGCTATTGCCGCAACTCGAAGGACGGGGAATGGCTATACGCCATCGATCCCGCCTGGAAACCGGGCGAGAACCTCGACTGGAACCAATGGTGCGGCAACCTCGGCGCCGCACCCTGGGATCCTGAGGTGTATGCCCGCTGGCGCCGGTATCGGAAGTACTCCACCGGCATCATCGGCGACCTGCTCGTCCATCGGATCACCCCATTGGTGATGGCACTCAACCTGGGGTGGCCGACCCGGGTCGTCGCCTCCGGCGGTCACTATGTCGACAAGGTCATGGATAACCACGACCAGGTCAACCTGAACATCGAGTTCGAAGGCGAACACACGATGATCGTCGCCGGTTCGACGTCCAACGAGACCGGGCTCGAGACCGTGGTCCGCGGCCACAAAGGGAATCTCTACATTGGCGGCGCCCGAAACGCCGTCCTCCGCCCGGAGCGGATCTACGTGGATGAGGTCGACGAGCAGAGTATTGAAGGAGAGGATCTCGGTGACTCGCAAGATCAACTCCGCGTCGCCTGGATCGAGGCGATCCGTTCGAAGGGGCCCTCGCCGAGCCCGGTCGAGCTGGGCGCCAAGGTGATGGTGGCTGTCGATCTGGCCACCCGGTCGCTCTGGGAGGGCGCGGCGTTCGCCTTTGATCCAAAGACGATGCGGGCCCGGAAACTCTAGCGGTGGAGGCGGTCCGGTTCGCGACCCAGGCCATGGGAACTCGATTCGAATTGGTGGTGCTGGGCGAAGACGTGACGAACCTTCGCGCCATCGGCGAGAATGCCCTGGAACGGATCGAGGAAACCCACCGGGCCTTCACCCGGTTCGACCCCAGCAGTTTACTGGCCCACCTCCGTCGAACCGCGCCCGTGTTGACCCCGGTTGATTCCGATCAATTCGCGCTGTTCGCCGACGCGCTGGACGTAGCGGGCCGATCGGGGGGGTGCTTCGATCCCACGCTGGGCGGTCGCCCTCTTGCGAGCACCCTGATCCTCGACCCGGCAACCCGACGCGTCGGCCTAGCGACAGAGACGGCGCTCGATTTCGGCGCGATCGCCAAGGGCCACGCCGTGGATCTTGCTGTCGCCGCCCTCAAGGAGGGCGGTGTTGCGGCGGCATTCGTGCACGGCGGCACCAGCAGCGGCTTTGGATTCGGCGCGCCTGCTGGGCAATTGGGTTGGCGCGTGAGCCTGGGTCCCGGGCCAACCGATCCGATGCTCACCCTACGCGACCAAGGATTTTCGGTGGCGGGGGTGTGGTCGACGCAGAACGGGCATCGGACCTGTCACACCGTGAATCCCCGCACTCGTCGGCTCCTTCGGGCCGATCGTCGGGTCGCGGTTATGGGGCCATCGGCCCGGCTGGCCGATGCGTGGTCTACCGCGGTCTTGGTCGCCGGGGAACGACCCCAGTCGCTCGGGGGCGAGTGGCGGATCTGGCAATCCGATCGACGGCACCAGTGGATTGAAATCGGGCGGACTGCCGCATGAGCCCTCTCGACCGGCGAGATTTTCTGTTGCAAGCCGGCGGATCAATCGCCGGTTTGGCCCTGGTCCCTGAACTCGCATCGACCGGTCCCGTGAGTCTTCCGGAACCGAAGTCGATCGGGGTCATCGGGATCGGTCGTCAGGGCCGGGCCATCCTGGCCGAGCTCGCAAAGATCGACGGTGCCAAAGTAGTGGCGGTGTGCGATGTGAACCCGGCACGCCTCAGGACGGGCCAAGAGCGGGCGATGGGCGCCGAGGGATTCGCCGACCATACCGCCATGCTCGACAAACGGCGCGACCTCGACGCCGTCATCGTGGCCACCCCGACCCACCTCCATCAGGCGCCGGTCCAGAATGCGCTCGCGGCCAATAAACACGTGTACTGCGAAGCGCCCCTAGCGCACTCGATCGAGGCCGCCCGTGCCATCACCGCCGCCGCGGAGGCCAAACCAGGCCGGATTTTTTCAACCGGATTTCAGGGCCGCAGTAACCCGATCTACCAGTTGGCCAGAACCTTCTACCGGACCGACGCGTTTCGGGACTTCATCGGCGGGTCGGCCCATTTCCACCGAAAGACCACCTGGCGATTTCCGACCGAGAATTGGCGGCTCGACCCGGAGGTCTCGACCGGCCTCGCCGGGGAAGTCGGCGCCCAACAGCTCGACGTCTTTCATTGGTTTCGGAACCAAACCCCGGTATCGGTCAGCGGAACCGGATCGATCGCCTTTCACAAGGACGGCCGGACGGTAGCCGATACCGTGCACGCCCAGCTCCAGTTCGCGGACGGATCGGTCGTGACCTACGAGGCCTCACTGGCAAATTCTTTTGGCAACCAGCACGAGGTTCTCCGCGGCACCAACGGCACCTTCTCGTTATCGTGGACTCACGGGTGGATGTTCAAGGAAGTCGATGCTACCACGTTGGGTTGGGAGGTGTATGCCCTTCGCCAACCGTTTCACCAAGACGAGGGCATCATCCTGATTGCCGACGCCACCAAGCTCGCCGCCCAGGGTCAGCTCAAGGCCGGCATCGGGCTTCCGTATTCGCCGCTGTACTATGCGCTGGCGGACTTCTTGAGGAGCGTCAGCTTCCCGAACGTGCCGGTGGCCTGCAATGCCAACGAGGGGTTGAAAGCGACCATTGTCGGGATCAAGACGAATCAAGCCGTGGTGGAGCGAACGACGGTGGCGATCGAACTGTAGCCGGGGTGGGTACCCATCCACTTGCTTACGGTTGCGCCCTGGTCGACTGCCAGCTCGCCAGTCGCCACCGGCCGTTCCGTTGAAGCAGGACCGTGGTAAACAAGAGCCCTACTGAGAGGGGCGGCTGGCCGTTCATTCGGACCACCGCTCGAACCCGGCCATTCCCGACGGCCGTCGATCCGTAGAGCCGGTGCGTCATGTAAACGGGCACCAGGGAGTCATAGACGATCCTGCCGGTGCCAACGGTCTCGATGAAGTGCGCCTTGTTTTCGATCAGGGCATTCGAGTGGATATAGACGAGATCGTCGTCCAAAAGGTTGCGGAGGGCCGCGGTGTCACGGGCAACCTGCGCCCGGAACCGATCCCGTTCCGCCTGCACAATCGCGGCGCCGATCGGGCCGCCGGCCTCGACCGCGGGCTCGATCCGAAGGTTCCGATACCGAACGCCCGTGTGGTCGCCCTGGAGCATTATTGGACCAGGAGCCCCTTCGTCGCTATCGATCGCCCCGCCGGTAATACCCGGAATCTCCACTTGATCGATGATCGTCACCCCATTGAGTACCACCGTGACCACCCGGCCGATCAGAGTGATATCGAACGCCTGCCATTCGCCCGCTCGTTTGGCGGGGAGCGAGGTCGGGGTCACCTGTCCGTAGACGCCGCCCATCCGGCGAGGATGCGGAGCCGCGGCGTAGTCATCCTGGACTTGAATCTCATGGCGACCACGGAGATAGATCCCGCTATTGCCGGACGGGGGCACGTTGACTTCGACGTGAAGCCGAAAATCCCCGAACCGCTGCCGACTCATCAGGTCGGCACTCGGCGGCGTGTTGCTCAGGACTCCGTTGTCGAGCCGCCAACCATTCGAGGTCGCGGGTTCGCGAACGACCCATCCCTTGAGGCCGTCCGCCAGCAGATCGATTGGACGACCCCACCGAGGGGCACGGAATCGCTCCAGCAGCGGGGCTCGGATCCCCTGGAAAGCTTCGCGAGGTCCCTTAGCCGGGATCATGACACCGCTCAGTTGATTGGCGCCAAGCACTCGGCCTTCAAAACGGGTCGCGGGGGCGTCGGGATGCTCCTCATTGGGCCAGGAAAAGCTGAATCGGTCCTCCGTCATCGTGATCGACCCGATCGGGGTGGGATGGCAGCACCGGCCCAGGAACCGACCCTGCCATCCCTCCCCATCCCGAACCACCTCGAACCAGCTCGAATAGCGGGTCTGGTCCACCCCGAAGGTCAGGTCCCACCGGCCTACCAGTCCGGTAGCCTGGGCGACCAACCCGGCCGTCAGGAACCGGTCGGTCTTCTTGAACCGGGCACCGGTCGGCGCCGGGGCTGGCAAGAGGCCCGGGAGATTGTCGTACACACCCAGCAACGTCAGGTCGTCGTTCGGCAACGCCAAAGCCTGGTATGGAAGACCGACCGTCTCCTCGAACCGCCGGGCCACACCCGCAAACACGTTACGATCCCAGCCGGTGATGCCAAAGAGGTAAAACTTGCCACCCAGCCCATAGTCGAGCCGGAGCTGCCCCCGATAGTTTTCGGCATTCTTCGTTCCATCGGTTTGACTCCGAACGGCGTTGAAGGTTTGGGAGAATATCACCCGTTTGTCTGGGCTGTTGACGACGAACTTGTCACCCAGGTTGATCGTTGTCACACTGGTATTGCCGGATGCATTCACGAAACCGAGATCAACATTGAGCGCCTGGATCTTCTCGTTTTTTTCTTGGGCGGCAGCCGGCCAGACGACGGCAATGACAAAGAAACCGGAGAGGGCGGTACGAACTGAGAGCATCCAAAACTCCGCGACGGGGCAAACCAACAGAACCGGTTGGAATGAATCGAACCGGACCGGCCAACGCAACCGCGACACCGACCTGGTTTCGGCCACTTTCCTTTGGCGCAAGATTCGGATAGATCGTGCGCCACGGACTGGGTATCCTGGACAACCAAGGAGCCAAGCCTCTATGATCACCACCGCGATGTCTTCACAACCTCGGCAAACTGACCCCGCCGCCGCCTGGCAGGCGGTTCTCGAGCGAGACCGGACCCAGGACGGCCGGTTCGTGTTTGGGGTCCGGACCACCGGAATCTATTGCCGCCCGTCCTGCCCGGCCCGACGGCCCAACCCCGAAAACGTTGCGTTCTTTGCGACCCCCGACTTGGCCCGGGCCGGGGGGTTTCGGCCCTGTCGGCGCTGCCAGCCTGATGGACTGGTCCGTGATCCCGTCGCGATGGCTCGCCAGGCCATTGAGACCGCCGAATCGGCTCAACTGACCCTGGATCAACTCGCCGATTTGGTCGCGCTGAGCCCTTCCCACCTCCAGCGGCGGTTCAAGGCCCGCTACGGGATGTCGCCCCGGGCCTTCCAGCAAGTCGTCCGCGATCAGCGGTTCCGGGCTGCACTCAAGCGGTCGGCGACGGTTTCCCGGGCGACGTACGACGCCGGGTTCGGGTCGAGCAGCCGGGTGTATGAGCAGGCCGGGGCCCGGTTCGGCATGACACCGGGTCGCCTGGCGAGGGGTGGGTCAGGGATCGAGATCCGGTTCACGATCACCGATTCGCCGTACGGCCGCTTGCTGACGGCAGTAACCGATCGGGGTGTCTGTGCCGTGCTCCTTGGGCCGGACGACCCAACCCTGGTTTCGAACCTGGCCACCGAGTTCCCCAATGCCGCCCGGAATCGGGTTGACGACGGCGCCGACGAATGGCTCACCGACCTCGTAACCAAGGTGGCGGCTCAACTCCGCGGGGAACTCCCAGCGGGGCCGCTCCCGATTGACCTCATCGGAACTGCCTTCCAGCAGCGGGTGTGGCGAGCCCTCACCGAGGTGCCGCGGGGCCGGACCCAGTCGTACCGGGACCTCGCGGTCGCCATTGGGCAGCCCAAGGCCGTGCGAGCCGTAGCGGGCGCGATCGCTCGCAATCGGATTGCGGTGGTCGTTCCCTGTCACCGGATCATCCGCGACGATGGCTCCATCGGAGGCTACCGGTGGGGCGTGCCGACCAAACGACAGATTTTGGCCAGCGAGAAACCGCCCCGGGACGATTGACTCTGACCGACCGAGGACGGTATCTCTCGACCATGCAATACACCACTCTCGGATCGTCCGGCCTGACGGTCTCTCGGCTCTGTCTCGGCTGCATGAGCTATGGAACACCGGCGTGGCGGCCCTGGGTTCTCGACGAAGCCGCGGCCCGCCCGTTCTTTCGGCGAGCCGTCGAACTCGGCATCAATTTCTTCGATACCGCCGATATGTACTCGCTCGGCGTGAGCGAGGAGGTGACCGGCCGTTTGCTTCGCGAATATGCCCGAATGGACGAGGTGGTGGTCGCCACCAAAGTCTTCTTCGAAATGCGGGCGGGGGCGCCGAATACCGGCGGCTTGTCGCGGAAGCACATCGTCCAAGGCTGCGAGGCCAGTCTCAAGCGGCTCGGCGTCGACACCATTGATCTCTATCAACTTCATCGGTTCGACCCAGCCGTCCCACTCGAGGAAACGCTGGCGGCCCTCGACTGGTTGGTTTCTCAGGGAAAGGTCCGCTATCTCGGCGCCAGCACGACCTACGCCTGGACGTTGATGAAGGCGCTCGCCCTCGCCGATCAGCGCGGGTGGGCCCGATTCGTCTCGATGCAGAATCACTACAACCTGCTCTATCGGGAAGAAGAGCGGGAAATGGTGCAACTCTGCCTCGACCAGGGGATCGGGATGATCCCGTGGTCCCCATTGGCCCGGGGTCTCCTGGCTCGGGGGCCGAGCCCCGGACCGACGACGGCGCGGGGCGGTTCGGACCAGCTGACGGGTCAGCTCTACGACCATGCCGGCGACCAGGCGATCATTGCCGCCAATGCCGCCGTGGCGGCCGCCCGGGGTGTCTCGCCCGCAGAGACAGCGTTGAGTTGGGTCCTGTCCCGCCCCGGCGTCTCGGCCCCGATCGTCGGCGTCACCACGCTGGAACAGCTCGAGAGTGCGGCCCGGGCCGTCGAGCTGCGGCTGACCCCCGACGAGTGCGCAACCCTGGAATCGCCCTACACCCCGAGGTCACTCCGAGGGTGGTACGAGGGCCGACGCTCCTAAGCTCGAGGACCGGGCTCGGACCTCTTCCTCCGTCAGCCCGAATATCTGCGGGGTCTTGACCCCGAGAAGACCGAGGACGAGTTGGATTTGACCCCGATGATGGGCTTCGTGCTCCACCATCGCCCGGAGCCATTTGTAGGTGGTTATGGGGGTGCCGGCCGGCGTGACCGACTTGCCGGCGAGTTGCTCGGGCGCGAGGCCCCCGAAGATGGCGCAAGACTCCTCATGCATCCGATCGAGATACCCAAGAACTTCGTCGAGGCCCATGGCCAGCTCCTCACCATGGCCCGGATACCGACTCGGACGACCCTGGACGTTCTCGGCGTACATCCACCGCTCGATGGCCCCAAGATGGCGAACCAGATCGCCCAGGGTCCATCGATCGGCGGCCGGAGCCCATTCGAGGCAGTCGGCGGGAATCAGCAGCACCAACCGGCGGGTCCGGTGACGAACGCCCCGCCAGTACTCCACGAACTCCGCGGCATCGCGAATGACCATCGGACCTCCCCGCTGACTTGCGTACGGTTCGAACTCCGAGGATAATCTGGCCAGCGCCAAACCCGGAGACCGGTTGACCATTTGTCGCCGATCGTGCATAGTGTCGCGGTTGATGGTGCGGCGTACTTCCGACGAGCAGCGCGACGGAGACCAGAATGACGATGCAACAGCCTGATCGAGTGCGACAGTATCTGCGGCGCCGCGGCAGTGCGCCAAGCGTCGTCAAAGGCGGCCTGAAGGGCCTCCTAGATCACTGGGAAAGCCTGGTAGCCGCCGTCGAGGAAGGGTACAACCTCACCTTTGACGATTACCTCAACGACATGGACCTCCGCGACACCCTGGCTGGGGCCCTCGAGGTGGTCGGCGCCGAGGACCGGGTGACGGCCGACAAACGACTGGCAAAACTCGACGAGCAATTCATCGACATGACGGTGGAGTGTGCCCCGGTCTGGGGCGAAAAAAACGCCCGAGAAAACGGCCATGATCCGACCGAGCAGTGGTGGTTTTTCAGGCGGCCCAAGAACCCGGCCCCGGATTTCGAAGAGGAGCTCCGCGAAGCTGGCCTCATCGTCTAGCGAAGCACCTATTCTCCTTTACGACGGCCACTGTGCGCTCTGCAACGGCTGGGTTTCCTTCTTGCTGAGGGTCGACCCCAAGGGGTCACTTCGATTCGCTCCGCTCGCGGGGCCAACGGCCCAAGCCCGCCTCATCGGCCACCCGGAGCTCGCCGGGATCGATTCGGTGGTCCTGATTGAAGGCCCGGCGGCCACCGCTCGGTCCACGGCCGTGTTGCGGGTCGTCCGCTACTTGGGCGGGTTCTGGCGGGTGGGCTTGATCGGATACCTGATACCCAGGGAAATTCGGGATTCCCTCTATGATGTCGTAGCGTATTGGCGCTACCGGGTGTTCGGCCGATACCCCGCCTGCCCCGTCCCGCCGCCGGCCACCCGGACCCGGTTTCTTCCCTAGCGAGGCAGTCGCAGAGCCGCCCGGGTGGCAATAACGGTCCTGGCATCCAGATACTGGGCTCCCTGGCGCCGTACCGCCGCCACGACCAGAGCCGGCGCCCGGAGCGGAGACCCGGCGTCGAATGGGGGAGCCGGATCGTATTCCAGCATCAGTTGAATCTGCTGGGCCACCTCGTCGCCAGCGATGGCCGCCGCGACCACCAACCCGAAATCAATCCCGGCCGTCACACCGCCGCCCGTGATCCGGTTCCGATCGATGACCACCCGCTCCCGAACCGGGACGGCACCAAACAGGGCCAGGAGGTCCATCGACAACCAATGGGTCGAGGCCCGATAGCCACGCAGGAGTCCGGCGGCCCCCAGGAGCAGCGAGCCGGTGCACACCGAAGTCACGTACCGCGCGTGCTCGCCCTGGGCCCGGAGAAATCCAAGCAGCGCATCATCCTCGAGCATCTGGTTCACTCCCGGGCCGCCCGGAACACAGATCACGTCACATGCCGGCGCGTCAGCGAAGGAAACGTCAGGCAGGACGCGAAGGCCGGTGTCGCTGGTCACCGCCCCGAGCCCGGCCGCGACCGCGACGACCCGGGCGTTGGGAATCCGGCCGAAAACCTCAAACGGCCCGGTCAGATCCAAGTGGGTGAAGTTCGGGAATAGCACCATCCCGATGATGGGAAAGGGCGGTGAGGTCATGACGATCAAACTACCCGAATCCCTGCCGATCGGCCAAACCCGGCACCCGGTGGATTTCCATCTCGCTCCGGACCCGAACCGCTGATAGATTCGGACTCCTACCTACCCGCTCGGTTGACCTCATGGCAGACGCGTTCATCCTCGATGCCGTCCGAACCCCGCGAGGCCGCGGAAAGCCCGATGGTTCTCTTCATGAAGTGGCACCGGTCGAACTGGCAGCCACCCCGCTTCGGGCCCTCCGGACTCGAAACAACTTGAAGACCACCGCGGTCGAGGATGTCGCCATCGGCTGTGTCGACGCCATTAAAGACGAGGCCGGCATCGGACGCTGGTCCGTGCTCGCGGCCGGCTACGACGAACGGGTCCCCGCGGTCGTGCTGAATCGGTACTGCGGTTCGGGACTTGAGGCCATCAACATGGTCAGCGCCAAGATCATGGCCGGCCAGATCGACCTCGGAGTGGGAGGTGGGGTCGAGCATATGTCCCGAAATCCAATGGGCGCCTCCGGCTTTGCCCCCGCCACCGATCCCATGCTGGCCGCTGACTTTCACTTCGTCCCGCAGGGCGTCTCCGCCGATCTGATCGCCACTAAATACGGCTTCAGCCGCCGCCAACTCGACGGTTTCGCCGCCGAGTCACAGCGTCGAGCCACGAGCGCCTGGGATGCCGGCTACTTTGCCAAGTCGGTCGTGCCGGTCGTAGACCGCAACGGCCTGACCATTCTCGACCGCGATGAACACCTAAGGCCGGAATCGACGGCCGAGAGCCTCGGAAAACTCGAACCGGCGTTCGCCAAGGTAGCCAAGCTCGCTGGGTTCGACCGAGTGATTTTGCAACGCTACCCTGAAATCGAACACTTGCAGTACTTCCACCACGCCGGCAACTCCAGCGGCATCGTCGATGGCGCTGCCATGGTGCTCCTCGGGAGCCGGGCTGGCGCCGAGCAGGCCGGTCTCACGCCGCGGGCGAGGATTCGGAGTTTTTCGGCGGCGGCGGAAGACCCCACCATCATGTTGACTGCTCCGGCGGAGGCCTGCCGGATCGCGCTCAAGCGGGCGGGTATGGCTGTGGCCGACGTCAATCTCTGGGAAATCAACGAAGCGTTCGCCGCCGTCCCGCTGTTCTTCATGATGGATTTGGGCCTCGCCCCCGACATCGTCAACGTCAATGGGGGTGCGATCGCGATGGGCCACCCGCTCGGGGCCACCGGCGCGATCATTCTTGGCACGCTCCTGGACGAGCTCGAACGCCGGAACCAGGCCGTCGGCGTGGCCACCTTGTGTGTCGCCGGCGGCATGGCCGTCGCCACCGTGATCGAGAGAGTCTGACCATGGGAACCCATTTGACCTCGGACGTCTCGGCCGACGGCATCGCAACCCTGACCTGGAACTGCCCGGGTAAGACCCCGAACGTCTTCAACGACGCCTCACTGGCAGAGTTCTTCGCCGCCATCCATGACACCCTCGGCAATCCGGCCGTGAAAGGCATCATCATCGCCTCGGCCAAGGCCGATTTCATTGTCGGGGCCGATTTGACGATGCTCCTGGCCGCCAAGCACCAAACCAAGGCCCAATTCTTCGACGGTGTCCTCCGGCTCCAGAAAGCCTTCCGGCAACTGGAAACCGGCGGCAAGCCGGTCGTGGCCGCCATCAACGGCACCGCCGTCGGCGGCGGATTCGAACTGGCCATGGCGTGTCACGCCCGAGTCGCCGCCGATGATCCGGCGCTCCGAGTCGGTTTGCCGGAATGCTCCCTCGGTCTCCTCCCCGGAGCCGGGGGAACCCAGCGGATGCCGCGGCTGATCGGCGCCCGCGAGGCCATCGGTCTCATTACCCAGGGCAAGACGATTTCAGCCAAGAAGGCACTGGAACTCGGCCTGATCACCGACATCGTGTCCAGGGACAAGCTGCTCGAGCGGGCCAATCAACTGGTCCGGACCATCGAGGCCGTGCAGCCATGGGATAAGAAGGGCTTTCGGATTCCCGGTGGTGAGGTGCACTCGCCAGCCGGAGCCGAAACCTTCGCCGGTGCCAATGCGATGATGACCCGGGAGACCTGGGGCAACTATCTCGCGCCGCGCCTGGCGACGTACGCGATCTATCACGGACTCCAACTCCCGCTCGACGCCGGCTGTCTGGTCGAAACCCGGGGGTTCGTCGAGTTGGTGTTCAATCCCCTGAGCCAGAACATGGTCCGGACGCTCTACTTCAGCATGAACGACGCGAAGCGGCTCAAGAGACGGCCCAAGGGCATTCCAACCGCCGAATATCGAAGAATCGGCGTGCTCGGCGCCGGACTGATGGGCCACGGCATTGCCCACGCGGCGGCCACTAACGGGATCGCCGTCACGCTGCTGGACGTGGACCTCGCCGCCGCCGCAAAAGGCAAGGAACGAATCGGCGTCATCTTGGCGGACGCGGTCAAAAAAGGCCGGATGACGGAGACAAACGCCCAAGCGGCGCTCGACCGGGTCACCCCAACGGCTTCCTTCGACGATCTCAAGGATGCCGAGTTGATCGTCGAGGCCGTCTTCGAAACCCGTGAACTCAAGAACGACATTACCAAGAAGACCGAGGCGGTCATCGCGCCATCGGTCATCTTTGGCAGCAACACCTCGACCCTTCCAATCGGCGGCCTGGCCGAAGCCAGCCGCCGGCCCGACCAATTCATCGGACTCCACTTCTTCTCGCCGGTCGAGAAAATGCCGCTGGTCGAGGTCATTGTGGGCGCGAAGACCTCCGAGGCGACCCTGGCCAAGTCGCTCGACTTCGTCAAAGCGATCGGGAAGACGCCGATTGTGGTGCACGATGGCCGGGCCTTCTTCACGAGCCGGGTCTTCGGCACCTACCTCGTCGAAGGCATTGCGATGCTCGCCGAAGGGGTGCATCCCGCCCTGATCGACAACGCCGGGCGCTTGGCCGGCATGCCGATGGGCTCGTTGACGGTAGCCGACATGGTCAACCTTGACCTCTCGCACAAGATTCGGCTTCAGACCAAGGCCGACCTCGGGGACCAGTACCGCGTCCATCCAGCCGACGAGGTGGTCGACCTCATGGTGAGTCACGGCCGGATTGGGCAGAAAGCCAAGGCGGGATTTTTCGACTACGCCGAGGATGGAACGAAACGACTCTGGCCTGACCTGACGAAGCACTACCCGCCGGCGACTGGCCAGCCATCGCTTGAAACGGTCAAGCGACGCCTGCTCCACATTCAGGCCATCGAAACACTGCGATGCCTGGAAGAGGGAGTGCTGACCCGGCCAGAGGACGCCGACGTCGGCTCGATCCTCGGCTGGGGGTTCTGTCCCTTTTACGGCGGGGTCGCCTCCTACATCGACTATGTTGGCGCCAAGCGGCTCGCGGCGGAGTGCGACGATCTGGCCGACAAACATGGCGAGCGATACCGCCCCCCGGCGTTGCTTCGGAACCTGGCCCGCGACGGCGCCACGTTGTACCCGGCATGAGAAGCGCCATCGCTACGGCCGTGGCGGTAATAGCCTTCGCGGCCACCGCTGCACCCGCTCAGACGAGGTCGACAATGCACCATGAGTATGTGACGGCCAATGGCGTCAAATTGCACTACGTCCGCTCGGGCCAGGGTGATCTGGTGTTGTTCATGCACGGATTTCCCGAATTCTGGTATGCCTGGAAGGACCAGCTCGCCGACCTCGGCCAGGACTACTTGGCCGTGGCGCCTGACCTCCGGGGTTTCGGCCTCTCAGAAAAGCCCGCCGCCGTGGAAGACTATCGGGCGGCGAATGTCATCGAAGACATTCGAGCCTTGGCTGCCAGCCTCAACGGCGGAAAACCGTTTGTCTTGGTTGGTCATGACTGGGGTGGTGCCATTGCCTGGGGGTTTGCGGCGAAGTATCCCAACCTGCTCAGGAAGCTCGTCATCATCAACGCACCCCACCCCGTCGTGTTTGCCCGAGAGCTCCGCGAGAACAAGGCCCAACAGCAAGCCAGCGGCTACATGCTGTTCTTTCGCTCGCCACAAGCGGAGGCAACTCTTTCAGCCAACGACTACACCCCGATCATCAACCTGTTCTCCGGGCTCAAGGCCAAGGGAAGATTCACACCTGACGACGAGCGAGCGTACCGGGAGGCCTACCGGCAACCGGGCGCACTCACCGGCGGCCTCAACTACTATCGGGCTTCGCGGATCGGGCCACCTTCACCCGGATCCCAAGACACCTTGGTGACGGGCGCCTCACTCGGCGACTATTCCGTCCGGGTACCGACGCTGGTCATCTGGGGCGAAAAGGACGAGGCCCTCCTCACCGGGAATTTGGTCGGGCTCGGCGCTTTCGTTCCGGACCTCACGATTCACCGAATCCCCGACGGAACCCATTGGGTGGTCCACGAGTACCCCGAACAGGTTTCCGGACTGATTCGACGGTTCATCGCCAAACCCTGACGGCGGCCAGAAGCCATCGACGAGGAGCCCCCATGCGACGCATCCGCTATTCCGTGGCCATGAGCCTCGACGGCTACATCGCCGGACCTCTGGGGGAGTACGACTGGATTCCGATGGACCCTGATATCGATTTCGGGGTGATGTTCAGCGCGTTTGACACCGCGCTGATGGGTCGGAAGAGTTACGAGGTTGCCCGACAAATCGGCAATGTCGGCATGCCGGGTATCCGATCGATCGTGGTTTCCAAGACGCTGGTCCCAGCCGACCATCCTGATGTCACGATCATGAACGACGTCTCGAAACCGGCGTTCGATGCCTTGAAACAGCAGCCCGGTAAAGACATTTGGCTCTTTGGCGGGGGATCGCTGTTCCAGAGCCTGCTGGGGGTTGGAGTCGTCGATTCGGTTGAAGTGGCGGTCGTCCCGATTCTGCTGGGAGCCGGCATCCCGCTGCTCCCCACAGGGGCCATCCGGGGACAGCTTGCCCTCACCAAGACCCATGTCTATGAGAAATCCGGCATCGTCGCGCTCGATTACCGGGTCCTAACCACCTAGGCCCTGCGCTTGGTACGGCGGGTCGGAGTGGCCTCGAGGGGGTTGTCGGGCCACGGGTGTTTCGGATAGCGGCCCTTCATCTCACGGCGAACGTCGAAGTAGCTGGTTCGCCAGAATCCGGCGAGGTCGCGCGTGACCTGAAGCGGGCGGCCGGCCGGCGAGAGAAGATGGACGGTGACCGCCAATTGTCCATCCGCGATCGTCGGAGTCGTCGTCTCACCGAACATCTCTTGGAGTTTGACCGCCAGCACCGGTGCCGCCGGATCCCGGTAGTCGATCTCGATTTTCGATCCCGTCGGCACCTCATACCGGTCGGGTGCCATCCGATCCAGTCGATTCCGCTGGTCGGCCGCCAGTCGCCCCAAGAGCAATTGGCCGCAGTCGATTCGGCTCACATCGCCGGTGTGCGCTGAGGAACCCAACCAATGCTCGAGCTCGGCCAGGAGACACTCGTCACTTTGATCGGGCCAGGCCGGATCCACCTGATGCAGGCAGGCCAATCGCTGCCGCACTTTGATCGCCGACGCCGACCATGGCAACACGGCAATTCCATCCCGGCGCACTCCTTCGAACACGGCAGAGCTGGCCAGCACGGGGTCGATGGCTCGCACCGGCCTTTCCTCGATCACCAGTGCGCCCAACATCAGGCGCTCGACCGCCCGCACCGAACGCCTGCTCCCGTCCCATTCGACCGCCTGCTCCAATCGCCCGTCGGCCACCACGAGTGCCTTGAATGTTGCGGCATCGAGCGGCGCGGCAATTGAAATCCGGCTTTCCGCCCCCGCATCATCCAGTTCAGCCGCGACAACGTATTCGGATCGTGCCAATGGTTGGGTCGCCGGCATCGACGCCCCTCGACCGTTGCGGAGCAGGAACCTGCCGGGCTGGCCCGCCCGTCCCTGCCCGACCCGATCGGGGTAGGCCCAGGCCAACAGGCGACCCGCCGATTCGGCCGACGGGCGACCCGATTCGCGAACACCCAGCCGTTCACGCCATGCCTTGACCTCGCGACGGCCCCGGGCAACAGCCCCCCAGTCGACATCGAACCCAAGCGGGAGACGTTCCGAGGCGATCGCGTCGATTCGGAGCCGGAGATCGACATCGGGGATCTCATGGGGATGGGTCCGGCGGGCAATGTCCCGGTCCGACAGGACGACCGCCATCACCGCCGCCAAGCCACCGAGCCCAACCTGGCTCGCTCGCACCGCCATGTGGGCCAGACGCGGATGTAACGCCAGTCGAGTCATGGCTCGTCCCATCGGGGTCAGGCGACCCTCCGCATCAATCGCATCGAGAAGTCTGAGAAGCTCGCGGGCCTGGCCCAACGCCGCCGGCGGCGGCGGATCCAGCCACCGAAGGTCCCGAGCATCCGCGACACCCGCCGCCGCCAGATCCAACGCAAGTGAGGCAAGGTCCGACCCGAGGATCTCGGGAACCCGGTGAGCCAACAGACCGAGATCTTCGCCGGCAGACCAGAGCCGGTAGCAGATGCCCGGCCCGGTGCGCCCTGCCCGGCCCCGACGCTGATCGGCCGACGCCCGGGTGACCCGATTGGTCTCTAACCGGGACATCCCGGTTCTCGGAGAAAATCGCGGGGCGCGGATTTGGCCCCCATCGACAACGATCCTGACCCCCGGCACTGTCAGACTGCTTTCGGCAATCGAGGTAGCCAGAATGATGCGGCGCCCGGTCCGCTCGGCGAGTACCGCGTCCTGCTGTTCGGAACTGAGCATCCCGTGGAGCGGCAGGACCGACGCAGGCACCGCCGGCCCCGTTTCCATGAGAAAGGCCTGAACCCGGTTGATCT
The DNA here is from genome assembly GCA_031431925.1 of Gemmatimonadota bacterium. Taxonomy (GTDB): domain Bacteria; phylum Gemmatimonadota; class Gemmatimonadetes; order Gemmatimonadales; family GWC2-71-9; genus SHZU01. Next base: position 18,221 of record JANPEL010000007.1, on the reverse strand, counting down.
CGCCAACCCCGGGAAGAAACACCAGGACATCGCCTTCTTCTTCCGCCACTGCCTCCCGGACCACCGACGCGACGTGGGCCTCGAGCCGTTGCTCGGACTTGGCCGGCCGAAACCGGGTCTCGACCGGGTAGATCCGGCCTGGGGCGTCAATGACCGGCGCGCCGCCGAGGACCGCCGCCACGGCCGGCGCGTCGATGGTCGCCGACATCACCAGGAGGCGGAGGTCCGGCCGAAGGATTTCCCGTGATTGCAGCGCCAGCGCCAGGCCGAGATCGGCCGGAAGGCTCCGCTCGTGAAATTCGTCCAAGATCACGATCCCGTACCCCTCGAGCGAAGGATCGTTCTGCAACAGCCGGGTCAGAACCCCCTCAGTGACGACTTCGATTCTGGTTTGGGCGGTGACGACGGTGTCGAATCGGACCCGATAGCCGACCGTCTGCCCCACTCGCTCGTCCAGGTGCCACGCAATGCGGGCGGCCGCGGCTCGAGCCGCGACTCGTCGCGGTTCGAGCATGATGATTCGATTGCCGGCCAACCAAGGGGCATCGAGGAGTCGCCACGGCACGACCGTGGTCTTGCCCGCACCCGGCTCGGCCACGAGCACCGCAGCCCCGAACCCGTCGAGCGCTCGGAACAGCGCCGGCAAGACCCCCTCGATTGGCAACGCCTCGGTCATTCGTCCGGGACCTCGCCCGCAAGGAAGTGAACCGGAATGCCGCCGTTGTCGGTCGTCCCGATGTTCCGCCATCGGAGCCCGACATGGCCCTCGAGAATGCGGTCGGCCGAGATCATGGCAACCCGCCAACCCGGGCACACTCGCCGCAGCACATTCCCAAACTGGGCGTAAAGGTCCCGGAGTTTGGTGCGGTCGCCGACCCGGGCGCCATAGGGAGGATTGGTCACGATCCAACCTGGCGGGTCCGGCGGTGACAGTGTCGACACCGCCCCCTGTCGCCATTCCACGTCCGGACCCACTCCCGCAGCCAACGCGTTTGCCCGTGAAGCCGCCACCGCGCCGCCATCACGATCGCTCCCGATCAGCGGGACCGGACTCTTCGCGAGCGCGACCGACGCGACATTAGATCGGATCTTGGCGGTGAGCGTCGGGTCAACGCCCGGCCATTGCTCGAAGGCAAACCGCCTGGCGAGCCCTGGTGCGAGGCGGCGGGCGATCAACGCGGCTTCGATCGGGATCGTTCCCGATCCGCACATGGGATCGATCAGCGGTGTCGAACCATCCCACCCGCTGCTGAGTAGTAGCCCGGCGGCGAGCGTCTCCCGGAGCGGCGCCTTGGCGGAGGCGTGGCGGTAGCCCCGGCGGTGCAACAATGGGCCTGAGGTATCCGCGCTGATCGTGCATTCGTCATAGTGAAACCGGACCACGAAACGCTGGATCGTCGTCGGAATCGCGACGTCGCGTTCTTCGAGATCGGCCCCGGCCCGGCTGGCCGCAATGTCGACGCCTCCGCCCGTGGCGAGCACCGCGTTCGCCAGCCGTTCGGCGATGCCTTTCTCGTGGAACAACTTTGATTTCTTGCTGGTCACCCGAAAATGGACGGCCACCCCCTGTCCCAAGAACCGGCGCCAATCGACCCGTTTGGCATGCCGTTCCAACTCAATGAACGAGCGGGCTCGGAAACTGGCGACCCGCACCAGCACCCGGGTGGCGGTCCTGAGGCAGAGGTTCGCCAGGACGATCTGTTCAAACGAGGCGTTGAAAGGGCAGCCACCGGCTACGGGGTCGCCGGGCGCCAGACCTAGACGAATTAGCTCGGAAGCCAACATCGGCTCAAGCCCCGGGTGGGTCACCGCGAAGCCGGCAAGAGGAGTCTCTGTCACCTAAAGCCCCACGATGGCGGAAAAAAAGCAGGGGCGGCTGGTGGCCGCCCCTGCTTCAACTCCCGAACTTTAGCGGTTCGCAAGCCGCTTTCGAAGTTCGCCAAATCCGATCAGCCGGCGGGCGTCCTCATCGTAAAGCTTGAGGCCAAGCGCGCGGATGCCCTGCCAGAAGCCGATAGTGGGCACGTTCTGGAGTTCGGGATGCTCGTCGTGACACTGCTGCAGACGATAGTTCGGGATTCGCGGGCTCAAGTGATGAACGTGGTGAAGCCCGATGTTCCCGGTAAACCACTGAACGACTTTCGGCAGTTTGAGATACGAACTTCCCTTGAGCGCCGAGGTGGCGTAATCCCAATCCTGAGCCGGCTTCCAATAGGCGTCCTCAAATTGATGCTGAACGTAGAAAAGCCACACGCCGGCCGACCCGGCCACCATGAAGGCCGGCAGGTAGATGGCGGCCGCCTCGTCGAGGGCCCCCAGGAAACCGAGCAGGACGGCGACCGCGACCAGGGTGATGTTGGTCGCGTGAACATTAAACCGTTCCTTTGCCGTCGTCATCGGGCCGGGGGTCGGAAACCGATGTTTGATAACCAAGAACACCGGTCCGAATACCAGCAGGAAAAACGAATTTCGGTAGATCCGGTACTTAAACCGTCCCATGGGAGAGAGGGCCATGTACTCAGTGATGGTGAGAGTGGCGACATCGCCCCAGCCCCGCTTGTCGAGGTTGCCCGACGTGGCGTGATGGATCGCGTGGTCGCGCCGCCATTGAATGTAGGGCGTAAACGTCATGACCCCGGTGATGAAACCGACGATATCGTTCCACCGCCGTGAGCTGAAGTACGATCCGTGACCGCAGTCATGCATCACGATGAACGTCCGGATCAGCAAACCACCCGTCGGGATCGCCAGCAAGAGCACCAGCCCGTAGTGGACCTTCATGGCGAGCGTCATCAAGACCAGCCCGATCACCAGCGGAATCATTGTGGTGCAGATTTGGGTGATCGCGGCCCGGTTGATCGGCTGTTGGTACTTGGCAACCAACTCCCGCCATCTGCCCGTAACGTCTGAAGTAGTCATGGATCCCGGAGAAAAAGACACCTGCAATCTAACCGATCGAGACCCTCGTCGGGGGCTCTGCTGCATAACGTGATGCCAAATATGGCTTTACGCAAGAGGTTGCCGGCCCGGGATGGTCAGACGGTTCCGCGCCTCGGCGGCATCCGGGCGACAATGACAACCGTGCAGATGATCATTGACGAGCCCCATCGCCTGCATGAAGGCGTACATCGTCGTCGGACCCACGAAGGTCCACCCCCGCTTCTTCAGGTCCTTGGACAGAGCCACTGAGGCCGGCGAGATCGCCATGCCCGCGAGAACGGTTCGGGTCAGTCGTTTCGGCCGAGTCTTTACATCAGGTTCAAAGCTCCAGAAATAGGCCGCCAACGAGCCATGACTTTCCTGGAGCGCCAGTGCCCGCTTGGCATTGTTGATCGTTGACTCGATCTTCCCCCGGTGGCGGACAATGCCGGCGTCCTGAAGCAGCCGGGACACGTCTCGGGCCGTAAACCGGGCAACCGTCTCGCAATCGAAATCGGCGAACCCTCGACGGAAGTGATCCCGCTTCCGGAGAATCGTGAGCCAGCTGAGGCCCGCCTGAAATCCCTCCAGGCAGATCTTCTCGAACAGCCGCCGATCGCCGACAACCGGGCGACCCCACTCGACATCATGATAGGCCGCGTAGTCGGGCGCGGACGCCCCCCACCAGCAGCGCGCCAGGCCGTCATCTCCCCGAATCAATCCGGATTTGGTCACTATGATCGTGATCCTGGCAGGCAAGAAAACGCCCCGGAACCGAGGTCACGAGGCGCTGAAACCGTCGGCAACGGCGACGGCGAACCAGTGGCTGGGGAGGGAATTGAACCCCCGACACGCGGATTTTCAGTCCGCTGCTCTACCAACTGAGCTACCCAGCCTTGAGGGCGAGGAATATAGACCCGAAGTTGCGCCCGATCTAGCCCCCGTCCATCTTGCGTAACTCCTTCACCGACAACGCCATACCGACCGAATGAAAGCTCTCGCCGGCCTCGGCTTCGCCCTTGTGTTGGGTGGCTGCTCTGCTTTCACCCCTCCCCGGACCCCACCGAGTCCGGCGGAAGGCCGGGTGTTGATCCTGATTTCGATCGATGGCTTTCGCCCTGATTACCTCAATCGGCCGGCCGCAGTTCGGCTCCGGGAGTTGGCCGCCTCCGGCGTTCGAGCGGAGCAACTGATCCCGGCCTTTCCGACCAAGACCTTTCCAAATCACTACACCATCGCCACGGGCCTCTACCCCGAGCACCACGGCATCGTGGCCAACTCGATGACCGATCCGGACATCGGGCGCTTCACCACCACCGATACGGTCAGCAATCGTGATCCTCGCTGGTGGGACGGCGAGCCGATCTGGCTGACGGCCGTCAAACAAGGCCGCCGCGCGGCCACCATGTTCTGGGTCGGGTCGGAAGGGGCGATCCAAGGGATTCGGCCGAACTACTGGCGAGCCTTTGACCCGCGAATCCCGGCGGCCTCACGGGTTGATCAAGTCCTGGAATGGCTGGCGCTCCCCCCAGACCTGGCACCCGATTTGGTGACGTTGTACTTCAATCGGGTTGACCTGGTTGGACATCGACGGGGCCCGGAGTCGGCGGCCGTTGATTCGGCCATTGGGGAGACGGACGCGGCCATTGGGAGGTTGATCGACAGTCTCGAGACCCGTGGACAGTTGCACCAAACCAACGTGATCATCGTGTCCGACCACGGCATGACGACCATCTCGCCGGACCGAGTGATCTACCTCGACGACTACGTTCCGATCGAACCCCAAGAGATCGCCGACCTCGCGCCCGCGACCGCGATCGATCCAGGCCCGGGGCGCTCCGAGATGCTCTTTCGGGGCTTGGTCAATGCCCATCCTCGGCTCAGCGTGTATCGACGCCACGAGATTCCGGCTCGGTTCCATTTTCGAAACAACCGGCGCATCGCGCCGATCTTGGCCCTCGCCGACGATGGGTGGACGATCTCCACCCGGCAACGCTGGCGGGTCAACCCCCTGACCGACCTCGGTAACCACGGATACGACAACGCCCTGGCCTCGATGGCGGCAACGTTCATCGCGAGCGGCCCGGCGTTCCGAGCGGGCACGGTCGTCTCCCCGTTCCAGAGTATTCACGTCTATGAGTTGATGGCCCATCTGATGGGGCTCCGTCCGGCGGCCAATGACGGAGCCCTTGATTCGGTGCGGGCGGTGCTGCGGTAGTCCGACCCTCTCAGGGGATCTTCGGCTTCTTGATCAGGCCCCTTAGCCGGCTGGTGGCACCTTGTTTGGCCGCGTCGACCGCCGCATTCCCGAGCGCCTTCTTCATTTCCTTCCAGGCACCGGCCAGGGCCTTGTTCATGTCGAAGTTCTTCAACATTTCGCAGGCCTCCTTCATTTGAGCTTTTTCCTCATCCGTTACCGGACGGGCCTCCCCCGCCTTCGGCTCGCCACTCACGGCGGCTTCAGCCTTGGCTTTCTCCAATTCGGCCTTGGCGGCCGCAAGTGAGTCCGAAAGCTGTTGGCTGGCGAGGTACCCGATCATACCGCGAGCCGCCGAGTCGGCGTCTTGCCCCAGCATTGGCTTGAACTCGATGCCGACAGGTTTTTCCCAGACGGAACTCGGCGGTGCCGAGAGGGATACTGACGTGGCGGTCTGTTCGAACCGGAAGCAGACTAGGTCGCCGGTGGTCTTGAGGGACACTTGCGGGCCCCGCTTCATCGAGCAGACCTCAAAACTCAGGAACTTGTGGTTCTCGCATACCTCACCGGCAATCGTCTGCTCCCCGAGCTTGTCCCCGAGCGACCCCATCGAGTTGACGTTGAAGGCCTTCGACATCATTGCTCCCATTTCCTTAATGTTGGTATGGAAGCGTTGCTTGCTACTGCCGTCGAGTCCGTCATACGCCTTGGCGTAGTGGGGCAGCAGATTCGGTCCGGCATACCCCTCTTTCTTGTTCAAATCCGCAATGTACATCGAGTCTTCGGTGATCATCGTCCAGTCCGACGTCTTGGTTTCCTTCCCCATCATTTTGATGGAAGACGTGGTCTTGGTCATCATCCGGCCGCCGTCGAACGCCGTTTCCGACGTGCCTTTCTGATCGCCGGTCAACTGGTAGGTCACCTGGGCTTTGATGTTCGATTTGGGAAGTTTGAATGGATTCGGCTGGGCCCAAGATTGGTGGGTTACCGCGGCCGTCAGCACCAAGATCACGATCGCTTTTCTCATAACAGCCTCCCAATGTGTTAGGGCGGGCGGGCCGCCAGGACCCCCTCGCCGCATGTTCGGGGTGGCCCCATATTCCTGCATGGTCCACCCGAGCCATCCCAACCTGACTGTCCTCGATCACCCGCTCATTCAACATAAGCTGGCGATCATGCGGGACCAGGCCACCGCCACCAAGAACTTTCGTCAGCTCTTGGGTGAAATCGCCATGCTGATGACCTATGAGGTCACCCGCGATCTTCCGACCGAGCGCTGCGAGGTGGAGACCCCCCTCGAACGGATGGAGGCCAACCGAGTCGCCGGCAAGAAACTCGTCCTGGTCCCCATTTTACGCGCTGGACTCGGGATGGTGGACGGAATCTTGCATCTCATTCCGTCGGCCCGGGTCGGACATATCGGGCTCTACCGGGATCATGAAACCTTGGAACCGATCAGCTACTACTTCAAGATCCCCGAGGGCCGAGACCGCGATTTTTTCCTCCTCGACCCGATGTTGGCAACCGGGGGGTCGGCGATCGCGGCGGTAGCCAAACTCAAGGAAGCCGGAGCGGGCCGGATCCGGTTTCTGTGTCTGGTCGCCGCTCCGGAAGGGGTTCGAGCCCTCGAGGCCGCCCATCCCGAAGTGCCTGTGTATACTGCGGGACTCGACCGAGAACTCAACCAATCGGGATATATCCTCCCGGGTTTGGGCGATGCCGGCGATCGGCTGTTTGGTACCCGCTAGAAAGGGAGCGTCGTGAGTATCCGCGTAACATTCTGGGGAGCCGCTGGAGAAGTGACGGGCTCGATGCACTTGGTTGAGGCGGCCGGCGCCAAGGTCTTGCTCGACGCCGGCCTGTTTCAGGGTAAACGGACCGACGCTGCCAAGAAGAACCGGGAGCTTCCATTCGATCCTCGCCGGATTGATGCCGTCGTCCTGAGCCACGCCCATATCGACCACGCCGGCCGGCTCCCGCTCCTCGTCCGCCACGGCTTTCACGGCCCGATCTACGCCACCCCGGCCACCCGGGACTTGACCGCGATCATGCTGCCCGATTCGGCCAACATCCAGATGCGGGATGCCGAATTCTTGGTGCGTCACGGCCGAACCAAAGGGCCCGAAAGCGATCCTCTCTACAATCTGGCCGATGCCATCGCCGTCCAAGATCTGATGATCGGCCAACCCTACAAGCGAATCAACCACCTCCGAAAGCACCTCGCATTCGAGTTCTGCGAGGCCGGGCACATTCTGGGCTCCGCCTCCGTCGACATGCGGCTCACCGAAGACGGTGGTCATCGATTGGTGTTTTCTGGTGACATCGGCCGGAGCGGCTTACCAATCATCCGCGACCCCGATCCCCCGTCCGGCCCCATCGATACGTTGATCGTCGAGTCGACGTACGGCAACCGTGAGCACGAGTCCACGGCGAATGCCGAACTCCATCTGGCCGAGGTGATCAAGCGCGTCGCCGCCCATGGCGGCAAGATCCTGATCCCCGCGTTCGCCGTCGGGCGGACCCAAGAACTGATCTACTCCATTCACCAACTGGTGCGAACCGGGGCTATTCCAAGCCTCCCGATCTATGTCGACAGTCCGTTGGCGATCGACGCAACGGCGGTATTCCGAATGCACCCGGAGGTCTACGACCGGCGAGAGAAATTCCTTGAACGCACCGAGCAGATCTTCGATTTCCACCTGGTGCAGTACGTCCGCGATGTCGCCGATTCCAAGCGGCTCAACACCCTGAACGGCCCCGCGATCATCATCGCCGCCAGCGGCATGGCCGAGGCCGGCCGGATCCTGCACCATCTCGCCAATCACATCGGCGACCACAAGAACTGCGTGCTCTTCGTCGGCTTCCAGGGTGAGCATACCTTGGGACGACGGATCCAAGAGGGCGCCGAGTCGGTCAAGATCTTTGGCCAGATGGTAACCCGCCGCGCCGCGGTCGAGACCATTAGCGGGTATTCCGCGCACGCCGACAAACACGAACTGCGCACCTGGGTCAAGGCCTTAGGCGGTCCCATCAAACGGGCGTTTGTGGTCCATGGCGAAACCGAAGCCGCGGCCGCCATGGCCGTCATTCTCAAAGAGTGCGGCGTCGGCGAGGTCGCCATCCCCTGCCTCGGTGAATCATTTCTGCTGTAATCCGTCCGCTCGGGCGGGTGGTAGCCCGGCTCGGCTCGGCGATCGGTGTGGTCTACACGGCGGCCTTTGCGTGGGTCTACACGGTCAGCCGCGACGACCAGCAACGGCCGGTCGATGCCATCGTCGTCCTGGGCGCGGCCCAGTACAACGGTCGACCGTCTCCGGTACTCAAGGCCCGGGTCGACCACGCCTTAGCCCTCTACCGGCGGGGCCTGGCTCCGAGAATCGTTCTGACCGGTGGAACCCACCCCGGCGACACCCAGAGCGAAGCCCAAGTCGAAGCGGCATACTTGGCGGGGTCCGGGGTTCCGCCAGATTCTTTGGTCTCCCTTCCTGAAGGAGAATCCACCGAGGCCTCGATGGGGGCGGTCGGGCGCTGGGCGCTCGGAGCCAATGCCGAGCGGGTCTTGCTGGTCAGTGACGCCTTTCACCTCGGTAGGCTTCGGATCGAGGCCACCAGGTGGCCGATCCAAGCCTACACCAGTCCGGCCCCCAGCAGTCCGATAGCCCCGGGAAGCCAGGCGGAGCTCGGCTACCTCGCCCGCGAAGCCGCAAAAATCCCCGCGGCCTGGATCCGGGCCGTGATGAGTACTAGATAGGACTACTATGCTGATTTCATCCCAACGAGTCTTTAGCGGACGGATCATCAAACTGGACCAGGACACGGTTCGGTTTCCGGATGGTTCCGAGGGATCCCTCGACATGATTCGGCACCCGGGAGCGGCGGCCGTTATTCCGATGCTCGACCGAGTCACCGACCCCGACCCCCGGATCGTCCTGATCCGACAATTTCGGCACGCCGCCGACGGTCTCATCTGGGAAATTCCCGCCGGGACCCTCGGCCCCGGTGAAGCGCCTGAATCCTGTGCCCATCGCGAGTTGGTGGAGGAAGCCGGATATCATGCCGGTTCGCTGGAGTTCTTGACCGACATCTTCACAGCCCCGGGGTTCACCGACGAGAGGATCCACCTGTATCTCGCCACCGACCTTACCCCGGGTGCGGCGGCCCCGGAGCAGGATGAGTTCATTTCGATCCATGAATTTCGCTGGTCGGCGATCGGCCAGATGGTCCGCCGGAGGGAGATTCGGGATGGAAAATCCCTCACGGCCCTGCTCTTCGTCCAAAGTTTCCTGAGGGGACCGAACCGGTAGCGCTGCCTCGTCGGCAGTCCATCCCAAGCTTAGATTCTATCCAGGAAATCGACTCAGAGGGTCTTACCCAGTCCATGCCGAAAATGACGTACGACGCCTTCTTGAAAGCGCTCCTCAAAGGGGAGATTCCGAGCGCCATCTACCTCCACGGCGCCGAAGATGTTCTTAAGGAGGAGGCCGTGTCCGAGATCATCACCCGGACGCTGGAGCCGTCCCTCAAGGACTTCAATTTCGATCAACGCTCCGCCGCCAACCTCGACCCCGAAGCCGCCGAGACTCTCTGCCAGTCGCTCCCGATGATGGCCGAGCGGCGGGTGGCCATCATTCGCGATGTCGAGGCCTGGAACAAGCGGGCCAAAACCAAGACCACGGTGCTCAAGTATCTCGAGCGGCCCGCGCCCGAAACGATCTTGATCTTGGTCCAAGGCTCCGGCGAAGCGGAGATCGATGACGACCTGGCCGGCCGGACCTTGGCCGTGGCCGCCGAGCCCCTTCCCGAGGACCGCGCCAAGCGATGGTTGTTGCTCCACGCTGAGCGAAGCGGCGTGGTCATCGAGGACCGGGCCGCCCAGCATATGGTGCGGGCCACTGGCGGGGGCTTATCCGCGCTCCGCAGCGAGCTCGAGAAGCTGGCGGGCCTGGCCGGCGAAGGCCCCTTGACGCTGGAGCGAGTCTCGGAGTTCCTCGGCGTCCGGCATGGCGAAACCGCAGCCGACTGGCGAGACGTGGTGCTCGGTGGCGATGGCGGACGAGCGGTGGGCATCTTGCCCCATCTTCTGGCTCAGCCCGGCGTGTCGGGGGTTTCCCTGGTCACCCTGCTCGGCACCAGCGTCGTGGGGCTCGGCCTGGCTCGATCGCTCTACGACCGCGGCACTCGGGGTGGGGCGCTGGCCGGCGCGATCAAACAAACCCTGTTTCGAGCCCGACCGTCGACGCGAATGTCGTATGACGAGGCCGCCGCGGAGTGGAGTCGCCTGGCGCCGTCGTGGTCCCCCCGACGGATTGAGCTTGCCTTGGCCTCCCTCCGGCGCGCCGACGAACGCTGCAAGAGCACCACCGTCTCCGACGAGCAGGCCATTCTCTTTGATCTGGTGATGGAGCTGACCCTACCATGGCAAGCCGCCGCATGAAGATTCTCGCGCTCGCCCTCGGAGTCCTGACGCTCCCCGGCTTGATGCCGAGTCGCCTGGCGGCCCAGACCAACCCCCGACTGGTTGCGGTGGTCCGGTTGGCCCAGGAGGGCTTAGCCGATTCGGCCCGGGGCATCGTTCGCCGAGCGTTGGCGGGGACCGAACCGAGCGACTCGCTCTATTCCGAACTCCTGTTCACGGCAGGGCTGGTCGCGGCCACCGAGTTCGACCGGCGGATCTCGCTCCGGCGGGTGATCGTCGAATACTCGACGTCCGAATGGGCCGACGACGCCCTGCTGCTCATGGGCCAGGTTGAGTATGCCAACAGCAACCCGGGTGCCGCGCTCTCCCAGTTCTCCCGGCTCCTCGCCGATTACCCGAATAGTTCGCTGATCGCCGTGGCGGCGTTCTGGGGCGCCCGGGCGGCGGGCGATCTTGATAACGGCCCCGAGGCCTGCCGGATCGCGGATCTGGGTCTCGGTTCCGCCACCGACGATGTCGAAGTCAAGAACCAGCTTCAGTATCAGAAACAGCGATGCGCGGCGTTGATTCAGAAGACGCCGGTGCCAGTGGCGGACAGCGTCCCGCCGCCGGCCGTGACCGAACCATCCCGGCCCACGCCGGCCCCGATCGCCAAGGGATTTCGCGTCCAGGTCATTGCCGCGCCCACCCAGGCCAAGGCCAACGAAACGATCCGGCGACTCAAAGCCATCGGCTATGCCGCCACGGTCGTTCGCGAAGGCGGGTTCTTCAAGGTGAGGGCGGGTCCCTTCGCCACCCGAAACGAGGCTCAGGCCGCCGCCACCAAAATCCGGGCCCGCCTCGGCGGTCAGTCGTTCGTCGTCGCGGACAAGTGACCCTGTCCCACTCGGAAGACACGCCGCTCCTCAAGCAATACAAGGAGATCAAATCGCACCATCGCGATAAGATCTTGTTTTTCCGGATGGGCGATTTTTACGAGATGTTCTTTGATGACGCCGAGCTGGCCTCGCGGGTGCTCAACATCACGTTGACCGCCCGGGGCGACGGCGTTCCGCTCGCCGGGGTCCCGGTCAAGGCAGCGGCCGAGTACCTGAAGCAATTGGTCACCAGCGGTCACCGGGTCGCGATTTGCGAACAGGTCGAAGACCCGAGAAAAGCCAAGGGCATCGTTCGCCGCGAGGTCGTAGAGACCGTCACCCCGGGCGCCCTTTTGGAAGAAGATTGGCTGGCGGGCGGCCGCAACAACTTCCTGGTTGCCGTCCACCCAGGCGATAAGCGGAATCCCAGCGCGTTGGCCGGGCTCGCCGCCGCCGATCTCTCGACCGGCGAGTTCGTGCTCGAATCCGTTCCGCGCCACCAACTGGCGGAAGCCATTGGCCGGTTGGCCCCCTCCGAGGTAGTGTCGGTCGCGGAAGCCGGGCTTGACCTCGAAGCCACGACCATGCGGACCAACCGTGAATGGTGGGAATTCGACGCCGAATTGGCGAGCGAAGAATTGACCCGTCGATTCGCCCTGGCCTCTCTGGACGGCTTAGGCATCGAACCTGAGGACGGCGCGGCGGTCGGAGCAGCCGGCGCGCTGCTCCGCTACCTCTCAGAGCTGCAGCCCAGCGGCCTATCCCATCTTCTCCGGCCCACGATTCGGCGCTCGGAGCGCTTTCTCTGGATCGACGAGATGACCCGCCGAAACCTCGAGCTCGTGGAGCCGCTTCGGATCGGGGCCCGCGGCACGACGCTGCTTGAGTCGCTCGATGCAACGGTCACGCCCATGGGGGCCCGGCTGCTGCGCCAGTGGGTGCTCTCGCCCCTCCGAGATGTGGCAATGATCGACGATCGGCTTGATGCGGTCGAAACCGCGGTCCGGCGGTCGACCGAGCGCTTCGACGCGCGCGCGGCGCTCGACGGGGTTCGCGACCTCGAGCGGCTGGCGGGCCGGGCGGCCGCCGGCCGGGCCAACCCGCGAGAATTGGCCGCCCTCCGGGATTCTTGCCATCGCCTGCCGAAAGTGGCGGCCGTGCTTCAGTCGCTCACACCGGCTGACTCCCCGACCCACCCGTTCGCTCGCCTGGCCCAAGAGTTGGATCGGCTCGATGACGTGGCCGCCGAACTCACGACGGCGTTGGAGGATCGGCCCCCGATGAACCTCGCCGACGGCGGGGTGATTCGGGCCGGCTACGACGCCGAGCTCGACGAAGCCCGCGGGCTCCGCGATGGTGGAAAACAGTACATTGCGTCGATCCAGCAGCGGGAGCGCGACCGGACCGGGATTCCGTCGCTCAAGATCGGGTACAACAAGGTCTTCGGGTACTTCATCGAGGTGACCCACACCCACGCCAGCCGGGTTCCGGTGGACTATGAGCGACGCCAGACCCTGGCCACCGCGGAACGGTACGTGACGCCTGAGCTCAAGCAGTCTGAGGCCAAGGTGCTCGGCGCGGAGGAGCGGATGACGACTCGGGAAGCCGAGTTGTTCGCCACGCTCCGGGGTCAGGTGGGCGGCGCGATTGCCCGAATCCAAAAGACGGCCAGGACCTTAGCCCATCTTGACGTGTGGGCCAGCCTGGCGGAGATCGCGGTCCTCAACCGATACGTACGCCCCCGGGTGCACGACGGCTTTGAGATCGTACTTGACGAGAGCCGGCACCCCGTGATCGAGCGGATGATGCCGCGCGAATCGTTCATTCCCAACGACGTGCGTTTCGAACCCGCCAGTCGGGTCCAGTTGGTCACCGGACCCAACATGGCAGGCAAGTCGACGATCCTCCGCCAGATCGGGCTGGTGGTCATTCTGGCCCAAATCGGGTCATTCGTCCCGGCTCGCGCCGCATCGATTGGCCTGGTTGACCGGCTCTTTACCCGCGTGGGGGCCAGTGACAATCTGTCCCGTGGCCAGTCGACGTTCATGGTCGAGATGAGTGAGACCAGTGCGATCCTGCACAACGCGACCGCCAGAAGCCTGGTGCTCCTTGACGAAATCGGACGGGGAACCTCGACCTATGACGGAGTGGCCATCGCCTGGGCGGTGAGCGAGTACTTGCACGACCGCATCGGTTGCAAGACGATGTTCGCCACCCACTACCACGAGCTGATGCAACTGCCCGAACGGTTGGCCCACGCCAAGAACATGAACGTCGCTGTGCGAGAAACCGGAGACACGGTCGTCTTTCTGCACCGGCTCGAAGCCGGCGGCACCGACCGATCATACGGGATTCACGTGGCGCAACTTGCCGGCTTGCCTCAGGCGGTGGTTGGACGGGCCAAAGAGGTCCTCCTGACCCTCGAGGACGAACACCGAGTGGTACCCGGGAAACCTGCCCGCATCGACGTGGGGCAGTTGGCGCTTTTCGGCGGGGAACGGGGAATGCAGCCGATCGACACCATCCGCGATGAAATCTCCAAGATCGACGTCGATGCCCTCACGCCCCTGGAAGCCTTGAACCGGCTGGCGGATCTCAAGCTTCGGGCGGGATCGAGCCGGTGATTCCGTCCTGGATGTGGCTGGCGGTCCTGATCGGCACAGGATGCAATGCCAAGCCCGAGGCGACCGTAACCCTGCCCGCCGACCGACCAGTTCCAGGCCGTCGCGATGAGCCACCGATCCCGCTCAACGCCGACGCGCCCGTCGGCTACCCGGAAGCGCTGTTGACCCAACGGATCGGGGGCACGGTTATCCTCCGGGTTTTGGTCGATTCAGCCGGGCTCGTCAAACCGGAGTCAGTGACCGTCCAGGAATCGAGCGGGTATCCTGCCTTGGATTCGGCCGCCCTGGCGGCCGGCCCGAGACTTCGGTATGCCCCCGCCCTTCGGGACGGCAAGCCGGTCGCCACGTTCTTCCTTCAGCCGTTCAGTTTTCGAGCCCCAGGGCGCCAAGGGAATCCTCGATGAACCAGTGCGTCGCATCATGAAAGTCACCGTCCTGACGGGGGGCACCTCGGCGGAGCGCGATGTCGCAATCGCCTCGGCGGCACAAGTCGTGGCGGCTTTACGGAGCCGCGGTCACGTCGTGGCGGTCGTCGATACCGCTCGCGGCTTCGTTCCGGAGGCCGCCGAGTCGAAGCTCCTCGTCACCGCGGTCGGGGTCGCACCTCCATCCACCGAGCAGCTGACTGATCTCGAGCGGGGCCTCCTCCTCTCAGGCCTGGCCGGGCTTCCGGTCGTCCGCGACGCGGAGGTGCTGTTCCTTGCCCTCCACGGCGGCCGGGGCGAGGACGGGACCATTCAGGCCGTGCTTGATGTCATGGGAGTTCCATACACGGGGAGTGGCGCTCTTGGCAGCGGCTTGGCCATGGACAAGGACCTCGCCAAGAAACTGTTCCGATCGGCCCAGATTCCAACCGCCGATTGGGTGATGGCCCCCATGACCCAGGAGCGCCTTGGTGACCGGCTCGGATGGCCCCTGGTGGTCAAGCCAAGTAAACAGGGCTCTACGGTCGGGCTCAGTGTCGTCAAAAATCCGGCGGACCTTGGGGAGGCGATCCGCCTCGCTTTTCAGTACGACGACGAGGTGATGCTCGAGACCTTCGTGCCAGGCCGAGAGCTGACCATCGGGATTCTGGACGGCGAGGCCCTGGCAGTTGGTGAGATCATCCCTCGGCACGAGATCTTCGATTATGAGTGCAAATACACCCCGGGAATGGCCGAAGAGATTTTTCCGGCCGACTTGCCCCCAGCGATCGTCGCCCAATGCCAGGGGTTCGGGCTGGCCGCTCACGAGGCCCTGAAATTGGGAGGCTATAGCCGGGTCGATTTCCGGCTTACCCCTGCCGGGGAGCTCAGTTGCCTTGAGGTGAACACCCTGCCCGGAATGACGGCAACCAGTTTAATGCCCCAGTCGGCCCGAGCCGCCGGAATCGACTTCCCTGATCTTTGCGAGCGGATTTGCCTCGCCGCGATAGGTCGTGGTAAGGTTAGATCATGAAGGAAGACGGCCAGACCGCCAGACTGACCCCTTGGGTCACCCGATTGATCGTTTTCAACGGGGTGGTCTGGGTGTTGTTGGCGACCGTATTCACCGCTCCCCGGTTCTTCGCGGCGCTGCAGTTCGACCCCGAAGGATTCTCCGCCCGGCCGTGGACGGCGCTCACTTATATCTTCGTTCACGACAACATCTTTCACCTCGCGCTGAGCAGTCTGGTGCTTTTCCTTTTCGGGTCGCCGGTCGAGCGTCGGCTCGGCGGGGCCCGGTTCCTTGCCAGTTACCTCTATTGTGGGGTCGGCGCCGCTCTTCTCGCCCTAGGACTCGCGGCCTTAGTTCGTGTCGATCCGTTTTCCGGCTCGGCCGGGGCCACCTTTGGCGTCGGTCTTGGTTACGTGCTCCTATGGCCCGCCGCTGAGATTCGGGCGTTCCCGTTACCGGTCCCGATCAAGGCCGGATCTCTTTTCTTTGGCCTGATCGCCCTGGACATCGCCGTGGGTTTGGCGGGGACCGATGGCGTCGCCCACCTCGCCCACCTCGGCGGCGCCCTCGCCGGGTACGTCTTCTTTCGCCTTCAGACCCTGACGAGCCGCCGGCCGACCGCTCGACCGATCCCGATGGCCCGCCGCCCGGTCGTCACACCCATGCGAATGCAGGAGGCGGCCTCGGAGCGGGAGCCTACGGCTCCGGCAGATCATCGCCGCCATGAAGCGAATGACGAGGAGGTAAATCAAGTCCTCGACAAGATTGCCCAGCTCGGAATTGACAGCCTCACGTTCCAGGAGCGGAAGGTTTTGAGCGACGCATCGGAGCGAAAGCGGCGCGAACAGCACTGAATTCGCCTTGCCATCTTGATTTTCACTACACGACTCCCGTATTCTGTGCCGTGCTCATCAACCTCCTCCCAGATTTTCTCGACATCCTCGCTTCGTCCAATCGGGAAGCCGCCTACTATCGGTATCTGGAGTCCCATCGCGCCGTCCTGTCGGCCTATTGGGGCAACTACGTCCTCGACCTCGAAAGCCCGCACGCGGCGGAGGTCATCGCGACCACGCTTCGCGCCGATCGAACCGACCTGAAGGCCTTGCTGCAAACCGTCAAGATCTCTCAGCAGGTCGAGGAAATAATTGAGCGTGCCACCGAGGCCCTCGGCATCGACCGCCCGACGGACGTCTATCTCATGGTCGGGGTCGGCGCCGCGAACGCGGGCGAGCTCGTGGTCAACGGTCGCGGCGCCGCATTCATCTGCGTTGAGCATTTTACCGGCAAGGTCAATCCCACCACCTTTGGGCTCGGCCTCTCGCCGGAATTGATTCCACTATGGGTGGCCCATGAGTTGGCCCACACGGTGCGTTACACCTCGCCAACGAGCGAAAGCAGTCTCCGGCGGCTCGTGGCCGACAACGGCGGGTATTACGACTACTGGGTGGCCGCGGGCCGGGCACCGCTCCGGGAGCACCTCGTCAACGAGGGCTTGGCTGTTCACGCCTCGAGAGTCCTCGCACCCGGACACGACCTCTCCGACTACTTCGGATATCCGAAACGGCAGTTTCAGCGGATGCGGGAGTTCGAGTCGTTCATCCGACGAGCCGCTCACCATGATCTCGACCGCTCCGGGATCGGTCTCCGGTTGCGTTTTCTGTCCGGCGGAATGACACCGGGCGCCCGCTTGGCCCTGGGTCGGGTCCTCCCGGAACGGTCGGGCTACTACCTGGGCTACCGAATGGTCGAGGCCATGGTAGCCGAGCACGGCCTGCGGGCCGCTATCCGGATGCCCGCCGCCGCCTTCGAGGCCGCCGATGACGCGGCCCGTGACGTCCGAACCGCTTGAGGTTGAGATGACCGACCCCACCACCATCGTGGTCCGGCCAAACGGCCCGTACCTAATTCAGGGCCAGATCGAGATTCGGGATCCTGAGGGCAACCTCCTGACGCCTCCGGTCAACAACAAGGCCCCCGGAACGGTCAAGCTCTGCGCCTGCGGGCGGAGTCTGTCGAAGCCCTTCTGCGACGGATCGCACAACCGGCCCTGAGTGGCGCTGCCGACTCTTGGGTTTACTTCCCGACGCAAAAGCGGGAGAAGATCAGGCCAAGTACCTCTTCAACATCAATAGCCCCAATGAGTTCATCCAACGAAGCAACCGCCCGGCGAACGTGATGGGCGGCCAGAACCGCGTCGCCCGTGGGGTCAAGATGAGGGTTCGCGTCCCCGAGCGCGGCGAGCGCAGCTTCCAGCGACACCCGGTGGCGTTCCCGGGTCAACATTGGTTCGAAATCACCAAGCGGTTGGCTGCCCTCGAACAATCGGCTAACCAACACGGTTTTTAGGCTCTCCAACCCGACCCGACTCTTTGCTGAGATTGCCAACCCCGGACTCGAGGCAAGGTCGGCCTTGGTTCGAACCAAGAACGTGCGCGGATCGACAGCCAGAGCCGCTTCCTCCTCGTTGAGGGCACGACCCGCCTCGACGCAGAGCAATACCAGGTCCGCTGCCGCCAAATAGCGCCGGCTTACCTCGATGCCCATCTGCTCAATCGGATCCGCGGACGGTCGGAGGCCGGCCGTGTCGGCGAGCCGAATCGGCCAGCCGGCCAAGTCGAGATCCGCCTCGATGGTGTCGCGGGTGGTGCCGGGGGCCTCGTTGACCAAGGCTCGCTCCGATCCAAGCATCGCATTGAATAGCGACGATTTTCCGGCATTCGGACGTCCGGCCAGGACGACCAACGAGCCCCGCCGGACCCGCTCGCCGTTCTGGGCGGTCTCCTACAAGCGCC
>JANPEL010000006.1:0-3195 GCA_031431925.1 Gemmatimonadota bacterium | reverse complement strand
ATGGCCCGAAGCTATCCCAAGCCGGCCGGTGATGTCAAGCGGGAGCCGCCTGGGTCAAGCGGCCGAGTTGCCGGAGCACCCGGCGCTGCCCCGGATTGTCCCGGGTGGCCAGAAGGATCGTGTCATCGCCGGAAATGTTGCCTAACACTTCGGGCCACGCCAGCCGGTCGAGGGCCGCCCCGACTCGGTTGGCCTCGCCGGGAGGGGTGTGGAGCACGATGAGGACGTCGCCTGCCGCGGTGTACGCCAGGACGCCCTCGACAATCCGCTGCTCGTCCGAATCGCGCCGGGGCGGGTTGGTCACCACCTGGCGGTGATAGGCCCCCTCCACCTTGACCAGCTTCAGGGCGGCGATGTCCCGGCTCACCGAGGACTGGGTCACGTCCCAGCCCTCGCGGGCGAGCGCCGCCGCCAAATCCTCCTGGGTACCGATCGAGTGGGTCTCGATCAGTTCGAGGATCTTGAGGTGGCGCTGCCGCCGGTCGGCCCGAATCACGGGGCCCGACCGGCCAGCCGGGTGATGGCCGCTTCGAACTTTCGGGCCGCTTGGTCGTTGACCCGGGCTAAGGCCACGAATCGCCGCCACGCGACGCCGAGGCCGAGCCGGCCGAGACCGCCGGTTGACCGGCGCCGGCTGATGATCCGGGCCGCCGAGATGCCCGGCATCCGGTCGCCCCGGTTGAGCGCGGCCGCCACGTCGCGATAGGCCCGCCGGAACGGGACCCCGGTCTCGACCCGCCGCATCACCTCGTCGGTGGCCAGCACGCCGCCTTGCAACATCTCGAGCCCCCGGCTGCCCCGAACGCCAAGAGCCGGGACGACCAACGTCATCATCGTCACCATGTCCTCGGTCCGGCCGAGCCCCCGGATCAACGGCTCCTTGAGCAACTGGAAGTCGCGGTGATACCCGCTGGTGAGCTTGGAACGCAACGCCAAGACCGCGGCTAAGTCGCCCTCCAGCACCGCGGCCCGGGCCCGAGTCAACTCGAAGACGTCAGGGTTCCGCTTCTGGGGCATGATGCTCGAACCGGTGGCAAACCGGGCGGGGAGTTCGAGCAGGCCGAACTCCTCACCCGAGAGCAGCACGACGTCGCTAGCCAGTTTGGACAGGTCGTGGCCGAGCTGCACGCACCAGAACAGCACCGCGGCCTCGAGCTTACCCCGGCCGTTCTGGACCTGGGCGACGTTAGGTTCTACTCCCGCGAAGCCGAGCGCCTTGGCCGCGGCCTCACGGTTGAGCGGCAGGGGCACCCCGTAGCCGGCCCCGCTCCCGAGCGGCGACCGGTCGACCAAGCGCCAGACCCCGTCGAGGGTCCCGATGGTATCGAGCAGGCCCTCCGCGAGCGCCCCCGCCCACATCCCGACGCTCGACGGCATGGCCGGCCGGAGATGGGTGTACCCGGGCCACAGCGTGTCCCGGTGCTGATCGGCGAAGAACAGCAACTCGCTCACCAACCCGAGCGCCTGCATCTCGATCCGGAGGAGCGAGTCCTTGAGGAAGAGCCGGAGATCGCAGGCAATCTGATCGTTCCGCGACCGGCCGGTATGGAGCCGGTCCCCGGCCCCGATCCGACGGGTCAGCCACATCTCTACGGCGGAATGGGCGTCCTCATGCTGAGGGCCGATGCCTAACGTTCCTCGCCGCACCGCCCGGAGCGCGGCCCGGAGTCCGGTGCGGAGCCGGTCGCGGTCGCTCCGGGGAATCAGCTTGGAGGCATACAACCCCTCGACATGACCCAGGCTTCCGATCACGTCCCATTCGAGGAGGTAGCCATCCCAGTGCCGGTCGTCACCGACGGTGTACGCTAACATCGCCGGGTCCGGGGTGGTGCTTTGCGTCCACAAGGTCTTCATCGGAGATACTCCTCGGCCAGCGCCCGGTAGAACCGGCGGGCGGCCGTCACTTCGGGAAGGTCGACGCACTCGTCCGCGGTATGGGAGCGCCGGCTGGTCCCCGGCCCGCATTTGATCGAATCGATGGTTCGGACGAAGACCCAATCCGAACAGGTCGGGCTGCCGAACGTGGTGACCGAAGGCTCGACCCGCCGGGCCGCGGCGAGGAGTTTGGAGTCCGGCGGCGTTTCGCACGGGACCAACCGTTCGGAGGTGACCACGACCTCGCAATCCAGCGCGCCGCGGAGCACCATCCCGATCTCGGCGTGCTCAAAGGACGGGGTGCTCCGGATGTCGAGGACGGCCTTGGCGGTCGGCGGTGTCACGTTCCGGCTCACGCCCGCCTCGATCATGGTGGCTGTGACGGTCGTCTTGCCTAACACCGGGTGGCTCCGGTCCTGCAACAACGATGGCAGCCGCACTAGATCGGCGGCCAGCTGGGTAATCGCATTGGTGAAGTTGCCGTCGGCGGCGTAGCCGGCGTGGCGTTGATCGCCCCGAGCCACCAGGTCCACCATCATCAAGCCCCGCTGGGCAATGGCAATGGCAAGATTGGTGGGCTCCCCGACCACCGCCGCGGTGATCGGGGGCAAGGTCGCCACCGCCCGCCCCATCGTCGTGTGCTTGGTTTCTTCCCCCAGGCCGAACACCACCACCAGCGATCCGCCGATGGAGCCGGCCCGGTGCTCGGCGAAGTCGAGCGCGGCCAACAGCATGGCCGCGACCGAGGCCTTGGCGTCGCCGGAGCCCCGCCCATAGAGCAGATCGCCCTCGATGACCGGAGTGAAGGGATCGCGGGTCCATCCCTCACCCGGCGGGACGACGTCGAGGTGGGAAATGAACGCCAAGGTCCGGCCCGGCCGCCCAGTGTCGACCACCACTTTGACCCCGGTCTCATCCCGGACCACATCGAGCCCGAAGCCGGCCGCGATCCCCTCAACCAATCCAGCCACCGCGTCCTCGTCACCACTGACCGAGGGACAGGCCACCAACGCCTTCAGGAGTTCGACTTCATTCCGCAAGTTCGGCCCCGACATAGGTCGCCTTTTCCTTCTTGCCAACGATCATCGTGCCGGCCCCGGACCCCGTGAACACTTCCTGCAACAACGAATCGGTGGCCCGCCCGTCGATGATGTGGGTCCGCTCGACCCCGCCGGTCGCGGCCCGAATGCAGGCCTCAACCTTGGGCCGCATGCCGCCGGCCAGAGCGCCTGCTTCCATCAACTGGGTCAGATCGTCCGGATCGGCGAACGTCACCAGCGATGAGGGGTCGTTCCGGTCGCGAAGCACACCCGCGACGCC
>JANPEL010000005.1:0-6989 GCA_031431925.1 Gemmatimonadota bacterium | reverse complement strand
CGGTTATGGGCATGGCTTTTTCGTTGGATCAAAAGACCTGGAAGATGGGGTTGGGCCCGGGGCTCGGCCCTCGCCGCGCGGCACTGGGGGGGGGGGGGCTTGGGCCCGCCCTTCTATTTTATCGGGATGCGGTCACTCACTACGCTGGACTTCGACAATACGTTTGCGCGGTTACATCCGGCCTTTTATGAGGTGGTGGACCCGACCCCGCTTTCGGAACCCCACATAGTGGCGTTCAATTCGGACGCGGCGGGGCTGATTGACCTGGATCCGGGGGCGGCGAGCGACCCGGAGGCGGCTCGATACCTGTCCGGGGGGTTGCGGTTGCCGGGGGCGGAGCCGGTGGCGGCGCTCTACGCCGGACACCAGTTCGGGGTGTGGGTTCCCCAACTCGGCGATGGGCGGGCCATCCTGCTCGGCGAAGTGCGCAACAGCCGGGGCGAAAGGTGGGATCTCCAGCTCAAGGGCTCGGGGCAGACCAGGTTCTCGCGCATGGGCGACGGACGGGCGGTGCTTCGGTCCACCATCCGGGAATATCTGGCCTGCGAGGCCATGCACGGCCTCGGCATTCCGACCACCCGGGCGTTGGCCATCGTCGGGAGCCCGGACCCGGTGTACCGCGAGACGGTCGAAACCGCGGCGACCGTGATCCGGATGGCGCCGACTCACATCCGATTCGGCAGTTTCCAGGTGCTCGCTGCCCGCGGACTGACCGAGCGGATCACCGAACTGGCCGACTACGTCATCAGCCATCACCATCCCGAGTTGGTCGGCCTGCCCGACCGGTATCCGCGGTGGCTCGAGATCGTCGTGACCCGGACCGCCGAGTTGATGGCCGATTGGATGGCGGCCGGCTTCGCGCACGGCGTCATGAACACCGACAACATGTCCGTCCTCGGCCTCACGCTCGACTACGGACCGTATGGATTCCTCGAAGAAACCGACCCCGGGTTCATTTGTAACCACAGCGACCACGAGGGACGGTACGCCTTCGGCCAGCAGCCGGCGGTTGGATTGTGGAACCTGGCCCGGTTTGCCGAGTCGCTACTGGACGTGATCTCCGTCGATGACGCCAATGCGGCGCTGACCCGCTATGCCGGCGTGTTCGAGGCCGGCTACGGCCGGCGGATGCGGGAGAAGATCGGCCTTCAGACGGAGCAACCGGATGATCCGGCCTTGATCGCGGAGATGCTCGGGTTGATGGCCGCGAACCGGGTCGACTTCAGCCGTTGGTTCCGCCGGCTGTCGGACCCCGCCACGCTCCGGGCCGAGGTCAATGGCCTTGAACGTTTCGACGCCTGGGCGGCCCGGTACACCACCCGTCTCGCGGCCGAGGATTCCGACCCTACCGAGCGCCGGGCTCGGATGGACCGGCGAAACCCGGCGGTGGTATTGCGGAACTACCTGGCCCAGCGAGCCATCGAACGGGCCGAGCAGGGGGATTTCTCCGAGATCGCAAAGCTCCACGGGATCCTTCGAAATCCGTTTATCGACCGCGCCGAGGATGCCGCCTACTCCGAACCCGCGCCCCCGGGTGAACGAGGCATCGTCGTCAGCTGCTCGTCCTGAGGCTCACCGCGAGCTGAAGGTGTCGCAGTCTTCGACCCGGCCCGATTTGAAGCCGCGCATGAACCACTGGGCTCGCTGTTCCGAGGAGCCGTGCGTGAAGCTTTCGGGGTTCACGTACCCCTGCGCCTGCTTCTGAATTCGATCATCGCCGACCGCTGACGCCGCGGCGAGCCCCTCGTTCACATCGCCCGGGTCGAGAATGCCCATGGCGGCGGTCTCGTGACCCCAGATGCCCGCCAGGCAATCGGCCTGCAACTCCATCGAGACCTGCGCCTGATTGGACCCGTCAGGATTCGACTGTTGGAGCTGGCGAACCTTGCCTTCGACGCCGAGCAACGTCTGCACGTGGTGGCCGATCTCATGGGCCAGGACGTAGGCCTGGGCAAAATCGCCGGGCGCCCCGAACCGCCGGTCGAGGTCATCAAAAAAGCCGAGGTCGATGTAGACCTTCTGGTCTCCCGGGCAGTAGAACGGTCCGGTGGCCGAGGAGGCGGCGCCGCACGCCGACTGGACTGATTCGCGGAACAGCACCAACTTGGCGCGTTGGTACTGGGCGCCGAGCCGCGGGAGCGTTCGCTCCCAGTAGTTCTGGGCACTGTCGAGGACGAAGCCCACGAACTTGACCCGTTCCTCTTCTTCGGGCGTCGAGGCCACCGGACCCGACTCGGCGGTTGGCGCCGCGGTGTTGCCAAGGCCACCGCCGCCGAGGAGGCTGAAGAAGTCCTGCTTGAAGACGAGGCTCAGGATCAAGAGGATGATGAATCCTCCAATGCCGACGCCGCGGCCACCGCCGAAGCGGCCGCCGCCCCCGCCCATCCCGCGGCGGTCCTCGATGTCCCGACTGGTTTGGCCCGGTTTCCATTTCATAGTCTGTTATCGGACGGAGATATCGAAAGGCGCGGTCGCGATGGTGTCGCCCCGCCGGATTTGAACCCAGACCCGGTATTGGCCGGGGCTCGGAAACGCGTACGGAAAGGTCAAGGTCCCGTCGAACATCGGGTGACCGCCGTGGGCCATCGTCATGGTGTCGGCCGCCATCCGGCGGGCCAGCATCCCAGGCAGCGTGTCGGTCGCTTGACGGCCGCCTAACGCTTGTTGGGCCACCATCGACGTGGTGCCGTTCGGATGGAGGTGGATGTAGACCTTGCCGTCGGTCCGGTAGACCACGGCATGACCCGGCATCCCGAGATAGGGCGCCAGCCGGGCGATGGTACCATTCGGCTCCTTGACCGTGAAGGTAAGTCCCGCCTCGGCCTGGGTCAGCAACGAATCGGGCTTCCCGTCCCAGGTAATCGTGGCCCCATCCGGCAGCGTGAAGGTGGCGCCGGACGGGTTCCCGACAAAGGCCGCATCGTCGGCATCGGCAAACCCGCTGTCGGAGCCGGGGGCCGGAACCTCGATCTCGGCCACCATCGTCTGCGGAAACCCGGTCTCATGCACGACATCGGCGTAGGCCGTGTATTTGCCGGCGGGCAGGTTGCCGAGCCCGGCCAGAAACGTGACGCTATCGGTCGACACCGGATGGAGATGGGCGAAGGCGGTGGGTTCGCCGGCCTGCATCAAGAACAGGTGCATCAGCTTTCCATGATCCGGCACCAGGGGGCTGATCGAGAACCGCTCCCAGAGGTTCTGGGCCCGCCGGGTGGACCACACTGAATCGGTAATCGAGAACCGGAGGGTCCGGCGGCCGGCCTCGGCATCGACCGATGCTTGGGCGTTGAACGGGCGGTACAACTCCGCCAGGTAGTTCTGCTCGACCGCTTTCCACCACGCCCGTCCCCCGAACAAGCCGAGGCCGAGTACCCCGGCGCCGAAGACCGAGGCCACGACCCCGGTGCGCCGGCTTCGCGCGGTGGCCGGTTGGCCCGGAGGCGTCACACTGTCGCTGCCGGCAGCCCGAATGATCGTGACCGCCCCGATGAAGAGGAACAGGCCTAACGCCAGCAGCAGCTTGCCCAGCCAAGGGTACATCCCGATTTGCCGCTCCGGCACCGCCGCGACCGGCACCACCACGACGCCGGTGCCGAGGCTCCCGGTCACTTCCACGTTGACGCTGAACGACCCCGGCGTCATGAACCAGAGCTCGGCATGGTAGCTGCCCGGCCGCCCCGGCACCGGCGTGGCCACATCGGCCGGGGGTGCCCCCTCCTTGCCGGCATCGAAAATGATCGGTTGCGCGGTAACCTTCTCGACCCCCTCACCCGTGACCGTCACGTCGATCTGCCCCAAACCCGGCACCACCCCCGGCAGTCGCACCACCACCCGAACCGGATACGGGCCGGCATTCCCCTGAAACCAAGTATCCGGACTCCCCAGATGCCCGCTGGTAAGGACCCCCACCGCCGCCAGAACCACCGTCGCAACGAGTGCCGAGCGCCGAGCGCCGAGTGCCGAGAACCGAGCCATCACCGCTGCACCCGCGTCATCCAGCGCCCCCACCAGAGGCCAAGCCGACTGGAAACGACGCCGAACAACATTGCCCACAACAGCCCTTTGCCCACCGCGAGGTAGTCGACCGTGCCGACCCAGCCCTGCCCGCGGACCCAAGAGGTCCCGGGGACATCGAAGAAAGTGCCGGTCCAGGCTCCGAGGCGCTGGGCGTAGCCCCAGTAGCCGGTGGCGAAGAAGTAGTTCGGCTGGTCAAGCGACATCAGGAAGGTGGCGAACGGCCATTGCACCGCCGCCAGCAGCGCCACGAATACCACCCCGGCCACCGGCGCCACCACCCAGTCACTCACCTTCGCCATCCGCTTGAGCAGCCAGTCGATTGCCACGGCCGGCACCAGAATCAGCAGCGGAAACCCGGGCGGGGTCAAATGGGTCACTTGATTGTAGATCGGCGCGAGCATCGGGGTGGCCGGCACCAGCGCCAGCACCCAACTCGAGACCAAGAGAACGATCGAGTAGGTCAACGCGGCCACCGTGGCCGGAAACCGGGTCTTCCCGGCCCGCGCCGCGGCCAGCAAGAAGATCGGAAATACCCCGGCCGAGATTTGATAGAAGAGCGGCCGGTGCTGAAGATTCGGAATCCCGGTGTCCGAGTACACCATGGTCGCCACCATCAGCACGATCAGGCCCATCGAGGCCGAAAACACCAAGCCGCGCCGGTCGCCGGCCGCGAGGACCCCGGACCGGTTCTGTTCGGCGAGCATCATCAGCATCGCGCCCAGCTGCACCGTGACCATGCCAAGCAGCAAGAAGGTGTGCGGCGGGGTCAGGATCTCGACATCGAGGCCGTACGCGGCGTGCCACCAATTGTCGAACGGGGCCGAGGTGATCATCGCGATCGTGCCCCAGATACAGACCCAACCGCCTAACGGCCCGTGGAAGATGCCCCAGAACCGAACCGCGTTGCCCCGGTCGGCGTCGGTACCCATGAACGAGGTGTAGAGGACCCGCCAGCCGCAGAAGAGCCCGGCTAGGGCCGCCGCGATCTGCTCCAGGACGTGGGGCGGGCTCCAAAAGGTGTCGCGCCCGATGGCCCGGTGCCAGGCAATGTCCCAATGAAGCCCGACCACGATGGCCGCCGAGGCGAACAAAACCACCGGGACGGTAGCCTCGAGGGCCAGATAGCGGGCCAAGGCCGAGCCCTTGGCCGGGGCCACGTTCGAACGCTCCAGCACTGAGGTAGCCATTCAAGATCTCACTGAAAAGGCAGGCCCCAAGGTTAGGGGTAGCTTCCAACCCGGTCAACCAGCCACTTAGGTTTGAGCCGTGCCCCCTTTCTCCCTGACCGGCGCCGCCTTCCGTTCCGTGGCCGTCAGCTTCGTCCCCGAACTGGGTTCGGCGGACGAGCGGGTCTGGGCTACCGTCGAACGGACGATCGACTCGGCACTCGGCGCTCGGCACTCGGCGCTCGGCGAGCAGGTGAGGGTGTTCATCAAAGTGATTGATCTGCTGGCGCGGCTTCGGTTTGGGCGGGGGGTGCACCGGCTGGAACCGGGGCAAGTGGGGCGGTTGATGGGGGCACTCGAGCGGGCGCCGTTTCGGTTGATCCGGCGGGGGGTTTGGGGGCTGCGGACGCTGGTGTTGATGGGGTATTACACCCAGCCGGAGGTCGTCGCGAGTTTGGGGTATCGGGCGGACCGGGCGGGGTGGGCGGCGCGGCGATGACGTCCCAACGGTTCGACGTGGTCATCGTCGGGTCGGGGGCCGGCGGCGGGACCGTGGCGGCGCGGTTAGGCGAGTTGGTGAGCCAGGGCCGGTCGGTTCTGGTGCTCGAACGGGGGCCCCGATTCCTCGATCCGGACTTTACCGGCCAGGAGTTGGACATGGCGGGGGAGCTCTACGCCGACGGGGGTGGTTTCTTGACGGCCGACGGCACCATGACGTTGGCCTTTGCCCGGGGGTACGGGGGGTCGACCATCGTCTACACCGGCACCTCGATCGTTGCCCCGGAACGGGTCATCCGGGATTGGAACCTGCCGGGGCTCGACCATGCCGAATTGGCCCAGCGGTCGGCCCGGTACATCGGTGAGAACTCGGTGCATTTACTCCCCGATGACCTGATCAACGAGAACAACCGGCTCTTCGTTGAAGGCGCGGCCAAAGCGGGGCTCCACGCCGAGCAGTTTCCGCTCAACCTGAAGGGCTGCCGGGGGTCGAGTCTCTGCAACCTCGGCTGCCCGAACGCGGCCAAACAGGGTACCAACCGGGTCCAGCTGCCGGCCGCGGAGAAGGCCGGGGTAACGGTGGTGACCCGGGCTGAAGTGGTCCGGCTTGGCGAGCAGCGGCTGACGGTTCGGGTCGCGGCCCGGCCGGCCGGCGCCAAAGGTACTGACCCCGAGTGGGCGCCTGGCGATTACGAGCTCGAAGCCGGCCTGGTCGTGTTGGCGGCCGGCGCCATCGGGACCCCTGCCCTGCTGCTGGGATCCGGCCTGACCGGCCTGCCGGCCCGAGTGGGACATGGCTTCACGGCTCATCCGGCGCTGATCCTGGTCGGCGAGCACGCCCAACCGGTCGTGAACGACGTCGGACACCCCAAGAGCTTCTACATCGACCGGGCCGAGGGCGACGGGTTCGTGCTCGAGACCTGCATGTACTTTCCGTTTGTCACCGCGAAGAACATGACCGGCTTTGGCGCCGAGCATGGGGCTATGCTGCGGGCGTTTTCGCGGTTGCAGATGATCTTGGTGCTGGCGTGCGATCATGCCACGGCCGACAATCGCATCGCGATCGACCGCGAGGGCCGGCCGATCGTTCACTACCGTTTCACCGAACGGGTGGTCGAGTCCCTGACGCGCGCCACTCGGATGGCTTCGAAGATCTTCTTTGCGGCTGGGGCACTTCGAGTGCACGCGCCGCTGGCCAACCCACCCTTTATCGAGCGGGCCAACGCGGGCATGGTGGACCGGCTGATCGGGCCGGAGCATTTTCTTCCCGGGGTCACGTCGGTTTCCTCAGCGCATTTGATGGGCGGG
>JANPEL010000004.1:0-3394 GCA_031431925.1 Gemmatimonadota bacterium | reverse complement strand
CTCCAGGACAAGGGTTTCTTCGACTACGGCGCGGGGCTCAAGTTCGGCTTCCCCCGGGTATCCCCCGACGGCAGGAGCGTGCTGTTCCGCTCGCAGCGGACCGGGTGGTTCACCTTCTGGGTTGCGCCGATCGCGGGCGGTGCGCCGCGTCAAGTCGCCTCGGAGCCGGCCGATCAGGTCGAAGCCCGGTGGTCGCCCGACGGCAGGCAGATCCTGTTCCTGTCGCTGACCAACGGGGCCCAGAGCCTGAAGGTGGTCCCGGCGTCCGGCGGATCGATCAAGACTCTGGTGGACCCGGGCTTGGGGTTAGTCACCCGAGCGGAGTGGTCGCCGGATTCTCGGCGGATTTCCTACACGATGGGAACGCCGACGACGGCTCCGGAACTGTACGTCGTCGGCGCCAGCGGCGGTGCCCCGAAACAGCTGACCTTCTCCGAGGGAAACAAGCTGGCCACCCAGCTAGTCGTGCCGGAGAAGATCAGCTGGACGAACGAGGGCCTGACGATCTCCGCGTACGTGTGGAAGCCCCGGAACCTCCGTCCAGGCGAGCGTGCTCCGGTCATCATGCAGGTGCACGGCGGACCGACGTCCCAGTTCAGTGACAACTTCACCCTCCATCCGCAGTGGTTCGCCAGCCGTGGGTATGTCGTGATTGCCCCGAACGTGCGCGGCAGCTCGGGTTACGGCCGGGCGTTCGAGGATGCCAATAACCGGGACTGGGG
Source organism: Gemmatimonadota bacterium (assembly GCA_031431925.1). Lineage (GTDB taxonomy): Bacteria > Gemmatimonadota > Gemmatimonadetes > Gemmatimonadales > GWC2-71-9 > SHZU01. The sequence goes on along the minus strand of JANPEL010000004.1, from coordinate 2,672 downwards.
GCACGGTGACCTGCGTGACGTCCTGGCCGGCGTGGCGTGGGCCAAGCGGCAACCCTATGTCGATCCGGCGAAGATCGGCATCACGGGCAACAGCTACGGTGGCATGCTGACCATGTACGCGATCTCGTTTGCGCCGAACGTATTTCAGGCGGCGATCTCGAGCTCCGGCTACGGCGACGTCATCGCATTCCAGACCCGGGTACCGGTCCTCCATCACCGCAAGCTCGCGAACTACGAGCTGGGCAAGTGGCCGTCCACCCCGGACGTCGAGGCCATCTACAAGCGGAGCTCCTCGATCCTGAAAGTGCAGGATGCCTCGACACCCGCCTTCATCATTCACGGCGCCGGGTTGGCCGTGCTAGATGCCGACTATGCGGGCTACGAGTTCGCGAAGGCGCTCGAGGGGGCAGGGAAGCTCGTCAGGTACAAGACGTATCCGAATGAGACATACTACGTGTATGGGCGCGAGAACACGAAGGAGGTGCTGCAAGACATGCTGGCGTTCTTTGACACGTACCTGAAAGACGGTATCAGAGGCACTGAAGGTACGGCGCAGGCTCGATAGTTCCGAGTCGGTCACGAGAAGCTCCGCCCCATTCGGACGGCTTCCTCTGATAAACCAGGGGCGCCTTGCCAAGGAGCTCGCGAACGACGAAATCCCCTTGGCACCGCCGTACAGCAGCGCACCGTCGGCTCGCGGCCATCGCCGCGAATGCCCGGAGACATCAGCTCCGGGACGCGCCGCTGACCACGCCGCTCCGCCACTTGGCCCGGGTGGCAACCGAGGCCAAGGACACTCCCGAGCTGGCGGGCAAGTTCACGCTCCCGCTTCAGGACGCCCGATGTTTCGCGTTCGGTCCTGCTCCGCATGCGCACTCTCGCCGCGCCGCCGCCAGGCATAGAAGCCCGCGGCGGTCACGCCGTAACGTCGGCACAAGGACGCCACGCTCACGTGCGTGCGGTGCGTCTCGATGAAGGCGAACGTGTCGCCTTTCGAACGGAACAGAACCGAATGGCTTTTTTTAACAGATCATGCTCCTCTTGGAGCTGCGCGTGCGCCTTCTCGAGGGCCTGAAGCTGCGCGATCTCGCGCGCCGGCCCGGGGGGCGGCGCCCGGTTCGCCCGCCCACGCAAGCGTCCGTCGCGAACTTCCTTCCGCCACTTCGACAGCATGAATGGGTGGATCGCCAGCGCCGAGGCGACGGTCTTCACCTGCAACCCTGGCTGCCGGGACAATCGTACCGCGGTCAGCTTGAACTCGTCGCTGTACTTCTGGACCATGCGTGGACCTGGTCGTGGCATCTCTGACACTCCATGCTAGTTAGGTGGAAGTGTCAACAAAAGTGATGCAAGAACCCTCGTCAGCTGCAAATCCTGGTTATGCCGCCGCTCACCGAACCCGGCCCGCCCAATACTTGGGCCGTCGCCGAAGGTGAGCGACAGCGACGATGAACAGCCGGTCCGACTCGACGCGGTAGACGATCGCGTACGGGAACTGGGGAACGCCGAGGCTTCGGACGGTCGCCGAACTTGGGCTCCCAAGGGCCGGGTTCTCCACCAGTAACTGGGTTGTCCGCTCGGCGGCGTCGAGGAATCGGCTACCCAAGCCCGGTGCCCGGCCTTCGTAGAAACGACCAGCCTCGGTAAGCTCCTCAGCGGCATGGGGATGGAAGCCAACGGTCATCCGGCCATGCGCCGCCGGGCGTTGGCGAACGCGTCGGCGGCCGGGACTGCCGCGACGGATCCCGAGACCAGTTCGGCGGCACGACGCTCCGCTTCCTCCAGCCATTCCGCATGGAGGGCCGGCTCGTCGTCGAGGCTCTCGAGGAGGACTCGGGCCAGGTGGGCCCGGTCCGCCTGGGGCAGGCGGCGCAGCTGAGCTTCGAGGGTTTCGCGAGTCATCACGCCCTACCTGGAGGAGTCGAGTGTAAAGGTAGCGGCTGCTGGAAGCGCTTCGCAAACATGGAGGATTTGGGGCGGCATAACGGCTTAACGTTCAGTGGCGGGCGCCGCACCTGCAGCGAGCGGCCGCGCCGTCCTTCCAACAACATTGGGGCGCGGCCGCGACTTGTCAAACCGGAGCGCCGGGCGGCTGGCCGCTGCAATACCGGGTTAGGCTGCGAAGGCGAGATAGTCTCCGCTGAAGAGCTGTACGTCGACTCGGGATCCTTCGATCAGGCCTAGGCTATCGACGAGCTTGTCCCGAGCAAAGACTTCGAGGAAGTGCCGGTCCTGCTCTGGTCTCCGGCCGACCACCCCAACGCCACGCCCGGCCACTACTATCGGGGAGAAAAGCCAGTCAATACCACCGAGCCGCGTGGCTGCCGGCGCTGGAAGCTCGACTGGAAAATCGGCCCAGAGGTTGAGAGATCCGGGGAACAAGTCACCGCCCAGTCGTGGCCCTAGTATCGGGTTGAAGTCTGGCATGTATAGATGAGAACTCTTGGATCCTCGCCTGTACTCGGCGCTCAGCGAGATCCCGCCGTCAGGGAAACCGGAGCCACCGCGAAGCCATGGTGCTGACATTAATGTAGCTCAGTTCGCAGCCTAACTAGTATTGTGTTGCACGAGGGGCTTTGCAGCCTAATCCCTTACCAACGCGCCCATGTAAGATCGGTCGAAGCCAGCCCCTGTCAAGACCTTAGCCTTTACGGTCCGCCTCCGACCCGGCC
>JANPEL010000003.1:0-6762 GCA_031431925.1 Gemmatimonadota bacterium | reverse complement strand
CGGTGGAAAGGCGGCGGATGATTGGTCGCCCGGATATGGAGAAGGTGTCCACGTCCTACGTCGAGCGGCTGAACCTCGATATCCGGCAGAAGTGCAAGCGGTTCGCCCGGCTCACGTCGGCGCACTCCCGGAAGGCGGCGAACCATACCCACGCGGTGGCGCTCAACTTCTTTGCCCATAACTTTATCCCGGTCCACTCGACCCTGACGAAAGCGGCAGGGAAAAAGACGACGCCCGCTATGGCGTCGGGGCTCACGTCGGAACCGTGGACGATCGAGACGTTGGTGGCGATGATGGACCCGAAAGCTGTTACAGTCAAATAGACCCCGTACCCGTTGGTCCCACTTCTCTTGACGAATTAAGAATTTAGGCTATACTAAATTATTCTGACGCTATTCCATAATTCCTATCTAGGGGTATTGAGTGCCTGAATCGGCGATCGCCCTGCTCTGGTTTGGCCTCTTGGTCCTCCTCCTCGTCGTGGCCCTCTGGCCCCGGTTTGGGGTGCTGGCCTGGCTTCGCCGCGGTCGCCGCCTGAGTCAGCGGGTTCAGATCGAAGATGCCCTGAAGCACATCCTGAATTGTGAACTCGCCGACCAAACGGCCACCGTCCAGAGCCTGGCCGGGGTGCTCGAGATTCCGCCGATCCGGGCCCACGACTTGGTCACCAACCTGGGGTCGATGAGGCTCTCCCAGTTGAGCGAGCGGGGCCTCGTGCTCACCGACGATGGCCGGGCCTACGCGCTCCGGATTCTCCGAACCCACCGGCTGCTGGAGCGCTACTTCGCCGACCGCACCGGGGTGCCGCCCGCCGACTGGCACGACTTGGCCGAGTCGGCCGAACATGGCTTGAGCGAGGTCGAAGTCGAGGCCCTCGCCGCCAAGATGGGGCATCCGGCCTATGACCCGCACGGCGATCCGATTCCAACCCGGGCCGGCCAGCTTCCCCCGGCGCACGGGATTCCCCTCGGGGCCTTGGCCGCCGGCGACACCGCCACGGTCATTCACGTCGAAGACGAACCGGCCACGGTGTTTCACCGGCTCCTGTCGTTAGGCGTGAACGTCGCGGTGCCGGTCAAGATGATCAAAGCCGACCCCAACGGGATCGAGGTCCTGATCGGCGGGGTGGCGCGCCGGTTTGACCCGTTGATGGCGTCGGCGGTCACCGTCGAGCGGGTCGCGGAAGGCGACGGGCACACCGTGTTGTTCGAGCGGCTCGACGACCTCAAGCCCGGGCAGCGGGCCATCGTGGTCCAGATCGCCCCCACCGTCCAGGGGCCGCAGCGGCGCCGCCTGCTCGACCTTGGGGTGCTGCCGGGCACCGACATCGTCGCCGAACTTCAAAGTCCGAGCGGCGACCCCATGGCCTACCGGATTCGGGGCGCGCTGATTGCGCTCCGTCGCCCCCAGGCCCGCGGGATCTACATCCGGCGGGCTCCGGTCCCCGCGGAGGTCGGATGACGCTGGTCCAGCTTGCCGGTCCGTCCAGTCGCCAAGACTATATCGTCGCCCTCGCGGGCAATCCGAACACCGGGAAGAGCACGGTGTTCAATGCCCTGACCGGGCTTCGTCAGCACACCGGGAACTGGCCGGGCAAAACCGTGGCCCGCGCCGAAGGGACCTTTCTCAATCAGGGCAAACGGGCCCGGTTGATCGATCTCCCTGGGACGTACTCCCTCCAAGCCGGAAGCGCCGACGAAGAAGTCGCCCGAGACTTCCTCTTGTTCGGGCGCCCCGATGTGACCGTGGTGGTGCTCGACGCCACCCGCCTGGAGCGGAATCTCAACCTCGCGCTCCAAGTGCTCGAGATCACCGATCGGGTTGTGGTCTGCCTCAACTTGATGGACGAAGCTCGGCGCCACGGCATCGGCATCGATGCCGCCAAACTCGAAACCGCGCTCGGTGTCCCGGTCATTGCCGCATCGGCCCGCCGGGGCGAAGGGATTCCCGAACTGTTGGCCGCGATCCATGCGGTGGCCACGGGCGCCCGCCGGACCACCCCGTACCGGATCGAGGAGCATCCGGCCGCGGTCGAGTCGGGGATCCGGGCGTTGGTGCCGCTGATCGAAGCGGCCTTCCCCGGGCTTCCCAACGTCCGCTGGGTGGCCCTTCGGTTGCTCAATGCCGATGACCGGGTCCGTCTCGCCGTCGAAACCGGAGAAATCGGGAGTCTGGCCAGCGGGGAATGGCGTTCGATGCCGGATGCCGTGCCAACCGAGCAGCCCGTGATCACCCCGGCGCAGCGGACCCTGCTCGATGCCGTCACCGACCAACGGTGGCGGCTGCCCCCGGACTTTCACGACACCCTGACCGCGAGCATGTACGACACGGCGAACCGGATCGCCGAGAGCGTCAGCCTGGTCGGGGTTCGCCGGGTCAAATTCGATTTCGACCGGGGGCTCGACCGGCTCCTGACCAGCCGGTGGTTTGGCTTCCCGCTCATGCTCGCGCTGTTGATGGCGGTGTTTTGGCTCACGATTACCGGCGCCAACGTGCCCTCGGCGCTGTTGGCGGATTTTCTGATCGACACCGCGCATCCCTGGCTCAAGACCGGGGCGGCGGCAATCGGGTTCCCGTGGTGGCTGTCCGGCTTCTTGATTGATGGCGTTTATCTCGCCACGGCTTGGGTGGTGAGCGTCATGCTCCCGCCGATGGCGATCTTCTTCCCGCTCTTTACCCTGCTCGAAGACTTCGGGTACCTCCCCCGAGTGGCCTTCAATCTCGACCGCTTCTTCCAGCGGGCCGGCGCCCACGGGAAGCAGGCGCTCACGATGTGCATGGGGTTCGGCTGCAACGCGGCCGGCGTCGTGGCCACCCGGATCATCGACAGTCCCCGCGAACGCCTGGTGGCGATCCTCACCAACAACTTTTCGCTTTGCAACGGACGCTGGCCGACCCAGATCCTGATTGCGTCGATCTTCCTGGGCAGTCTGGCCCCAGCCCGGATGGCCGGCCTGGTCTCCGCGGCGGCCGTCGTCGGGATCGCGGTGCTTGGCATCGTCACGATGTTTTCCGCGTCGTGGCTCCTGACCCGCACCATGCTCAAGGGCGAGGCCACCACCTTCAGCCTCGAGTTACCGCCCTACCGGCCGCCGAAGATCCTCGAGACCCTGTACACCTCACTCATCGATCGAACCCTGATCGTGCTCTGGCGCGCCATCGTCTTTGCCGCCCCGGCCGGCGCCGTCATCTGGCTGGTGGCCAACGTCACCGTCGGCACCGCCAGCATTGCCGACCACCTGGTCGGCTGGCTCAACCCCGTCGGTGTCTTGCTCGGGTTGAACGGAGTGATTTTGCTGGCGTACATCGTGGCCATCCCGGCCAACGAGATCGTCATTCCGAGCGTGCTGATGCTCACGGTCCACACCGCCCGGATCGCGGGCCTGGGGGCCGGCGACGGCGTCATGTTCGAAATGGAAACCGCCCAAGTCGGCGATCTGCTTCGCTCGGCCGGGTGGACCACCCTGACCGGCCTCTGCTTGATGCTGTTTTCGCTGCTCCATAATCCCTGCTCGACGACGATCTACACGATCTACCGGGAAACCAAGAGCTGGAAGTGGACCACGGTATCGGTGGTGCTCCCCGTTGGGCTTGGCGTGGTGGTTTGCTTTCTGGTGGCTCAAGTCTGGCGACTCCTCGCATGACCGCCCACAGCAGCGGCGAGCCGCTCACTCCATCGAGCGAAGACTACCTCAAAGCCATCTATCGGCTGTCCTCGGGTCAGGACCCCGTGTCCACCACCGGGTTGGCGCTCCGGCTTTCCTTGACGCCGGCGTCGGTCAGCGGCATGGTCAAACGGCTGTCCGAACAGGGTCTGGTGGAGCACTCTCCCTATCGCGGCGTGCGTCTCACCCCCGAAGGGCGTCGGATTGCGCTCCGGATTCTCCGCCGCCATCGCCTCATTGAGAGCTATCTGGTGGCGTTTCTCGGTTACACCTGGGACACGGTGCACGACGAGGCCGAGCGGCTCGAACACGCCGTGTCGGACGGGCTGATTGAGCGAATGGCCGTGGCCCTCGGGAATCCCCGGTTCGATCCCCATGGCGACCCGATCCCCGATGTCGACGGACAGATTGTCGACTTCATCCACGTTCCGCTGAGCGATGTTCGGACTGGGGAGACCGTCACCATCCGGCGGGCCGACACCGGCGATGCCGGCCGGCTCCGGTATCTCGCCTCGGCCGGCCTGGTACCCGGGACACCCGTCAAGGTGGTCGATGCCCAGCCGTTTCAGGGACCGATGAAGCTCGACTTGGCCGGGGCCGAACGAATCGTGGGCCACGAGCTGGCCGCGCTGCTCCTCTGCTCCCGGGATGGTGGCTAATGCGAGTCCGCGCTTTGACGATCTGGGCCGCGATCTGGTTGGCGGGGTGCGATGCGGTGCTGCCCGGCGCCCCGAATCCGGACACCGTGCTGGACGGCACCGTTGACGGCCTGAGCGGTGAACAGCAAGCCACCCATCTGGCCGGCGACGCGGAGTTCAGCCGGAGCTTCGGCGTGGCCGACGGTCTGGGGCCGATCTTCGTGGCCCAGGCCTGCGCCAGTTGCCACGTCGGCGATGGCAAAGGGCACCCGGTGTTCAACCTGACCCGGTTCGGCCGGATGACCGCGAGCGGCTTCGACCCGATGCTGGCCGACGGCGGTCCCCAAGTCCAGAACCGCGCCATCCAGAACTATGTCGCGGAACGAGTCCCCGATGGCGCCACCGGGGTCGCCGTGTTTACCGCCCCGAGCGTCACCGGGCTGGGCCTGCTGGAAGCGGTGGACGTCGCCACCCTCGTGGCGCTCACTGATCCGGACGATCGGGACGGCGATGGGATCTCGGGTCGGCTCCAATTGCTCGCGCCGACCGAGGTGCTGGTCGAGGCCGCCCGGCTCGATGGCCGCCACCCAGTCGTCGACGGGCGCTATATCGGCCGGTTTGGCAAGAAAGCCGGGGCCATCAATCTCCTCCACCAGACGGTGAACGCGTACCACGAAGACATGGGACTGACCACCGACCTATTGCCTAACGACCCGGTCAACCCGCAAGTGGGCACCTTTGCGAGCGATGGCGTGCCGGATCCCGAGGTGTCGTCGAGCACCGTGGCCCGGGTGGTGTTCTATCTCCAGACGCTCCGCCCTCCGCCGCGGCGGAATCCCACCGGTTCGGAGGTCGTCGCCGGCGCCGCGGTGTTTACCGCCATTGGATGCGCCCGTTGCCACCTCTCGACGCTTGCGACCGGCCCCTCCCGGCTCCCGGCCCTCGACCGGGTGACGTTTCATCCCTATACCGATCTCCTCCTCCACGATATGGGGCCGGCCCTCGACGACCACTACACCGAGGGTTCGGCTACGACCGCCGAGTGGCGGACCGCGCCGCTTTGGGGCATTGGTCTCGCCGAGCGGGCCCAGGGCGGCCGGGCCTTCTACCTCCACGACGGCCGGGCCACCACCCTCGAGCAAGCCATCGAACTCCACGGTGGCGAAGCCGTCGCGAGCCGGGCTGGCTTCCGGAGCCTGCCGGCGGCTGATGTCCAGCGGCTGCTCGCGTTCCTGAGGTCGCTATGAACCGGCGTCAGTTCGTCCATCGGCTGGAAGGCGTGGTCGGGGGGTGCGCCGCGTTGTCGGCCACCGGGTGCATTCCGTTCTACTTTGCCAACGTGTCGGTCGTGGGTCGCCGGTTGCGGGTCAGGATCGACGAGCTATCCCGGCAGGGGTCCGCGCTGATCGATCCGCCGGGGGGTGACTTGCCGATCTTTCTTCACCGGCTGGCCGACGGCAGCTACTCCGCGGTGTCGACGCGGTGCATGCACCGCGGGTGTCCGGTCGAGCCGGCCGCCGAAAAGCTGGTCTGCCCTTGTCACGGGAGCGAGTACACCCACACCGGCGACGTCTTGAAAGGCCCGACCGAACGCCCCCTCCAGAAGTACCCCACTACCATCGAGGGCGACCACGTCGTGATCGAACTGTGATCGCCGCCCTGCTGGTGGCCACGTTCGCGGTCCAAGATACCGGGATGGTGCAGGGTGGAATCTTTCAGCGGCCCTTCATCGCGTCGGCGGGTCGGACCGCCATTGGCGGCTATGCCGAAGCGAACGGCTCCTACCTCGTCACCGACGGGGTCGGCGAGGGCTGGTCCATGGAACTCCGGCGCTTCAACATCTTCCTCTACTCCGCGGTCGGGCGGCGGATCCGGTTTCTGTCGGAACTCGAGTTCGAGCACGGCACCGAAGAGATCGCCCTCGAAACGGCCTTGGTTGATTTCGTGATCACGCCGTCGTTGGTGGCCAGGGCCGGGATCCTCCTCCCGCCAATCGGCGCCTTCAACGCCAACCACGACAGTCCCCGATACGACTTCGTCGAGCGGCCACTGGTGTCGACCGAAATCATTCCCGCGACGCTGTCGGAGGTTGGGTTCGGCGTCCATGGACGGCTGGCGCCCCCGGGGTTTTCGATGTCGTACGACGCCTACCTGACCAACGGGCTGGGCGATGGGGTCATCCTCAATCCGCTCGGCCGCACCCGACTGGCGTCCGGCAAGAGTGCAGAACGGTTTGCCGAAGACAACAACGGCTCCCCGGCGGTATCCGGCCGGGTGGCGGCGATGGTTCGTCGCTGGGGCGAACTCGGGCTCTCCTATTACGGCGGGATCTACAACTCGTACCGGACCGATGGCGTGGTCGTCGCCCCGAAGCGCCGGCTCTCGCTCGTGGCCGTCGATCTCGCAACCGATATCGGCCCGGTGGCGCTCCGCGGTGAGACGGCCTGGGCCCGGATCGA
>JANPEL010000002.1:0-12525 GCA_031431925.1 Gemmatimonadota bacterium | reverse complement strand
GCGTCAGCAGCGACCCGGAAAAGATGTTATTGAAGCCGCGGGACACGATGTTCGATTGAACCAGACCACCCTCCGAGAACGACACGCCCGGCGCGGTCTTCAAGTGATCGAGCACCGAAAGGGCCGCTCGCTCCTGGATCTGCACCGCCGGAATCACCGTGATACTGGCCGGGGCATCGTTCAATTTCTCAGGGACCCGCGAGACCGAGCTGACCCGGACTTCATCAAGCAGGAACGCTCGGTAGACGAGCGCCGCGGTCACCGTGGCGGTCCCGCCAGCCGTGACCGTCACGCCGTCAAACCGCTTCGCACCATACGGAATCAACGCCACCGAGACCGAATACACCCCGGCAGCCAATTGATCAACCCGGAAACTCCCATCAGAGGCACTCACGGCCGACCCGGCGCCCCGACCGCTGGGATCGCGGACCGAGATCTGAGCGCCGCCCAAGCCGACCGAACGAGCGCTGTCGGTGACTCGGCCCGCGATCGATCCGGTTTGGGCTGCCAGCCAGACGGGGAGGACACTCAGGGTGAACACCAACAGCCACGATTGCAGGAAACGAGGCATACCGGGTCCCTCAAGTTGGAAAGTGGAAATCGGCCCCTAAGAAGAGGCCAAACTGATTGCCTGACAACAATTTCGGGATCAGATAGGGCAAGTGTCAAGGCGCCTGACACTGTCAAGGATGTGCAACTAGGCCCAACTCGGTCGTCCCTTGGCTTTGGAAAGCGACCAGATCATCTTTCCTAACTTGAATACCCAGGCAGGGATAGGCCTTGCCGCATAAGGAGACTACGGCCCATGAAACGCCATCTCGTCACCCTCGCTGCGCTGACCGGCCTCGCCTGCAACGCCACCCCGCGGGGCCAGGTGGTCCAATCGATCCCCTCCGATTCGACCGAGTTCTTCCGGACCCAGGTCCAGCAAATGTCCACTGTGTCGGCCACCAAGGACAGCTTGTTCCGCGATCTGGCGGAAACCACCAAGCTCCTGGCCGACATCAACGTCGAGCTGGCCACCGTCGGCGGCGCCAAGAAGAAGGCAGTCGAGCCGGTCGTGGCCCCGGAAAGCCCTTTGGCCGCCTCACCGAGCGACCGGGTCTTGGTCCTTAAGAAGGTGAAGGACCTCACCGCGCGGCTCAAGAACAGCGAAGCCCGGTTGGCTTCGAGCCAGCGGAAAATCAAGCAGTTGACCGGCGAGTCCGACAGCCTCCGGGTTGTCTTGGCCGATTTCCAGACCACGATCGACGGTTTGAAGGCGATGGTCGAGGGCCAGAAGACCTCGATCGCCAACCTCGAGTCCGAGCTCAATCTGACCAAGGCCCAGGTGGCCACATTGGCCGTGGAAAAGACCGTCCTCCAAGACACCGTCTCGGCCTTGACCACCCGCGAGAACACGGTCTACTACGTCGTCGGCTCCAAGAAAGAACTGATGGACAAGGGCATCATCCGCGAAGTCGGCGGGACCCGGTTCTTGTTGGTGACTCGCACTGGTGAGACCCTGAAGCCGGCCGACAACCTCGACCCGTCGGCGTTCACCGCGATCGACCGGCGCCAGACCGCCGAGATCCCGATGCCCAAGGCCGACAAGCAGTACAAGGTCGTCACCAATCAAAACCTGACGTTTGCCAACTTGGCCACCCAAGCCAAGGGGAAAGTCCGGGGCACTCTCCAGATCACCAACCCCGAGAGCTTCTGGACCAATTCGAAGTTCTTGATCTTGGTCGAGAACTAGACCATTGGGTTCGTTGGGAAGGAAGGCGGGCTTCGGCCCGCCTTTTTTTTACATGACTCCGAGGGTCTTCAAGAAGTCGGTCAGCATCGGGTTGAAAAGGTCGGGCCGCTCCAGCATCAAGAAGTGGTGGACGCCCTCGAGTTCCTGATAGTCGATTTCCGGAACCAGGCCGGTGACGTAGGCCCGGTAGGCCGGGGGCCAGTTGGGGCCCTTGGCCATGACGGCCAAGACCGGCACGTTGATCGGATCGTCGCCCCAAATGGCCGGATCCAACATTCCGCGCATCGCCCCGGTCACCACATGGACCGGGGTGGCGTTGGCCGTCCGAATGACGTCCCGCCGGACGGCCGCCAGCGCCTCGCCGGGAAGCATCGGCGCGATCATCTGCTCGAACCGAGCCTCGCGACCCGGCTCCGAGAACCCCTGGGCGGCCCGCTCGATGGCGGCGCTATCGAGGCCAGGAGACTTGAGGGCCCCGTCGACCACCACGAGGCCCTTCACTTTGGCACCGAAGAGCCGGTAGAACTGCCGGGCAACCGGCGTCCCCATGCTATGACCGACCAAGACGACTCGGTCGACTTGAGCGGCCTCGACGACGGCGTTCACGGCCCGGGCTAAGAAGGCCATCGAATAGGGAACGGCGGGCTTGTCGCTTCGACCGTGCCCGGGGAGGTCGAGGGCCAGAACCCGGACCCGCCCTTCGAGCACCGCCGCCTGGCTCCGCCAGACGCCGAGATCACCCGCCCATCCATGGATCAGCACCACCGCCGTCCGGCCGGTTCCAAGGCTCTTATAGTGAAGCCGAACGCCCTCGAGGGCCGCGAACCGGGAGGGTGCCCGGGTCAAGGCATCGTTCTGGGCGGCGGCCCGGCCGGGGGTGATCGAGGCGCCAAGCGCCAGAACGGCGAGAACCAACCGCGAGTTCGACATGAACTGAAAGAATAGCCTCGGTCCCGTTAACTTGGCATCCGATGGGCTCTCGATGACCGAATCCCGACCGCTCCCGCTGGTAGTGCTCACCCCGGTTCGCAACGAGGGGTGGATCCTCGATCGGTTCCTCGCAATCACGACGCGACTGGCCGACCATGTCATTCTTGCCGACCAAGGTTCGACCGATGCGAGCCGCCTGATCGCCTCGCGGTATCCCAAAGTCACGGTCATCGAGAACCCCGACCCCGGTTTCAGCGAAGCGGCCCGCCAAACCCTGCTGCTCGACACCGCCCGGCGCTTGGTGCCAGGCCCCAAGGTGCTCCTGGCACTCGATGCCGACGAGATCATCGCGGCCGACGCCCCGGCCAGCCCCGGTTGGAACACGATGCTGACGGCGCCGCCGGGGACGGTCCTGACGTTTGAGCTCGTCGATTTGTTGCTGACCACCGACCGGTGCATGCGGCACGACCGCTGGCGCCCCTTCGGATACGTCGATGATGGGGCGCCGCACGAGGGGCGTCTGATCCACAGCGGCCGGCTTCCTCTTCCGCCCGATGCCCCCCGGCTCAAGCTCAACGACGTTCGCCTCCTCCACTACGCCCCGCTCCGCTCCGCCGGGATGGCGTCGAAGCTCCGGTGGTACAGCGTTGTCGAAAATCTGTTGGGGACCTGCCGGCCGGTGTTCAAACGCCGGCTTCGGTACCTCAACCATCTCGACTTTACCTGGGAAGGCCGGATCGAACCCACCCACCCCGAGTGGTTCGCCGGCTGGGAAGCCCTCGGCATCGATATGCAAACCGTCGCCGACCCACCCTACCACTGGTACGACGTGGAAGTCCTCCGGGCCATTGCTACGCATGGCGCCCGCCGGTTCTGGCTCGATGACATCTGGCGATTCGACTGGGAGTCCTGCCGACAGTGGGCCGAGGCGGAGGGCCACGTCGGCCTCCCAACGACGCCGGTCGAGGCGGCGCCCGACTGGCTGGTGTGGGTCATGCGGTTACTCGGCTATGTCCATCGGCATCAGGTCTGGATTCGGCAGCGGCTCTCGGGCCGCCGGAGCAGGCGTTTGGCCTAGTGGGCCGGCCAACTCACGACTCTTCGAGTTCCTGAATCAGATCCGGGCCGGTTCGGAGAAACCGGACCGAGGCGGACAGGGCAAATTGGGTCAGCTTGCCGACATCGACGATCGGGTGCGGATACGCGAAGCTCTGCACGATACCGACGACGGCCGGCAGGTTGGTTTCGAACGTCCGTTCCACGATGGCCCGGTACTCGGGAAATTGGGCCACCATGTCCCGGGTACAGAGAATGCCGTAGGCGACGTGACGACCCTCATCGCGCCGGATGAGACGGAAACCCTCGCAAAGACCCGGCATCCAGCCCCGGCTTGCGAGCGCATCACTAACACCCTGGTAGCCGGTCCGAGCTACCATCGCCTCGACCACGCCCATGTAATAGGTCACGGCCTCGACGAACGTGGCTCGGAGGGTATCCGGATCGGTCTCCCGGATGAGCCGGTCGGCCAACCGGTCCAGCCCGTCGATCAGGAGCGCTTGCGGGGCCGTCGTCAAATGGCGGACGGTTGAGGAGCCGTCTTCGCCCAGGACCTCCAGAAAATATCGGTTGAAGAACTCGAAGTGCTTCGCTTCCTCATAGAGTTGCGAAGCGAGAAACATCGCTTGGGCCATGCCGATGCGGAGCCGCGATCCGGCCACGAGATAGGGGGCCAGGGTCCGGGTCACCGACGCCTCGCCTTGGTAAAACAACGAGCAGAGCCGATGGATCTGCTCTTCGTACGCCTCGGTTGCATAGTCCCGGCGGAGCCGGTCCCAATCGGCCCGGTCCCGGCTCAAATCGATATCCGCCGGGTCCCAGTGGAGGCGTTTGGCCTTGTGATAGAGGTCGAGATACGGAGTGTCCGAGGGGCGAAACAGGGGGCTCATCGCGGAACGGTAGTCCGCCCGCGCTCCCGGCGCCACCCGGGGGGCGGGAACCAAATCCGGCGGTCCGGCATTCCCCAGGCATGCGAATCCTCTCTCTGATGGTCGTCACCGTCGGCCTCCTCCTCGCGGGGTCGGCCGTCCGGGCCCAGGGCCCCAAAGTCGTGGTCAACACCAAGAGCGGCCTGGCGCTCGAAGGTTACGACCCGGTCAGCTACTTCACCGAGGCCGCCCCGGTCAAAGGCAGTGAAGCGTTCGCCGCCACGCATTTGAGGGCAACCTACTATTTCACTTCGGCGGAACACCGGGACCGGTTTACGAACGACCCGGCCAAGTACGCCCCGCAGTTTGGGGGCTATTGCGGGTACGGTGCGTCGCGGGGATACCTCGCCTCGGTCGACCCCAAAGCGTATACCATCATGAATGGCCGGCTCATCCTCCAGAACAGCACCAAGGTCCTGGAGCTCTGGAAGAAGGACCCGGACGCCCGACTCAAGGTGGCCGATACGAACTGGCCCACGATCGTGGCCCGCGAGGGCAAGCCGATCCCGTAGGCTCGAAAGACACCACCTCGGTCCCCACCCCGGCCGCCGGGTCGTCCTCAAGACGGCCCGGCGGCCTTCCTCGTGGTAGCGGCGTATATTTGAGACTCGGTATCAACCCCTCGCAGGTCTTCTTGGAGCACCGCATGCGCGTCGTCGTGGCAATCGGGATCATTGGGTCCCTGGTGAGCATCCCCGCACTGGCCCAATCCGCCGACCCGGCCCGGGTCCTCGAGCGGTCCATCCTCAAAGAACTGATCGAGGTCAATACCAGCGACTCGGCCGGCCACACCCCGGAGCTGGCGGCGGCCATCGCGGCCCGACTCAAGGCCGCCGGATTCCCGGCGAGCGATATCGCCGTCCTTGGCCACCAGCCGCGGTATCAGAACCTTGTGGCCCGCTATCGAGGCCGCGCCTCCGGCAAGAAGCCGATCATGCTGATGGCGCACCTGGATGTAGTCGACGCCCGCAAGGAGGACTGGTCGTTCGATCCCTACATCTTCAAGGAGGAAGCCGGCTTCTACTACGGGCGCGGCACGGCGGACAACAAAGCCGGTGTGGCGACGTTGGTGGCCAACTTCATCCGATTGAAGCAGGAGAAATTCGTGCCCGACCGTGATTTGATCATGGTCCTGACGGCGGACGAGGAGACGGTCCAGGAGAGCATCGTCTGGTTGATGAAGGAACACCGGGCGCTGATCGACGCCGAGTACGCCCTCAACACCGACGGCGGCGGCGGTTTGCTGGTCAACGGGAAGCCTCAGACATTCTCGGTCCAAACGGCCGAGAAAATCTACCTGACGTTTTCATTCGAGGCCCGAAACAAAGGAGGCCACAGTTCGCTGCCAATTCGGGACAACGCGATCTATCACCTCGTCGGGGGACTTGGCCGTCTGGCGGGGTTCGATTTTCCGGTCCGCCTCAACGAAACCACCCGGGCGTTCTTCGAGCGAAGCGCCCTGGCGGAAACCGGCCAGACCGCGGCCGATATGAAGGCCGTCGCGGCCACCGCCGACCCGGCCGCCGCCGCTCGGCTGAGCGCCCAGTCGCCCTATTTCAACTCGGTGATGCGGACGACGTGTGTCGCGACCCGGCTGTTGGGGGGCCACGCCGACAACGCCCTCCCACAGTTGGCGAGGGCCACGGTGAACTGCCGGTTGCTTCCCGATGACACCAGAGAAGCGGTGCAGGCCGAGCTGGCGCGGGTCGTCGCCGATCCCACCATCCAGATTACGGTGACCCAGCCCTCGGAGCCGAGCCCGCCGTCGCCGCTCCGAGCTGACGTGGTCGGGCCGGTCGAACGAATCGCCAAGCAGATGTGGCCGGGCGCGACCATGGTCCCTGAAATGTCGACCGGGGCAACCGACGGGCTCTTCGTTCGGAACGGCGGAATCCCGGTGTACGGCGTCGGAGCGATCTTCGAGGAGGCGAATGACGTGCGGGCCCACGGCCGGGATGAGCGGGTCGGCGTGGAGCCG
This sequence comes from Gemmatimonadota bacterium, assembly GCA_031431925.1. GTDB lineage: Bacteria > Gemmatimonadota > Gemmatimonadetes > Gemmatimonadales > GWC2-71-9 > SHZU01. The sequence continues at coordinate 5,894 of JANPEL010000002.1, read as the reverse complement.
TTCCACCAAGCCGTTTCGTTTTGGTATCAACTCCTCAAGGCGCTCACCTCGGGCGACAAGAGCGCATGAAGCCGTTGATCCGGCGGAGCGTCCTGGCCGTGGTGGCCATTTCCGCGCTGAGCTATGGCGGCATGGTCGTCTACTTGCTGGCCAACGAACCTCGGATGGTGTTTCAACCCACCTCGTACGGGGGCCGGGAGCAGGTTCCGATCGCCGATTCACTTGGCCTCGCAATCGAAGCCAGGCGGATTGGATCGGCGCCAGGCATTGAACTGGTGACCTGGATCGTCCGTTCCGCTGACTCCGCGGGCCCCTGGCTCATCACGTGCCACGGCAATGCCGGAAACATCACCCTGCTGAAACGGCAGCGGTTCTACGCGGACGTGGTCAAGCACGGCATCAACCTCGTGGCATTCGATTACCGGGGATTCGGCGCCAGCACCGACTCAGTGCCGACCGAGCTTGGCCTCTACCAGGATGCCCGGTCGGTGTACACCTACCTGCGGGACACGATCGGGATCGATCCGGCCCGGATCGTCATTTACGGACACTCGCTCGGGGGCGGAGTCGCGACCGAGCTGGCCACCGGAGCGCCCGCGGCCGGACTGATCCTCGAAGGCACCTTCCGGTCGGTGCCCCGTGTCGCCAAAGGGCGGTACCCGTACCTCCCGATCGAAACCCTGGCCGAGAACCGGTTCGACAACGAAGCCAAACTCGGCCGGCTCCGAATGCCGTTGTTGGTTATGCATGCGCGGGCCGACGGGACGATTCCTTTCACGCACGGGGAAACGCTGTTCCGGGTGGCTCCCGACCCGAAGACGTTCATCGCGTTAGGCGGCGACCACGACTCCGCCTGGGAACTCGACCGCGACACCTACATGACCGGGTTCGCCGGCTTCATCCGACGGACCACCGGGAGCCCCCCATGAGCCACGACCAGACCCGCCGGAACTTCATCGGACAGACCGCGGCCCTCGGGGCTGCCTCCTCGCTGCTGCCTTCGCTGCTCCAGGCCGACCCACAGCCGGGCGGCTTCTTCCGGGCCCCGCCAATGGAACGAGTCCGGATCGGTTTCGTCGGGATCGGCGGTCAGGGGAGCACCCACGTCGAGAACCTGTTGGCCATCGACGGCGTCGAACTCACCGCGGTCTGTGACATCGTCCCCGAGCGGGTTGCCTGGGCCCAGGATTTGGCCGTCAAGGCGGGCCACCGGAAACCGACCGGTTACACCCGCGGCGAGCGCGACTTCGAGCGGCTCTGTGCCGAGGAGGAGCTCGACCTGGTGTTCACCGCGACTCCGTGGGAATGGCACGTCCCGGTTCTGCTGGCAGCACTCACGCACGGCAAGCACGGCGCCACCGAAGTGCCGGCCGCCTACACGGTGGACGATTGCTGGGCGTTGGTCGAGGCGGCGGAGCGATACCAGAAACACTGCGTGATGATGGAGAACTGCTGCTACGACCAGCTCGAAATGCTGGCGTGGCACCTGGCTCAGCAGGGAATCCTTGGCGAAATCCTTCATGGGGAGTGCGGCTACAATCACGACCTCCGGGCCATCAAGTTCGCCGACGAGGGTGAAGGCCTCTGGCGACGGGCTCACGCCACCAAGCGGAATGGGAACTTCTACCCGACCCACGGGCTCGGCCCCATTGCCCAGGCGATGGACATCAATCGGGGCAATCAGTTCGACTACATCGTTTCGATGAGCGGCCCGTCCCGGGGACTCCAAGCCTGGGCGGCCGAGCACGTTCCGGCCGACAGTCCCAAGCGCCGGGAGACATACCGGCTCGGTGACGTGAATACCTCGCTGATCCGAACCACCCGGGGCCAGACCATCTTCATTACCCACGACACCAACCTGCCCCGGCCCTATAGCCGCAAATACGTCCTCCAGGGCACTAAAGGGTTGGTCGAGGGCTATCCCCGCCGGGTCTATGTCGAGGGCATGAGCGAACGGGAGGATCGGTGGGATTCGATTGACCGATGGTTCGAACGCCACGACCACCCGCTCTGGAAATCGGACCAGGTCAAGCAGGCGACCCGGGGCCACGGCGGAATGGACTTCCTGGAGGATTGGCGCCTGATCCACTGCCTTCGGCAGGGGCTCCCGACCGACCAGAACGTCTATGACGCCGCCGCCTGGAGCGTGATCTGCGCGACCACCGAGCAATCGGTGGCCAACCGGAGCAAACCGGTCTCCATTCCGGATTTTACCCGTGGCCGCTGGAAAGACATGGAGCGACTCGTCATCCCCGGTTAGCCGGCAGCGAAAAGCTCCTATTCCCCGAAAATCTGGTTACCGCACGCTTCGCTTGAGGCCTAGCTTGGGTTGTCGGTTGGCGAACCCTTGACGAAGGCATACCCATGAAGACATATATATGCCATGCGCAGAACCACGGTTTTCCTGGAAGAGGATCTCTTGAAAAAGGCCCGGCGGTATGCCTCCAAGGAAGGAAAGAGCTTCGCCCAAGTCGTTCGCGAGGCGCTACTCGGGTACATCACGGAGGAGGACAGCATGAAACGCAAACTGCCCAGCTTGGCCGGCCAGTTCGCCTCGGGCCATTCCGATACGGCGGAACGGGTCGACGAACTCCTTTGGCAGGATCCCCATCGGTGATCCTCGCCGACACCGGGGCCGTGTTCGCGCTGCTTGATCGCGACGACGCGTGGCACGCCCGGGTCACCGGGTTCTGGGAGCGGAACGCCGGCGAGATTCGGTTACCCGAGACGATCCTGGCCGAGGTCACCCACTTGCTGGCCACCCGGATCGGGCCTCGGGCCGAATCGCTGTTCATCCGGGCGTTGGCCGACGGCGAGTTCCTCCTCGATCCATTCCTGGCCGATGAGGACCTGGCCCGGGTGGCCGACCTGGTCAGGCAATATGAGTCGGCCGGGCTCGGTTTTGTCGACGCGAGCCTCGTGGCGGCGGCCGAGCGGGGTCTGGTCACCACCTTGCTCACCACCGACCGGCGCCATTTTCCAGCGGTCCGGCCCCGCCACACGCCATCCTTCCGACTGGAGCCGTAAAATCCTACCAGGCAATGCCGTAGTCTTCCCCATCGGTGCTCGAACCGCCCCAAAACGATCCGTGGACCCAGTCGAAGAAGATTGCATTGATCGGTCCTGAGGTGCTCCGGGCAAAGTCGATGGTGTAGCCCATTTTCCTGAGGTCATCGCGGACCCAGGGCGGCATACTCTCATTCAGCGTCATCCGGCCCGGGCGCGACTCGTGGGCCCCGAACGAACTCCGCATTTGGTAGCTCGCGATATTCGGCGCTTCGACGGCCTGCTGCACGTTCATCCCGAATTCCACCATGTTGAGGAAGAACTGGAGCAGGTTCTGATCCTGGGTATCGCCACCCTGCACGGCGAATGACGCGTAGGGTTTGCCGTCTTTCAACGCCAGGGTCGGCGTCAGGGTGACTCGGGGGCGCTTGCCCGGCGCCATCACATTGAACGGGCTCTCGGCGGGGTCGAGTACGAAGCTCTGAGCTCGTTGGCTCAGACCGACACCGGTCTTCCCGGCGACTACCGCGGGGACCCATCCGCCGCTTGGGGTGACCGACACGACCCAGCCATTTTCGTCGGCCGCTTGAATGGACGTGGTGCCGGCCCGGAAGGCCTCATCGAACGACATGGCGGCTTGATCGGTGGTGTTCGACGCGGGCTTCGGCTTGGGCGGCCAACTCTTCAACACTTCGAGAAACGGGTTCTGGCCACCTTGGAACGGATAGGGATCGCCGGGCTTGATCGTAGGGTCGTTGTCGGTCCAATTGATCTGGCCGAACCGCTGCTTGGCGTACTCCTTGGACAAGAGACCCTTGATCGGAGTGGCCGGCGGAAACGCCGGGTCGCCGTAATAGAAGTCTCGATCGGCAAACGCCAGACTCATGGTCTGATAGACCGTGTGGACGTAGCGGGTGCTGTTGTAGCCCATCGATTTGAGGTCGGCGTTCTCGAGGATATTGAGCGCCTGGAGCAACGCCGGCCCCTGCTGCCATTCCCGCAGCTTGAAGACCTCGATCCCTCGATAGGTGGTCGAAAGCGGTTCCTCGATCTTCACTTTCCAGTTGGCAAGATCCTCGACCGTGATCAAGCCGCCTTGTTCCTGGGTGGACCGGGCGATTTCGGCCGCAATGTCACCCTTGTAGAACCGGTCGTAGGCGGCGTAGATCGCCTCTTTCCGGGTTTTCCCGGCCTTCTTGGCCCGGGCTTCCGCCTCGACCAGCTTCCGGAGGGTGGCGGCCAAATCGGCCTGCTGGAAGATCTCACCGGCGTTCGGCGCCTCCCGCTTCTGGCCGGGATGGGTCAGGAACAGCGCCTTCGAATAGGGCCACTGCTTGATCCAGTTCTTTTGGCTTTCGATACTGTTGGCGGTCTGGGCTTCGATCGGATACCCGTCCGCCATCTGGATGGCCGGCGCCAGCACCTCGGCCAGGGACATGGTCCCATACTCGGCCAGCATGGTCATCAGCCCGCCGGGGGTACCGGGTGTCACGGCGGCCAAGGGACCGAACTCGGGCGGATAGTTCATCCCTTTGGAGCGGTAGAACTCCGGCGTGGCCCCCGTCGGCGCGACGCCGAGGGCATTGATCCCGATCACTTTCTTCAGGCCGGGGTGGTAGATCAGGGCCTGGGTCTCACCACCCCATGAGAGCACATCCCACATCGTGGTGACGGCGGCGAGCATCGCGCAGGTGGCGTCGACGGCGTTGCCCCCGCGCTGAAAAATCATCGCACCGGCGGTGGCGGCCAGCGGCTTCCCGGTGATGGCCACCCAATGGCGGCCATGGAGGACGGGCTTGACGGTCCGTTGCGCGGCACTGGGCCCCGCGAGCAACGCAACCAGGACGATCGAGCGGACGGCGGAGCGGAGCATGCTGGGACTCCGAATGGTGAGGGGAAACCAACCCCTCCAAGATACCCGCCAGGATCGGACCCGGCTATTGAATCGGGTTTCCAGTCTCGAAGTCGAACATCGTGGCGCGCCGAAGCCGGAAGTAGGCCTGCCAATACCCCCGGAGCGATTGAACGAACTGCGCCAACGCCTGATCCTTTTCGGTTTGGGCAACGTAGAGATTGTCGATCTGGATCCGCCCAATGACATACCGGTTGTAGGCCACCTCGAACCGTTTCCCGGCGACGGTATCAGCTTTGGCCGAGAGCGCCAGTGAACGGCGGGCCTGGGAGAGTTGGAGGGCCGCGAAGTGGGCATCCTGGGCCGCCTGGGCCAGGACGCCGCGCGCATTGCTGACCGCCCGGTCTCGATCAGAGCGGGCGGCCCCGATCGCTTCTTTCCGGGCGCCCCACTGGAGCAGCGGCACATCGACCGAGAGCGAGAATTGCCGGGCTTCGAGCAGATTTTGATATGCGAGGTTCCGCTCGGGCGCCGAGGCGTTGAAGCCGTAGCTCGCCTGGACCGTCGCGCCAAATCCGTTATTGAGCTTGGCCTCGGCAATCCGGCGGTCGGCTTGGGTTTCCTGCAGCTCGGCTTCCGTGACACTGGACCGGTTGCGGAGCGCCTCGGCGACGGCGCGCGTGGTATCGGCCTCGAACGTCGGGACGACGGTGGTGACCTCGATTTCAAGCGGTGATCCGACCGGCAGGTTGAGGCCGAGCCGAAGGGCCGCCACGGTCCGGTCGTACTCCAGTCGGGCTCCGTCGAGCGTGGTGCGGGACCGGAGCAGCGCCAGCTCGCTTTGGAGGAGGTCGTTCTCGCCGATCTTGCCGACCTCGAACCGTCCGCTGTTGAGCGTGTAGAGCGTGTCGTTCACTGCCGCGTTCGTCACCGCGTTCTCAAGGTTCAGCTTGGCCGTGTAGTAGTCGAAGAACGAGTTCGCGGTCTGGATCGCGATGTCCTCGAGGGCTTCGCGGTACGCGCGCTCGGCGACATC
>JANPEL010000001.1:0-13861 GCA_031431925.1 Gemmatimonadota bacterium | reverse complement strand
TCTCCAGCGCGACAAGGGCATCCCGATTGCCGAAGCCAACGCCACCTACGGTCTGATGGTGTTCATTGCCGGGATCGTGGGACCGTTGCTCGGCGCCATGGCCGGCGAGTGGCTGCTTCGCCGAACGTCGCGGGCCTACAGTCTGATCGCGGCGGTGGCGATCGTCGGCACCATCTTGCCGTTGATTGCGCTCGCGGTATCGCAAAGCCGAGTGGTGTTGTTCGGAAGCGTCTTGGCCGAGGCGTTGTTCGGGAACGCGGCCACCGGTCTGGTGCTAGCGATCGCGATGGGACTGGTCGGCGCCGAGGTTCGGAGCACCGCCGCCGCGGTGCTGTTGACCAGTTGCCACCTGCTCGGCGATTTCATCTCGTGGCCGCTGGTGGGGGCGATGTCGACCGCCATGGCGGGAGGCCGACTGGGCTGGCTTCGGGGCGTGGCGGAGTCGGTGGGGGTCCGGGGGGGTGATCACCTGAGCATCGCGCTGGTGTCGGTGGCCGCGCCGGTGGCGCTGGCGGCAGGCGTCCTCTACCTCGCCTCGGGCCGTCGAGCCGCCAATTCCGCGACGGCTTGAAACCGGCCTTCGGGCGCGCCCGTAGGACCCGCCCTATGCAACTGCTCCTCCAGGATCTTCGATTTGCCGTTCGGCGGCTTGCTAAACGGCCCGGTTTCACGCTGATCGCCCTGCTGTCCATCGCCATCGGGATCGGCGCCAACACCGCGATCTTCTCCCTCGTCAACGCCATCATCTTCCGGAAACTGCCCCTCGACCGGCCGGCGGAGCTGGTCGAGATCTACAAGGCGGCCCCGGGGTTCACTCATGGCCCGATATCGTTCCCAGACCTCCGCGACCTCGAGCGCGAAGGGAACGACGTGTTTGCCGGCGTGGCGGCGTTCCGGCTGGCGTTCGTGCAGGAGGATTTCGCGGGTGGCGTTGAAGCTTTGCCGGCCGAAGCGGTGACGGGCAACTACTTCCCGTTGCTCGGCGTACCCGCGCTCCACGGTCGGACGCTGCTTCCATCGGATGACGTGGTGCCTGGTGGCCATCCGGTCGTCATGGTGTCCTACGGCTATTGGCAGCGGCGCTTCGGCGGCGATCCCGCCGCGGTTGGCCGGGAAATCCGGCTCAATGGCCGAGTCTTCACGATCGTCGGGGTGACGCCTCGTGCTTTTACCGGAAGTCTCCGGGGCTTGAGCCCGGCAGTGTACGGGCCTCGGATGATGGTCGGCCAGCTCGTCCCTGGTGACGACAATGAGCTCGAAGCCCGGGGGAACCAGGGGGTGTTCGCCAAAGCCCGCCTCAAGCCGGGCGTGTCGCAGGGCCAAGCCGAACTCCTCCTGACCCGTCTCACCCGGTCGCTCCGGGAGCAGTACCCGGGTTCGTGGCGGCAGGACACCAAGTTCGTTGCCGTCGCCACCGCCGACATCATCATGAACCCGATGCTCGATCGGGTCATCGTGCCCGCGGCGATCCTGATGATGGTGGTCGTCGGCCTGGTGTTGCTGATTGCGTGCGCCAACCTCGCCAGCTTTCTCCTGGCCCAGGCCGCGGATCGCCGGAAAGAGGTGGCCATCCGATTGGCCATGGGAGCGGAGCGGGGCCGCCTGATCCGGCAGTTCCTGACCGAGGCTGCGGCACTGGCCGTGGTCGGTGGCGGGGCCGGGATCCTGCTCGCGTCGCTGATTTTGAGCGGCGTCGAACACGCCGACCTTCCCTTACCGCTCCCGATCGCGCTCGACCTCCGGCCCGACGGCACCGTGTTGGCCTTCAGCCTGGTTCTCACCGTCGTGGCCGGACTGTTGTTTGGCTTGGCGCCGGCGCTTCAAGCGACGAAACCCGAGGTGGCGCCGACGCTCAAGAACGAAGGGGCCGGCGGCGGCCGTCCCAACCGATACAACCTCCGCAACGGGCTAGTGGTCGCCCAAGTTGCGGTATCGCTTTTGTTGTTGGTGGGTTCGGCCCTCTTTCTTCGGAGCTTCCGGGCCCGGCTCGACATCGCTCCCGGGTTCGGCGCCCGCCCGGCCGCCGTGATCAACCTGCAAGCCAGCACGGCGCTTCGGGCCGGGGACCAGGGTCGCGGATTCTTCCGAACCGTCCGCCAGGAACTCCTGGCGTTGCCGGGCGTGGAGGCCGTGGGGTTGACCGGCGACCTCCACCTGAGCCCCCTCAACAATTCCCAGGCTGACGTCAGAGTTCCCGGCATCGATCCGCCGCCGGACCGCCCCGGGCATCCGATCTATACGACGAGGGTCGATGCTGGCTTCTTTGACGCGGTTGGCATTCGCGTTGTGGCCGGCAGAGTGTTTCAGGAAAGCGACGGGGACGGGCCGCCGGTCGTGATCGTCAGCGAAGCATTCGCCCGCCGTTTCTGGCCCGGACGGAGCGCGGTAGGCCAGGTCTTCCAAGTTGACACGGTTCAGCAGACGGTGGTCGGGGTTGCTGCCGACGCCAAGGTCAATTCCCTCGGCGAAGACCTCACCCCGTTCCTCTATCGGTCGTACGAGCAGCGGCTTGGCTCGGGCATGGAGATCGTGATCCGAACCGCCGGCACCGCGGATGGCTTCGTGGCCAAGGCCGTGGCCGTGGTGCGGCGACTCGATCCGGAAGCGCAGATCATCGAGGCCAAGACGATGGAACGTCACTTGTCCGCGATGTTGCTTCCTCATCGGTTGGCCGCGTGGATCATCTCGGCGTTCGGGGCCCTGGCGCTGTTGCTCGCGTCGATCGGTCTCTTTGGGGTGGTGAGTTATGCGGTGTCGACCCGGAGCCGCGAGGTCGGGATTCGGATGGCGCTCGGCGCGGAGCCACAGGGTGTGGTCCGGTTGCTGATGGGGAGCGGCCTTCAACTCGTCGGGGTGGGAACCGTCATCGGGTTGGGTCTGGCGCTGGTCGCCGGCCGAGCCCTGAGCGGGGTGCTTTACGGGGTCCAGTCCATGGATCCGGTGGCCTTCGTCGTCGCGCCGGTCGTGCTGGTCCTGGTGGCGGTGCTGGCCGCCTGGCTTCCGGCGCGCCGGGCGATTCACATCAGCCCGGTCCGGTCGCTCAAGAGCGACTAATCCGTTCAGACCTTGAAGAAGATCCCTCTCTGGTACAGGAAGTAACAGAGCCGCCATTCAAGAGCGAACACCGCCAGGGCGGTGAGGATCCCCATGACGGGCGCGGGAACCAGCGCCATCGCCAGCAACCCGTTGGTGATGGCGCCAACATACCCGGTAAACCACCGATTGCCGACGATTTCGAAGAAGAGGTAGATGAACAGGGAGTTCATCCCGACCACGGTAAAGAAACCAATCAGCGGTCGGCGTTTCCGGATGTCGATGACCCAGTAGCAGGCCGCCAGTCCGAGCAGACAGTACCCGCCGGATGCCAAGACGAATGAGCTGGTCGCGATCCGCTTGATGATCGGCGTCGTGGTCAGATCGAGCCCGAAACCCACGATCAGCCCGACGATCCCAGCGGCAACGAGCCAGCGCACCTTCTCCAGGTTCGGCTTCGAGGACAGCAGCAGCTTCCCGGCAACGGCTCCCCAGATCGTGTGCGCGGCGGTTGGGAGACAGTTGATTGCGACCCAGCCGTCCGGGTTGATCTTCCCCATCAGGATCAAATCGAGGTAGTTGCCGACGTTGTGTTGATCGGTGAACGGTTGGTCGAAGCCCGGGACCCCGGCCAGCCGATAGAGGACTTCGGTCAACACCAGTAGGCCGATGCTGAATCCGATCTGCCACCGGGCAGGCCACCGGAAAATCAGAAATGCCACCAGCAACGTGAACGAGAGTTGGGTCAGCACGTCCCAGAGCTCGAACGAGAGGCCTTGGGGCCGGACCGCGTAGTCGAGGACGCCGAAGAAGAACAACCACCCGGAGCGCCGGAGCGCCTTCCGGAGTGACGCACTCCAGCTGACGCCCAACCCGGCCTGGCGAGTCAGCGACAGCGCGAGCGCCGTCCCCGCGATGAACATGAACCCCGGCTGGATCAGATCCCAAAACCGCAGTCCGTGCCACGGGTGATGGTGAAACTGGACCGCGAACGCGTGAAACGGAGTGCCCTCGAGTTCGAGCAGCCGGGTGTACAGCTGGGAGCTCTCGAGCATCAGCAGGACCATGATCAGGCCCCGCATGAAATCGAGGGACAGGAGCCGTTCCGCCGGAACCGGGGCCGGGTTCGAGTCGACCGCCATTGGCTATTCTCTCCGTTTTTCCCGCATCATTGGTCCGGCGGCAGTCGCATCATGGCCAGCAACTTGACCAGCCTGGGATTGGGGCGGAGTCGGTCGTAGAACGGAATCGACTTGATGCCGAGTGGCGCGATGCCCCGCTGGCTCGCCTCCGACTCGAGCACCGCCATGGCCTGGTCGTCGAGGCCGAGGCCGGCGTAGAACGGAGCCCGTTGGTATCCCGGCATCGCGAGCACGGCGGCGCTATCCCTGGCCGCCAACCGCCGGGCTTCCGGCCGGAGGGTCGAATCCACCATGGCCCGGACCCACATCCGCATCACCGGCAGGGTGTCGCCGAACCGGGCCAGGAGGCGGAACGCTTCCGTCGTGTCACCCTTGCCGATGGCCGAATACACCATGCCGGAGCCGGCGTAGGTGAATCCGGGGTCTCGTTCGAGGACTCGTTCGTAGGCGGCGAGGGCTTCGGGGAATCGGCCCAGGGTCCGGAGCGTGTGGGCCTCGGCATGCGCGATGACTGCACTGGTTGGGTCGAGAATCCGCGCCGCTTGGGCCTGAGTCAGGGCCTCCGCCGGCCGGCCGACGATGGTCAACAGTTCGGCGTACCACTGGTGGGCCGTCGCGTAGCCCGGATCGAGTTCGATCGATCGCTTGAAGTGAGACTCGGCACCCTGCCAATCCCAGTCGACATAGGTGGCGATTTCGCCTAACGACCCATGGGCCTCCGCCAACGTCGGATCGAGTTCGAGGGCCCGGGTTGCGGCCGTCCGGGCCCGCTGAAACGCGTCCCCCGCCGGCACGTCGGCAACGCCGAACTGGGGATAGAGGATGTAGGCGTCGGCCAGGCCGGCGTAGGCGCGGGCATAGGTCGGATCGGCCGTGAGCGCCCGGTCGAAGGCGTCGACCGCCTGGCGGAGTCCCTCGGCGGTGCGCTTCTTCCAATGAAAGCGGCCGAGGCTGTAGAGTCCGTAGGCTTCGACGTTTTCAGTCGGCGTTTCCCGGATCGCGACCCGTTCCGATTCCCCGAGTTGAAGCTTCAACTCGGCCACGACTTGCTCGGCGATTTGGGTCTGCAACGCAAAGACGTTCTGTACCACCCCGCGATAGACCTGGCCGCTCCAGATGGTGATCCCAGTGGCGACTTCAATCAACTTCGGGGTGATCCGGACTTCATTGGCCGCGCCTTGCCCGGTGGCCCACCGGACGGTGCCGTCGATGACGTACCGAACGCCGAGTTCCTTGCCGATGTCCTCCGGCGTTCGCGAGGATCCCCGGTCGATCCGGCTATTCCGGGCAATGACTCCAAGGCCGCTGACCCGGGAGAGCCGGGTGGCGATTTCTTCGGACAGGCCGTCGGCGAAGTACTCATCCTCGGGGGCACCGACGTTTTCGAGGGGAAGCACCGCGAGGAGAACCCGCTCCGGGGCTGACTCTCCGGAACTTGGCTGCCCAAACGCGAGCCAGCCAATCACAACCGCTCCGACGATCGCGACCGCGCCGGCCACGGCCACCCACCGGCGCCGCGAGGGCCGAGCCGGCCGAAGGGGAATCGCGGCGGCCGCACCGGCCCCCGTCATCGAGCGTTCGAGTTCCTGATCGGACGGAAGCGCCGCGATGAAGTCCGCCACCGACGAGTAGCGATCGGCCGGGGTCTTGGCGAGGGCCCGCTCGATGGCCCGTTCGAGGCTCACCGGCGCGGTGGGCCGGGCCGATCGAAGCGACGGAACCGAATCGATCGCGTGCCGGCCCATCACTTCCTGCCACGAGGAGCCGAAGAAAGGCGGATGGCCGGAGATCAACTCGTAACAGACGCAGGCCAAGCTATAGAGATCGCTCCGGGCGTCGATTTGGCGACTGGTCATCGCTTGCTCGGGACTCATATAGTTCGGGGTCCCGAGCGAAAATCCGGTGGCGGTCAAATTCTCGTTGGAAGCCGCCATCCGGGCGATCCCGAAGTCGGTGACCAACACCGCCTCCCCGGACAGGAGGATGTTTTCGGGCTTGATGTCGCGGTGGACCAAGCCCTTCTGGTGGGCCAAGGAAAGCGCCGATCCCGCGGCCCGGGTAATCCGAAGAGCTTCGCTGAAGGAGAGTTGTTGCTCGCGCTCGAGTCGCTGCCGGAGTGATTCGCCGTCGACGAACGGCATGATGTAGTACCGGAGCCCGTCGGCGCTTCCCGAATCGAGGAGCGGGAGGATGTTCGGGTGAGACAGGCTCGCGGCAATTTCGATCTCGCGGCGGAACCGCTCGGCTCCGCCGATGACCTCGAGGCCGGGATGGAGCACTTTGACCGCCACCTTGCGGCCGTGCTTGAGGTCGTGGGCCAGGAACACCGTCGCCATCCCGCCGCGTCCGACCTCCCGGTCGACCCGATACTGGTCGCCGAGGACGGCCTGGAGCCGGACTTGGATTTCGGTCATCGCGCGGGCCGGGTCGGGAGGGCCTGGGCCGCGCGGACCGCGGTGGCGGCATTGACGACACCCGCACCGACTCGGGGGTTTCGTCGTTTCGAGCCCGAGGCAGTTGCCGTGAGCAGGGCCTGGACTTGTCCGGCTCGGAGGGTCGAATTGGCCGCGAGCACCAGCGCCGCGACGCCGGCCACGATCGGAGTGGCGAGGGAGGTGCCGCTGTCGGTGAAGTAGAGCCCCAGTTCATCCTCCGTGGGGTCGGGAATCGTGGTGGTCGTGATATTCACGCCGGGAGCCGCGAGGTCGATCGCGGCGCCCCAGTTGGAGAACGGGGCCCGGCGGCCCCGCGAGTCCGTCGCCGCCACGCCGAGCACGCCGGCCGCGGACGCGGGAAAGGCCACGTGGGCGGCGCCGTCGTTTCCGGCGGCCGCCACCAGAACGGTGCCTCTTTTCTCCCGGCCTAAAGTCCGCGCCCGCGCCAGGGCCCGCTCGACCGGCGTGGCCCGCGGTCCACCGACCACACTCATGCTCAGGACCCCGGCGCCGTTCCGCCACGCCCACTCAATGCCCTCCACCTGCCACGAGACCTTGGTGACATAGATGCCGTCCAGGCGATTCGGCGTGTACCCGGTCCGGATCGCAAAGAGCCCGCACCCCCCCGCCACCCCTCGGAGCCCGCCGGGCCGACCGATGGCGGCCACCAACCCGGCACATTCCGTCCCATGGCTGTCCCAGGGCGCCGGCCGGATGGCGCTGCCATGGCCGGTCACGTTGAAGTGACGGGTGATCGCGCCCCGGAGATCGGGATGGGTCGCGTCCACCCCGCAATCGAGTACGGCAACCACGGTGCTCCGGTCGATGGTTTGGAGCCGCCAGGCCTCGGCCACCCGAATGGTGGCCAGCGCCGCTTGGACTCGCCGGGCCGGTTTCCGGGTCGCGGCCGTGAGGGAGCGGCCCATGATCAGGTGATCCGGCTCGGCGTATTCCACGGCCGCGAGCCGAGCGAGCCGGGCACACTCCCGACCGGGATCGACCCCAACCGGAAGTCGAATCAGAAAGTCGCTGCCGTGTCGTCGGACCAGGGTTCCGCCCCGGCGCCGAATCCCCGCCAACACGGTTTGCCCTTTCGACCCGGCGGACAACCCGACCCAGATTCGATCGGTGACGACCACCAGGGTCTTCCGGTGCCGGAACACCCGGTTGGTGTCGATGACGTGGCGATGGCGGCCCAGCGCGGCCATGGCCCGCCGGTGGCGGACTCGGTCGTCGCCGGTGCCCGCGGCGACCGGGACGAGGGCATAGGACTCGCCCGGGAGATCGTGCCGCGACGAATACGCCTCCAGGTGACAATGGAGCGCCGCGGCCCGTTTGTCCGCGGGCCGAGCGCCGGGCCTGAACTGGACGGCCAGATGGCCAAAATGGGGCTGGATCACGGGCATAAACTAACTTGTCTGGGCCGGTTCCCTCTACGATCGGATCCGCGTGTCCCCAAGTCGTGCCAATCCGGGTACCCTCGAACTCCGGGCCCGCGCCGCCCGGGATTGGACCCGGCTCGGCGCCGGTTCCGCCGCCCTGGTTCGGGTCACTGGTCTCGGCGACCCGCACGACGGTGGCCGCCGGGTGTCCCGGGTCCGGTTCAGCGGCGGCCTAACGATGATCTACAAACCCCGGCCGGTCGGGCCGGAGGTCATCTGGCACCGCGCGGTCCGGTGGCTAGGTCGCCGGGCGGCCGGCGGTCCGTTTCTGCTACCGGCCATCGTGGCCCGGGCCCGCTACGGTTGGGTCGACGACCTCAAGGTCCGGCAACCGGCGTCCGACGGAGCGGCCCGCCGCTTCTATCGCCGGGCCGGCACCCTGCTGGCTCTGCTCGACGGGCTCGAGGTCCGGGACGCCCACCGGGACAACCTGCTCGCGGTCGGCGACCAGCCGGTGCTGGTTGACGCCGAGGCCATGGTTCACCCTCGGTTTGCCGGCTTCCGGGATACCCCGTCACTGGCCCTGACTGGATTCCTGCCTGGTGTCGGGGCCGGGGACGATCACGCCGGTCTCGGGGCCGGACTTCGGGCGTCAGGGCCCCGGCCGATTCGGTTTCAAACAGAATTGATCGAGGGCTACACCAACGGCTTCGGGATTCTCCGCGACCACGGTGCCGAACTGCTCCGACCCTCCGGCCCGCTTCGGGGTCTTGGTACGACGGAGACTCGGGTCATTCTCCGCCCCACGGCATGGTATCGCGAGGTGCTCCGGTCGCCGGCCGTCTGGGATCGGCCCGATGTCGCGCCGCTTCCGATTCCTCGGGCCCATCACCGCACCGTCGAACGCCTCGAACGTTCGGCCCTGGCCAATGGCGACGTCCCGGTCTTTCACTGCCTGGGCGATGGCACCGATCTGCTGGCGAACGGGGTGGTGGTCGCTCGCAGCTGCTTTCGAACCAGTGGTCTGGCGATGGTGGCTCGCCGGCTCCGGGCGTTGTCCGACGCGGAGGAGCGGCGCTCGGTCGACCTGCTCAGGGGGGTGCTGGCGCTCGACGCGTGGCGTACGGTCCCCGGTAGAGCAACCAGAGATAGATCAGATCGAAGATGGCGATCCCGGTAAACAGGAAGTAAAGAAAACCGGGATGGATCGTCGTGTTCCCGATCATCCCCGCGGTGTTCCACTGCTCGGTTCCCGATTGCCGCACCTGGACTTCGTACTGAACGGTGGGCATTCGCATCAAGATCATCGTATTGCCGACTGAATAGCATAACGTGCCGACGAACTTGGTCCAGGCCACGGTCTTCGAGAGCCCGGCGCCGTCCGGCCTGGCGTAGTACATCCCGACGAACAGCACGCTCATCACCAGGCTGATGATGAATGCCGGAATGGTGCCGCTTTCGTCCGGGAAGATCGAGTTGGCGGTCACATGACGATGGAACGTGAGGTGGCCCAGAAACGAGAGGATCAGAGTTCCTACGACCACCGGCACGAAGTATTCGCGGACCTGGGGAATTGCCTGACGGGCGCGTCCGAACCGAAAAAGTTGAGTCAGGATCAAGAGGTCGAGTGCGAGCCAGGCAAGATTGGTGGCCAGGTCGATCGTTCGGGGCGGCCGGTACACTACGGTGTGGACGATTTCCCAGGTGATGTTGAGACAGACGGCCACCAAGGGAAGCGTGGTGACTTTGCCCCGGTTGGCGGCTCGGATCGCCGAGAGGTAGGCCGCGAGCCAGACCACCCCGCCAAACGCAATCAGCGAGAGCGCCACCCGTGGCGCTCCCGCTGCCAGCAACTCGAGGAGGGTGGGAAGCCCTCCCCGCTGAATCTGATGGACCTGAATCGGATCGGCGGCGAACACCGAGATCAGGTAAACGTGGCCGGGTGAACGCCGGCCTTGAAGGCCGTGAACACCTTCTCAATGCTCGACCAGTTCATCGCCTTGAGCGCAGTGAGTTGCTGCTTGGTGGGCTTGGCCCCGATGCCCCGAAGCGCCTTCTCGGGGTTCTTGACCATTGCCACCCGGAATTTCACGTCGCCCAGCATTCGGATGACCAGCTGGTTGAAATCGAGCGGTGCCGCCATGGGGTGCTCCGTTGAAAGGGCGTGATGCGGTGGGTCGGTACGAACAGCGGGAATGTAGCATTTCCAGGCGGAGCGTCAAGCAGATGGCGGGTCGAACCACACGGCGAGCGACGCCAATTGGGCGAGTCCTGCGCTGGTCTCATCCTCGAGCGCGTCGGCCGCGGCCCGCCGGCCGGCCAGAAACTCGAGGAGGGGTGCGCTCCCGAGGGCGGTCGCAGCCGGTGTGAGTTCGTTGAGTCGCTTCCGGACGGCCGCGAGCCCGCGGCGATACCCTTCTCGCACGACCCACGCCGCGCTCGACTCGCCTGGGTGAGCGCGCTCGGCGCCGTCGGCCAAAAGCAAATTCGGTTGGCTCCGCTCGAGGTCGGGCTGCCAGTCGAGGACATCGTCCATCAGTTGGTCGATCCGGGCCAATTCGAGCACCACCGGCTCCCACTGATCGAACCGTTCGGGCACCCCCATGCCGAGGGTGAGGGCGCGGAGCGGAATCACGACCGCCCCGACCGTGGCGGTGGCCCTGGCAAAAAGGGCGGCCGCCTGATCGGGGCCGGGCGCGGGGCGCGCCACCGTGGCATCGGCCAACCCAAGCCATCGGTGGCGGAACACCGGCCAAAACGGCGACGCCGCCGGGAAGTGGGGGAGGTAGGCGCTCTGGAACTCGGTATGAAAGAGTGCGGCGAGCGGCAACAGCTCGAGCGGGGCGCCGGTCTGGCGGTCGACGAGGTCGTCGAGCAACCGGATGTGATAGTACCCCGCCATCGTACTGTAGATCGTATCGGCGAACAACGCCCGATGGTTAGGCGCCTCGTGCTCCACCGCCCAGCCGGGCAGCCGGAGCATCGGAAACCGGAGCGGATGATGGAAGTAGTCGGCCAGCCGGTTGGTCAGGGTCAGCGACCGGATCCAGGCGAGCGCAGGCTCGGCGAGGCCGGGCGTCTCGGTGCGGATCGTTTCCTCGAGCCGGGCGGCGCCGGCTTCGATCAACTCGTGGACCAACGGGTCGGATGTCATGAGCCCCAAGTATCACCCGGCGGTGGTCCGGCGTCGAGCGGTTGATCGCGGGAATCCCGGGCCCGGCCTAGATTGGCGGATGCCACCGCTCACCGACCCGACCGGACCCGGCCGCCTGGTCATCCAGGCCCGGGCGTGGGCTCCCGCCGCCGCCGCGCTGATCGACCGGATCGGTGTCGGACCTGGCTGGTCGTGTGCCGATCTCGGGTGCGGGCCCTCCGGCATTCTCGACCTCTTGGCCCGCCGGGTTGGCCGAACCGGAACCGTGGTCGGTATTGACCGGGACATTGCGGCGCTGCTCGCGGCACTCACCGTTCCGCGCCGGGCGCCTAACGTTTCGCTCCGGCCCGGCGAGGTGACCCGGACCGGGCTCCCGCGCGGGGTCTTCGATCTGGTGCACGCCCGATTCGTCTGCCAGGAGGCCGGTGTGGGGCCGCTACTCGACGAGATGATCGCCTTGGTCAAGCCGGGCGGGTTCATCGCGCTCCAGGAGCCCGGGCCCGAGATCTGGGAGATTGACCCGGCGCCGCTGGGCTACCCGGCGCTGGCCCAGCGGGTGGCGGCGGCGTTTCTCCGGCGGCGTTCGGGCACCGGCCCCGCGCTGGCCGAGCAATTGCGGCGGCGGGGCGTGGTCGGGATCGAATGCCGCCAACACCGGCTCCGGTTTCGGGGCGGGCACCCGTACGCCTCGATGCCGGCCTTTGCCCTTGCGGCGACCCGCGCCGCGTTGCTCAAGACCGGTGCAGCAACGGTCCGGGAACTCGGTCGGCTGGCCGCGGGGCTCGAGGAGGCCTCCCGCGATCGGACGGTCCGGCACCAGACTTTTCCGGTGTGGCAAGTCACCGGCCGGCGACGAGGCATCCGACGCTCAACCGAAACCGATTCCAGCGCGGGAGAGTAGGGACAGTATGCCCATCAACCTGAATCTCTCGCTGCTGCTCGCCGGCGGCCTCCTGTCGCTCGGGTGCGCGCCGGTCTCTCCGGAATCGGTGGCGGCGACACTGCTGGCGCAAGACAGCGCGTTCTCGGCGGCGGCCGCCTCGACCGATGCCGTTTCCGGCCTCTCGGCTATGTTCGCCGCGGACGTCGCGATGCCGGCGCCCGGGGGCAAGATCGTGGAAGGAATCGAGGCCGCTACCCAACTGCTCTGGGCCAATCCCGACAACGCAGGGGCCCGGGCGGCGTGGCAGCCAATCCGGGCCGGGATCTCGGCCGATGGGCTCCACGGCTTCACGTTTGGGTATGGCACCCTGACCCGTCCCGATAGCAGCCGGATCCCGTGGAAATACCTCTCCTATTGGGTCAAGGGGCCGGCCGGTTGGCGGGTCGTGGCGTACCGCAAAAGGGACCGGGCTGACAGCGCCGTGTCCCTGGCGCGAATGCCACCGGCCCTTCCGGCAAAACTCGTGGCGCCGGCCGACGACCCCGCCGCCGTCGAGACCTATCGAGCCAGTTTGGATCAGGCTGAACGGGGCTTCTCGGAGGAAGCCCAGCGGGTGGGCCTGGGACCGGCTTTCGTCAAATGGGGCCGGACCGACGCGGTCAACATGGGTGGGCCGAGTGCCGGTTTCGTCATCGGCGCCGAGGCCATCGGGGTGAGCGTGAGTCAGGGCAATCCGCCCAGCGGGAGCCCGGTGTCGTGGGCCCCGAATCGCGTCGTGGTGGCCGGGAGCGGTGATTTGGGCGTGTCGATCGGTGTCATTCGCCCGAATCAGGCCCCGCCCGCCGGGTCGCCGCCGGGATTCTCATTTTTTACGGTGTGGTACCGCGCCACCCCGTCCGATCCGTGGCGCTATATCGCCGAGTAGGCGATCGCCGTCAGGGTTTGGGCACCCGGCAAATCGGGCAGGGTCCCAACTTGGGGTCTTGTCCGTAGCGCACCGTGACCGGGCCGAGGGAAACGGGTTGCCCGGTGGTGGTGTCATTCACCGCCACCGAGATCGTCAGGTTCCGGCCCACCAGACGCCCGGAGAATTGGGCCGGCAGTTTCGGACCGAGGACGATGGGGAAGGCCTTGAGGACGTAACTCCCTGCCACACTGAACCGGCCGGTGTCGTCGACGGAGAGCCGGCCCGGAATGTCTCCGAACGTGCAACCGATGTGGACGTGAATGGTGGAATCGGTGACGATGACCCCGGCATTGTCACCGCCCCAGGTGCCTACGCTCAATGGATCGCCGGAGGGACGGAGCGCGCCGCCTCCGCATCCGCCGAGGCCGGCGGCAGCGAGCCCGCCGATCAGGGCGCTGGTCAGGCGGGCGTTCATCCGCATAGCGGATTGCCGCCGGTGCGCCACTCCGCCACGAATCGGCCCCGAATCCTGCCTCGACCCGGAAATGACAGATCGACCTCACCACCTAGGGTGTTGAGGGATTTGTTGGGGTCGAAGCGGACCCGGCCGTTGGTGGCACCTTCGCAGACATCTTCCGTAGCGCAGTAGGCCGCATAGCCGGTCAGGAACGGTGCTTCGAACGACCAGCTTCGGCCGGCGGCCTCGGCGCGCGATTGGTAGATCGCGAGCCGAATGTAGGGGGGGCTGAGCGGTCGGCTCTGTTGGGTGGCGGAGAGTTCAAGCTCGATGGCCGGTCCGTCGGTCGGGCCGCAGCCGGCCTTGGCGAACGCCGCGGCGAAGTCGGCGGATGACGGTTCGGAGGTGCAGGCCACCGCCATGAGGGCCACTGACGAGGCGATCCAGAGTTTGGTCATGATCGATACC